>NZ_JBHWUE010000066.1:0-54661 GCF_042738615.1 Rhodococcus sp. NPDC059968
CATACCTCTATCGTGTTTTTTTTGGGGGGTTTTTTTTTTTTTAAAACTCCCCCCCCGCGGGGGGGGGGGGCCCCCCCCCCCCCGCCGCGATCAGTACCGAGGAAATCAAGGCCCGGATCGAGGCCATGTTCGCCGACGACCGCCCCCATCAGCAGCGTGAGGCGCGCTGACACCGTCCCCGCGGTCGATCGAACGGAGATCGTCGCCAATACTGCCCTGCTGCTGGTGCTCGCGGGAGTCGGCACCATCGCCGCCCCGCACATCCGTGTGGGGCGAACCGGCAACCGCGGTGCATCGTCGCACGGGGGCGCCGGTGATACGTCCAGATCTGCCGGTCGGAACACCCACCATGTTGTTCGGCCGATAATCGGGTACAAAGTGCTGGTGTCGGATCGGGGGCGCAACGCCGCGATATTCGGTGAGGTCATGGCGAAGTTCGAGGTGGAGCACGACGACCCCGACTCCATCCGCCGTACGCGCCCACGACGCCGAGGACTGCCGAACCCTGCTCTCCATCCTGGGAATCCTGCCCGGGCCCGACACCCCGGCTGATCCGTAGCATCTCGTACCCCCGGTGTGCGGTGCCGCGTCCGGCGGAGAACCGGCACCGTGCCACAGCCCGTCTCACGGGCTGCTCCCCGACCGACCTTCTGTGGCTTCCCCACGATCATCGTCGCCCTCGAGCAGGGACCCACGTCGGCCGCGCGATGTCGGCCCAGCGCGTTCACGGTGACCCCCCACCATGTCCTCGTCGACCGGATCGCCGTCGCGCGCCCGAGTCCGTCACCGCCGTGCGGCCGCGCCCGCGGCTGTACGGCTCGTGGTGCCGGTTAGTTCTCGGCTAGTTCGGGTCGGGGACGCGGTCGCGGCCGACGAGCTCGTTTTCGATGTCGGTGAGCCGGTCGAGGGCGAGGTCGCGGTCGGGGGCGCCGGTCGGGGTTTCGCCGGTGGCGATCGAGGTGAGCCAGTCGCCGTCGAGGGTGAGTGTGTAGACGGGCCGGTGTGCGGCGGCGGCCTCGATGATGGATGCCCTGGCGGCGTCGATGAGTTCGGTGACTGCGGTGCGGAGGTCGAGGGCGGCACCGGTCTGGGTGGTCGCGTCGTCTTCGGCGGCGATGGTGAGGGTCCAACTGATCATGGCGGTGCCGTCTCTCGGTGTGTGGTTGGGGTTGTGGTGTGAGTATGCCGGGGAGCTCGGACGTGTTGCCGGGACCGGGCTGGCGGGTCCTGTAGAGGATCCGGGCCCGCGGATTGTCAGCGGCAGGGCACCCCGGCCGTCGCTCGGCGGTTCATGCGGGCGTTGACCTGTTGAGATCGCCGAGACGTCGATCAGCGAGGCGCCGGCCCCAGTGTGTGGGACCCGCCCCAATACTCGATGTCCTCGTCGAAGCTGCTGTCCGATGATTCGTCTCTCACCGTGGCGCATCGTTTCCCCTGGTCGCATATCTGTCGCGCGGACCGCGGCAAGGCTCCGCAGCTGCGCACGAGCGCATGTGCCGGGAGCGGCCCGGGTGCGGGTCAGTTCGGCGGGCTATACACCCGGGCCACTCTTCGCGGCTCTGCCCTTGCGCAAATCTACGGTAGACTTCTATATAGAGGTGAGGTCGAGGGTACGTGCCCGGGTACCGAGGAGGGGACATGACGCCAAAGACCGCAGGCTCGAGCTCCGAGTCCGATCCGCAACCACAGCACAACAGCATGAGTGACCACGAGTTCATCGCCCGCATGCGAGCCGAGCTGCACAAAAGGCCGAGCATGCGGCTGGTCGCCGACAGGGTCACCCACATCATGCTGGCCGGACGAATCGATCGAGACGACCCGATCCTCGAGCTCATCGAATCGGACGACATCCTCGACGAGAAGACGGTGCTCAGTGACGCCGTCGAACACATCCTGTCGTTCCCGCACCTCTCCGCCAAAGAGGTCGCAAACACCTACGGCAAGAACTGGGCCAACCCCAGCGATGCGCTGCGCAAACTCAGCGCCAAAGGCGAGGTCATCGGCCTCAAGCGGGCCGGGAAGTTCCGGTATCCGCAGTTCCAGTTCTCCCCGTCCGACGAGGCGAATCAGGTAGTGCGGGAAGGCAACGTGGCTCTCGGTGCCCGGGACGATCCGTGGGGTGTCGCGTCGTGGTGGCTCTCGCCCAACCCGTCGACCGACGACCGCAAGTCCCCGGTCCAACTGCTCGGCGAGGGGTCCCTCGACTCCGTGCGCGCGTTGCTGCGAGCCGAGATCGCCGACGACCTTGCCTAACCGCCCACCCCCGGCATCGGTGACCGCGCACGTCGGGTCGCTCACCGCGGGAACCAAGCTCTGGCGCATCCACTCCGGCGACCCGAGCCGGGGCGCCCTGACCCTGAATCCGACCCCGGCGGGAGCGGGAGGCGGACGGTTCGACTCCTCCGACGGGTCGTACCACTACAGCTATTTCGGGGAGGACATCTCCACCTGCATAGCGGAGACCTACTGCCGGTCGCTGCCACCCGATGATCTCGTTCCGAGAATCCTGCGGAAGGCCAAGCTGGCCGGTCGAGTCCTGTCCCAGGTCACCGTGACCGACGATGTCCCGGTCGCACTGGTGCACGGCTCACATCTGGCGGCGATCGGTCAGGACACCTGGCTGACGAAATGCGGCCCCGTCGACTATCGGACCACCCGGGACTGGGCGGCAGCCATCCTGCACGGGACCGACGGGGTTCTCGGTATCAAATACCGGGCACGCAACGACGAGGACAAATTTTCCGTCGTCATGACGATCAAGCCCAATGCCGCTGTGGGACTGCATGATCTGATGGCCGTGTCTCGGGGACCGATCAAGCTCGATGACCGAGCCGGGTTGGAGCTGGTCAGATCCCATCTCTCGACGTACAACGCAACACTCATCTGAGCGTCTGCGTCGATCTCCCACTGCCTGTCACCGGTGTTGGGTGTGGGAGATAAACCCATGAAAAGCCAACCGTCCGTACAGTATTGTTCCCTGCCTATCAACGACGCCGTGACAGACCACCTAACAAAGGACATCCATGGGACGCTCGAAGAAAGCAACGCAGGACACGCAGGCCGCGAAGAAGAGGCGGAACAAGGCCAAACGACAGACCCGCGGCACAAACCCGATCGCGAACGCGAGTGTCCCCGACTCCAGGGCAATGGTCCTCAGCAACCCATTCGACGCGACCGCAGAGAGGGCGCTCATCGAACTGGCACCGGAGCTGACCGTCGACGGTTACCACAAACTCCGCGACACTGGCGACAACCCGAAGCCCGATGAGTACGACCTTGTCGATCCCACCCTCACGCGGATGCTCGAGGGTCGCCGCGAGTGGGAGAGCTACGAAGACGGGACGTGGGATCACGTTCCGAACCGGGAACACGTCGCGACGGCGTGGGGTGAGTTCGCCCAACCATTACACATCGCGGTCGGCTATACCGCCGCCGATGGACCCCGGTGGGAGGTCCACCATCCCGCCCCGGACGAGGATTTTCGCGCCCCCGCCGAGACCTACACCAGCCGAGACGCCCTCCTCGCCGAACTCGACCGACTCGAACACCTGGGCCACCAACCGATAGATACCCGATCAATTCCCTAAACCAGCAGGCAGCACGTCGGGGGTGTGTCGCCCTCGACCTTGTGGACGACACCTTCAGGGTTGTCGACGCAGACTTGTCCACCTGGGGTCCCATACGCCGTAGTCGGCATCACCCTCGGACGGGCGATGCGGCGTCAGTGGGCGTCGTGGAAGGCTTGGACGATCTCGGCACGGATCCGGCCCCGGGAGGGCATCTCGTAGCCCTGTTCCGTCGCCCACTCCCGGATCTTCTTGACCTCGCCCGTCCTCGGAGTCGATCCGATCGGGTCCGTTACCCGATTCGAGCGGTGCTTCCTGCCTCCGACCCTCCTGGAATGCGCAATGTAGTAGTCGAGAGCGTCGCGGAACTCCTTGGCGTGCTCAGCCTTGAGATCGATCTCGTACTCGACCCCATCAACCGCGTAGTGGATGCTCTCCCCCGCGTCGCCGAACACTGTCCCGTCGATATCGTCCACCAACTCCACCACAGCCCTACGCGCCACGGATTCCACTCCCACCGTCATCGATACGAACGAAACAACAGTCCTTGGGCCGGACAACGCATCACTGCTAGCTACGCTAGCTAGGATTGCATCGCACCAAAGAGCCGGCGCCGAGTCCCGTCGTCGCACAGCACCCTGCCATCGTTGTGCGAGCCGCCGCCGCAATCCTTCGAAAATCCTCATCAACGGCTCCAACCGGCGTTTCACCCGACGATCCCAACACACGCGACACCCCTCGTCGCTTTCGTCACCGTGATGCACTTCGAGCGCCGGTCGCCCCGTACCGCCCCTCCGATCACCCCGTCTGAAGACCGAACATGAAGCTGTAGAAGCACTCTCAGGCCTACGTGCGCGGCATCATCGGCATCCGCCGGGCCGGATACACGTAGGGCTGCCGCAACCCCCTGTGTCCACCGCCGCCTGTGCCCACCGCCACTCCCCCGCGCAGGGGTTCCGCTGGCGTAGTGGCGGCCCAGCCCCATCCAAGGCGCTCGGGCGTCCGACCAGCAGACGAATCGGACGACCCGGCACCGTCAGCAGTCGCCGGAACGTTCGGGCCCGGGGACTGCGGAAAAGCTCAGTGGGTTTCGCGAAGGGAAACGCGACCGTCGTCTGCTTCGGCGGCACGGCACCGTTCTTCGTCATCGGCAGCGTGGCGGTGACGTAACCCCAGCTTGGTTCGGTCCCCCGGGGGCACGGTCTCTGGCTGGTTCTTTCCGCCGGCCGGGGTCGGTCTACCCGGTGGATCCTGGCGTGCTCGGGTCGGCGGTGAGGTCGTCGGTGTCGGCGAAGACCAGGCGCCCGTCGTCGAGGGCGACAGCCCACCGGTGCACCGGCGCCCAGGCATGCCCGCGCTCCTCGGTGTCGGTCAGCTCGGCGTAGTCCTCGATGATCCGACCGGTCTGCGCCGGTTCGGACGGCCGGCGCACCAGCACCCGCGCGCCCGCGCCGAGTGGACCGGGTTCGGGTGTCGGACTGTGATCCTTCTTCTCGGGCATCGGTCTGCGCCTTCCGCTCGGCTACCCGTCTGGATCGTAAGCACCTCGCCGACGAAACCTCATGCGAGGCGCTGCCAAGGGGCTGAGCGATCGACAACGATCCGACCGGGCTCCGGTGAGTGCGCCTCGGCCAACGGCGGTTCCCATTGCTCACTCGGCGGGTTGCCGGAGTACCCTGCGGCCGCGGCGGGTTGCCGACGAGCACCAGCTCACCGCCATCCCCGGACTCGGCCGCACCGTCCGCGACACCCCTGAACCTGATCCACGACCCGCACCAGCACGGCAAGGAATCCGATTCCGCCCAAGGCTCTCCGGGCGAGATTCCCTCGCTGTGCCGGTCGGCTTTCGCTGTCGCAGAGGAGAATGGTCTGACCCTCGAGGAGTTGGATCAGAGCTTCGGATACCTCTTCTGCAGGCTCCGGCTTCTCCTCGGTGAGGGAGAGACGCCCGCCCGAGCCTGCACATGGTGTAAACAACGGGGAAATGAGGTAACCGCAGGCAGCGGCCGATCCGAGGGGAGCAACGGTGTTCGAGAGGTTTACCGACCAGGCGCGGCGCACCGTCGTCCTGGCCTCCGAAGCGGCCCGGGCCCACCACCACGACTATCTCGGAACCGAGCACCTCCTGCTGGGCCTCATCAGCGAACGTGACGGCGCAGCGGCGCGAGCGCTGGAATCGTTCGGCGTGTCGGCGGCCGTCATCGACAGCCGGCTCACCACCGGTCACGGAGAGCAAGCAGCCCGATCCGGGCACATCCCGTTCACCCGGCACGCCAAACGGATCCTCGAACAGAGCCTGCGTGAAACTTCTCTGCTCGGCCATGAGCGCATCGGCACCGAACAGATCCTCCTCGCTCTCATCGACGACCGCGAATCGACCGGCGCACGGTTGCTCGGCGAGGTTGTACCGGTGGACTTCGAGCAACTGCGGCAGCACATCCTCCGAGAAGTCACCGAGCACCGGCTCACCGCAGAGCTGGGGTTGGGGCCGACACATCTCACCAACCTCAGGTTGACCGACGCCGAACATGCGTTGTGCGTCGCCGCGGCCGCCGAGGCCGGCCAACCCCTCGACGCGTGGATGCGAGACCGGATCCTGGACGCGGCACGTGCCGGCGACTCGAGTACCGACTAGGGCCTGCGCCTCGGGCGGCACCGAGCGACCGGACGTCGCGGCGGGTCCCCGGCACGATTCTCGACAAGTTGGAGGTGGCGAGGTGCCTCCGCGTGGCCTGTTGCGAGGCTAACTGGAATCTCCGCGCTGGATTCTGCGTGCGCTCGTATGAGGCAGCCCGGCGTGCCGAATTCCGGCCGGGTGCACGATGATGATGGGATGCGGACGAAGCTTCACGAGCAACTCGACGACCTGACCGATCGGCTGGCGCTGATGTGTCACTTGGCCGGTGAGGCCATAGGAGTTGCCACAGATGCCCTCGTCCAGGCCGACCTGCCGCTGGCGGAACAGGTGTTCGACCTCAATGAGCAAATCGAGGGGGCGCGGGGTCCGTGCGAGGATCAGGCGATGGCGTTGCTGGCGCTGCAGGCCCCTGTCGCCGGGGACCTGCGCCAGGTCGTCACCGGTGTGCATCTGGTGTCGGATCTGAGCCGGATGGGCGGGCTTGCGCAACATGTGGCCGCGAGTGTGCGCCGCCGGCACCCGAACCACGTCACCTCCGGGGAGGCGGAAGAATTGCTGACCCGGATGGGCCGGGTTGCGACCGAGTTGGCCGGCCTCGCCGAACAGGTGCTGCGCGGGCGTGATCCCGAGCTGGCCGCCGAGCTCGGCAGGCGGGACGACGAGCTCGATGATCTGCACCGCCGACTGCTCACCCTGATCCAGGACCCCACCTGGGAGGGCACCATCCCGACCGCGGTCGACGTGACCTTGTTAGGACGCTTTTACGAACGTTTCGGCGACTACACCGTCGTGGTCGGGCGCCGGGTGATCTTCCTCGTGACCGGTGAACAGTTGACCCCGTAGGTCGCCGAGACAACCGTCGGTGTCACCCGGCCGTTCGTCCGCCCGGTCGCGCAGGCTCCACCGAGCTCGTCCTCTTGCTTCACCCCAGCCGCATGCACTGACCACATCTGCACTGGGCCGGGATCAGCAAGGACCGCAAGGCGTCAGGGTGTCGGTGCGTAGTCGAGGAGTGCAGGTTGGCCGCCGGTTCCGGTGGGCACCGGATAGAACGTGTGGTGGGTGCTCGGGTCGACGACGACCACGTGCGCTCCGTTCGCCAGGTGACCGGAGCCGACCCCGGTGAGGTGTCCGCCGTGTTGGTCGAACACGCTGACGGAGCCGGTCTCGGACGCAACATACAGGCGGTGGGCGCCTTGGTCGTAGGCGAGCACATCGGGTTGCTTGCCAACCGCATTAGTACCGGTGACCTGCCAGGTCACCAGGTCGACGGAGATCAGGGTGGCATTGTCCTCGCAGGCAACGAACGCCAGCCGCGCCGGCGGGTCGAGCGAGAGTCCGTGGCCGCTGTCGCATCCCGGCAACGGAACTCGCCGCGTGACGTCGAATGTCGCAGGATCGATGGCGGCGAGGTCATCGCGGCCCTGAACGGCGACCAGCATCTCGTCGGCGACGGGATCGTAGGCGACGTTACCGACGTCGCCGCCGAGATCGACTGTGCCGCGCACCTGTGCGGTGACCGCGTCGATGACGGTTTCCGATCCACCGGATTCGTTGGTGGTCCACACCGCCCCGCGCTTCGGGTCGTAGGCGATCCCGTCCGGATAGTCACCGGTCGGGGCCTGCACGATCACGGCGCCGGTGTCCTCGTCGAGGATGACCAGGCGGTTGTCTCCGGTGGCGGTGACGTAGACCCGGCGCAGCTCGGGAACGACGAGGACGCCATGCGCCTGGGACAGGTCCGGGATCGTCCGGACCACCTGCCGACTGTGGAGATCGACCTCGATGACCTCACTCGCCCCCAGGTGGGCAAGGAACAGCAAACCCCGCTCGGGGTCCAGACTTCCGTAGTCGAAACGAGAACCGTCCCCGGGAAGGGTGATCTCCCCTACCCGTTGCAGTGGAAGCGCCCCATCATCGGCCGTCGGTGCTCCGCGCGAACATGCCCCGACCAACACAAACCCCACCACCAGCGCGGGCGGCAGCCGCCGTGCTGGTCTGGCGCTGCGATCGGCACCTGTCATCGTTCCCATCCGTTTCCTCGGGACGATCCAAAACCACCGTAACCGTGGTTACAGCGAGCCGTCCAGGGCGGCTCCGCGGACCGCGACGGTCGCAGGTGGACAGGAATGATGCAACCGTGGTTACATCACTCTTGTGGAACCGACACCGACACCCGATGAGCGCCCCGACGAGTGGGTGATGCTGGTATATCGCATCCCCCGCGAGCCCTCGACGCCGCGAATCGCGGTGTGGCGCAAGCTCCGCAAGTACGGCGTCTTCCAGCTCGCCGACGGCGTGGTCGTGTTGCCGGCGTCACCGCGCACCCGTGAGCAGTTCGAGTGGGTGGCCGAGGAAGTCGTCGAGGCGGGCGGCCAGGCGGAGGTGTGGACCGCCGCCCCCACCACCAAGGACCAGCGGGACCGGATGCGGGCGAAGTTGTCGGCGGACCGGGGCGCCGAATACGACGAGATCACCGATGCCGCCGAGGCCACGCGGTTGCTGCCCGACCCCGCCGGGCGGGCCAAGAAGCTCACCCAGCTGCGCCGCCGCCTCCGGGAGATCGACAAGCGCACCTTCTTCCCGACCGCGCAGCGCGACGGGGTGGAGGCGGCACTCACGGAGTTAGCCGCCGGCCACACCGTGGAAGCGCAGGTGCCGCGATGAAGTGGGCGACCCGCGCCGGGATCCACATCGACCGCGCCGCCTGTGCGTGGCTGATCCGCCGCAACATCGACCCGGACGCGCAGTTCCTGTGGGTCACCGACCCCGCCGCCGTCCCCACCGATGCGACCGCATTCGACATGCGCGGCGTCGAACTCTCGCACCATCACGGTGATTGCAGCTTCGAGACAATCCTGCGCCGCTACGAGCTCACCGACCCGGTGCTCTGGGTGCTCGCCGAAATCGTCCACGAGGCCGACATCGACGACGGAAAATTCGACGCCCCCGAGGCCCCCGGCCTGGATTCGGTGCTGCGTGGGCTGTCCCTGACCGGTACCGACGACGACACTCTCGCCGTGGCCACCCGCATCTTCGACGGATTGTACGAGTTTCATCGCCAACGTGTCCTGTCCGGCCGCGAACCGTCCTGACCCCGGGTGCGGCCCGAACTTCCTGCCCCGACCCGACTTTCATATTTCGGAGACCGACGTGAGCAGTAACGAACCCACCACCCACGCCACACCGACCAGCTCCTCCCGGCGCGACCTGATCCCACTGCGCGAGGCGACCTGGGCGTGGTTCCTGATCTCCCTACAGACCTTCGGCGGCCCGGCCGGGCAGATCGCCGTCATGCAACGCACCCTCGTCGACGAAAAACGCTGGATCGGGCAGAAACGGTTCCTGCACGCCCTGAACTACTGCATGCTGCTGCCCGGCCCCGAGGCCCAGCAGCTCGCCATCTACACCGGCTGGCTCCTCAACGGCACCATCGGCGGACTGATCGCCGGGGTGCTGTTCGTCCTGCCCGGCATGATCGCGATGCTCGGCCTGGCCGCGATCTACGTCGCCTTCGGCGCCACCACCATCGTGCTGGCCATTTTCGCCGGCATCGCCCCCGCTGTGCTGGCCGTGGTGGTACAGGCCGTCACCCGGGTCTCCAAGCGGGCGTTGACCCGGCCCGCGCACGTGGTGATCGCGGTCTGCGCGTTCCTTGCGTTGGCGTTGTTCGCGGTGCCGTTCCCGATCGTCATCGCCGTGGCCGGGTTCGCCGGCTGGCTCATCGGCCGCCGCACCGGCGGTGCCGACCGCAGCAGTACAACCGAGAGGGACACCGACGAGACGCCGCCGCTGATCGCCGACGACGCCCTGCACGCCGACTCCCCCAGCCTGCGACGGGCGATCCTCGTCCTCGGTGTCGGCGTCATCGCCTGGGCGATCCCCATGGTCGCGGTCGTCCTGTTCACCGGCCGGCACAGCGTGTTCACCGAACAGGGAGTGTTCTTCTCCGGCACCGCACTGGTCACCTTCGGCGGCGCCTACGCGGTCCTGGCCTACGTTGCCCAGCAGGCGGTGGAAACCTACGGCTGGCTCGCCCCCGGGGAAATGGTCCGCGGCCTCGGCCTGGCCGAAACCACCCCCGGCCCGCTGATCATGGTGGTGCAGTTCGTGGCGTTCCTCGGCGCCTACCGCAACCCCGGCGACCTCGACCCCTGGGTCGCGGCCACCATCGGCGCCCTGCTCACCACGTGGGTGACATTCGTGCCGTGCTTCGTGTTCATCTTCCTCGGCGCCCCCTACGTCGAACGGCTCCGCAACAACACCCACCTGACATCTGCGCTGAACGGGATCACCGCCGCCGTGGTCGGGGTGATCGCGAACTTGGCCCTGTATTTCGCCGTCCACACCCTTTTCACCGACGCCTCCCTGCTGCACTGGGGGCCGATCCACCTGCTGGTACCGGATGTGAGCACGATCCGCCCGGTCGTCGCGGTCATCGCGGTCCTCGCCGGGGTGATGATCTACCGGCTGCGCTGGTCGGTGCTGCGCACCCTCGGGGTGTGCGCACTCCTCGGCCTCGCCGCCGGCCTGGTCGGACTCCCGGTCACCTGACCCGAAGCACACCCATATCGCCACTCTGGAAAGGATGCGATGCGAATGACCTCACTTGCTGCCGGCACCGCGCTGCTCGCCACCGCCGAAATCGGCGATGAGGGTCAGCTGCCGGTCTGGCTCACCCTGGCGATCATCGCGGTGATGGTGATCGCCGCACTTGCGTTGGCGCGCAACAACAATAGTCACAAACGAGGACACTGAACTGGGTAAACTTCAGTGCAAGTGAGGTGCAGTGATGCGGACAGCGGCGAAGCTCCAAACCGAGGATCTGCGGTGGGCATGGGTCGCGATCGCGACCGCCGTCGGTGTCCTCGGCGTGCAGGTTCTGCCCCCGATCTACCTTCTCCTCTTCCTCGCTGCGCTGCTCGGGTTCACCGGATTGCGCATGTTCGGTACCGACAACCACCGCACCACGGGTGCGACACTCGCGTCCATCAGCGTCGGCTTGTTGATTCCGGTCGGAACGGCACTGGTCCTGCAGGGCGTCAACTCCCTGTGACACGAGACATCAGGAGGCCGGTCCGATCGGAACTCCGACAAGCGGCGTGCGTCCCGGCCAGCGCACGAGTGCTGAAGCCAGGGACCGTCGGCACCCGGGAGGTCGTCCCGGGTGCGGTTGTGGCGAGCCACCGCCATCGTCTTCGAAATACGACGCGAGCAGCCCGACCAGGCCGGTCCCGGCCGGTGTTCGACACCCCACGCCCGCAGTCGGAGGATGCCGGTGCCTCACGGACAGGGGTCCGGGCGTGTCACACACCTGCAGAGGTCCACACCCCACGCGAGTGAACCACCGGCGGCGGTCAGCACCTGGCACCCCCGGAAGGGACCCGGCCGCATGCCTCGCGTGTCCGGTTGAACGGCCCGGCTGCAATCGGCCTGCGGCAGGGAAAAGTGTCGATTCCCCCAGGTAAAGGGCCTAGGATTGGGCACTGTCGGGCGGCTGTCCGGCGCTTACGCTCGGGCAGGAGTGGCCGATGACGAATGCAAAACCGCAGCCGATGGCGTTGGGTGATGATGCCGCGCGCACTCTGGCGAATGCGACGAAGTCCGTTCCGCAGATGGAGTCGATCACCCCACGGTGGTTGGTGCACTGCCTGAGCTGGATCCCGGTGGAAGCCGGTATCTACCGGTTGAACAGGGTGGTGCATCCGGAGTCGGTCGATATCAAGTGTGACAACTTCGACGAGTCCCCGCTGCCGGAGACGTTTGTCGATTACGAGAAGGAGCCGCGGGAGTATCGGCTCAAGGCCGTTCACACCATTTTGGACGTGCACACCAGGGTGTCCGATCTCTACTCGAGCCCGCACGACCAGATCGCGCAGCAGCTGCGGCTCACGATCGAGGCGATCAAGGAGCATCAAGAGGGTGAGCTGATCAACAGCCCGGATTATGGGTTGATCGCGAACACGGCGAACAAGCAGAAACTCTCCACGGTCGGTGGGCCCCCGACGCCGGACGATCTGGACAATATGATCGCCAGGGCGTGGAAGGAGCCGGCCTTCTTCCTGACCCATCCCGAGGGGATTGCCGCGTTCGGCAGGGAATGCACGCGCCGCGGTGTACCGCCGCCGACCGTGAGCATGTTCGGTTCCCAGTTCGTGACATGGCGGGGCATCCCGATCATCCCTTCGGACAAGGTCAAGGTCGAGGGCGGTAAGACGAAGTTCCTGCTGATCCGAACCGGCGAGTCCCGCCAGGGCGTGGTCGGTCTGTACCAGCCGGGCCTGGCCGGCGAGCAGGGGATGGGCCTGTCGGTGAAGTTCATGGGAATCGACCGCAGCGCGATCGCGTCGTATCTCGTCTCGCTGTACTGCTCGCTCGCGATCCTGACCGACGACGCGATCGCCTTGCTCGAGGACGCGGAGGTGGACAAGTTCCATGACTACGCCCCCTCATACCGGAAGTGAGCCGGACGACCAGCCAGGTTTCGGCGGATGGGACCTTCCCGACGAAGCGACGTTGAACAGGCTGGCCGGCGAGTACTTCTCGCGCCTACCGGGGTCGGGTGCCGCCGTGTCACCGGTAGCTGCCGCGACAGACGGCGCGAGTCAGCCAGGTCAGGTGCCGGGCGCGTCGCTGGACACGGTCACCGTTCCCCAGGGGTTCGAGGACCAGGTTCCCGCCGGGTCCGTACCGGCCGCAGGTCCGCCGCCTTGGGCGCCGTCGAATGTCACCACGACGTCTCCGTCGTCTGGTGCCGCTCCATCGCACGGCGCCGATATCGCCGTGGCGAAGGAAGGCGATGTCGCCTCGCCGGCTGGTGCGATTGCCGAGCCCTCCGCGGTGTCGAGCGCAGCCCCCACGTCGGCGTTCTACTTCCTCGACCCACCGACCGGTTATCGGCCCGGGTCGGGCGGGGTCGACACGACTTCTGGGTATGCCGTCCCCCGGTCGGCGCAGGAGATTCCCTCGGTGTCCGCCCGGGACCTCGGGTCGATGCCCTCCCTCCCGTCTTCGGCGGCAGCAGTGCCGAGCCTCTATTTTCTCGACCGAAGCACGAGAGTGTCGGACAGTGCGCCGCCGATCGGGCGGGTCCAGCCGCATGAGCCCGCCACTGCGGATGCGCATCCCGGATTCGACGTCAACGCGATCCGGCGCGACTTCCCGATCCTGGGCGAGCGGGTGAACGGTTATCCGTTGGTGTGGTTCGACAATGCCGCCACGACGCAGAAACCGCAGGTGGTGATCGACCGGATCAGTTATTTCTACGAACACGAGAACTCCAATATTCACCGCGCCGCACACGAATTGGCTGCCCGATCGACCGATGCCTACGAGCAGGCACGGCAGACGGTGGCGCGGTTTATCGGTGCCTCTTCGGCGGAGGAGATCATCTTCGTCCGCGGCGCCACCGAGGCGATCAACCTGGTGGCGCAGACGTGGGGACGTAAGAACATTCGCGAGGGCGACGAGATCGTGATCGCGCATCTCGAGCATCACGCGAACATCGTCCCGTGGCAGATGCTGGCGTCGGAGACGGGCGCGGTGATCCGGGTGATCCCGGTGGACGACTCGGGGCAGTTGATGATGGGGGAGTACACCAGGCTGCTGTCGGACCGTACGAAGCTCGTGGCCGTGGCCCAGGTGTCGAATGCGCTGGGCACGATCACCCCGGTGCGCGAGATCGCGGAAGAAGCGCACCGTGCGGGTGCGATCGTCTTGGTCGACGGTGCGCAGTCGGTGCCGCACACCAGGGTCGACATGCAGTCGCTGGATCCGGATTTCTTCGTCTTCTCCGGGCACAAGATCTTCGGCCCGACGGGGATCGGCGTGTTGTACGGCAAATCCGATGTACTGGCGGATACCCCGCCGTGGCACGGCGGGGGGAACATGATCACCGACGTGACCCTCGAGCGGTCCACCTATCAGCTGCCACCAGGGAGGTTCGAGGCCGGTACCGGAAGTATCGCCGACGGAGTGGGGTTGGGTGCTGCCATCGAGTACGTGGAGCGGATCGGGATCGAGAACATCAACCGTTACGAGCATGTCCTGCTCGAATACGCCACCGCAGAACTGAAGAACGTTCCGGGGTTGCGGCTGATCGGTACCGCGGCGGAAAAGGCGAGCGTGATCTCGTTCGTGCTCGCCGGGTACGAGCCGCTCGAGGTGGGTAAGGCGCTCAACTCGAAAGGTATCGCGGTGCGCGCGGGACATCACTGCGCGCAACCGATCATGCGGAGGTTTGGTGTCGAGGGCACGGTGCGGCCGTCGTTGTCGTTCTACAACACATGCGAGGAGGTGGACCGGATGGTCGCCGTCCTCCACCAACTGGCCGCCGATGCCGGTCGGCGACACTGATCCGCCTCCACCACCGTCGGCCATAGACGGCCTGGAAGTAGCGGCGTGGAATTTGGGTCGGCAGGTCCAGGCCCGGAGATTTCTTGGCCGAGTGCAGGGCATGGGCGGGGTCGAGTTCGATCTCGCGGGGCGGGTTTCGGCGTCTGGGCCAGATCGCCCACGACCATTGCCGATCACTCGCCGTACCGCGGCGCACGGTCGGCGCAGTCGGCGGCGAATCTCTGACCGAGCGCGCCCGTACCCATGGGACGACGATCCAGTTCAGCGTGCCGAGGAGCGGGTAAGCTTCGGCACGTGCAGACCCGCCGTGAGCTGCTGCTCACCCGTCGCCGCATAGTCGATCTGTGCCGCGTCGGTGGTTGTTGTTGCCTCTGTCGCTGATCGCCCATCGGCGTGGCCTTCGAATCGTTGCGAAGCAAATAGCTGACTACATCCCGTTTCGGTGATCGACTCGATCGCGGTCATTCGCATTCCTGCCATCCCCTGCCAAATCCTGTGAAGGAGCGTGGCGATGTCCACATCCTCAACCCAACCCGCCACGACGTCGGCCGGCGATCAGGTCGATGTCCGCGGCCCCAGGTTCGCTGCCTGGATCACCACTGCGGTGCTTGTCGCGGTTCTGGTCGCGACCGCGTTCTCGACCGTCGTTGCCGGTGTCATCCTCGCCGTGCAAACTCTCGTGTTCGCAGTCGCTGCGCTGGTCGGGCCCAAGCGCAGCCCGTACGGCCGCATCTACGCGAAGCTGGTAGCGCCGCGCAACGGGCCTCCGCCCGAGCGGGAGCCGATCCCGCCGCTTCGGTTCGCCCAACTGGTCGGCTTCCTCTTCGCCGCCGCCGGTCTGATCGGGTTCGCGCTAGGCGCCCCGGTCGTCGGGGCGATCTTCACCGGCTTCGCGTTGTTCGCAGCGTTCCTGAATGCTGCTTTCGGTATCTGCCTCGGTTGCCAGATCTACCCGCTGGTCGCTCGATTCAGGTCGGCGACGCCGCCGGCGAACAGTTCTCCTCACCGCAGTCCCGTGCCCGTTCCCGACGAAAGGAAAATCATGGCTCGCGCCGACGTCCTGGTCTCCACCGACTGGGCCGAGACGAACCTGAACGCCCCCAAGATCGTCTTCGTCGAGGTCGACGAAGACACCACCGCCTACGACGGCGGCCACATCGAGGGCGCCGTCAAACTCGACTGGAAGAAGGATCTGCAGGACGGGGTACGCCGCGACTTCGTCGGTCGCGAACGGTTCTCCGAGCTCTTGTCGTCCCGGGGAATCGCCAATGACGACGAGGTCGTGCTGTACGGCGGCAACAACAACTGGTTCGCGGCCTACGCCTACTGGTATTTCAAATTGTACGGCCACGCCGACGTCAAATTGATCGACGGTGGACGCAAGAAATGGGAACTCGAAAGGCGCCCGCTGTCCACGGAGGTCGTGCGCCGAGACCGCACTTCTTACGAAGCCGCCGAGCCTGATCTGTCGATTCGCGCGTTCCGCGACGAGGCCCTCGACTCCATCGGTGTCAAGAATCTGGTCGACGTCCGATCGCCCGACGAGTTCTCCGGCAAGATCCTCGCACCGGCTCATCTGCCGCAGGAGCAGAGCCAGCGTCCGGGCCACATCCCGGGCGCGGTCAATGTGCCGTGGAGCAAGGCCGCGAACGAGGACGGCACCTTCAAATCCGACGAAGAGCTCACCGAGATCTACCGCGAGGCCGGCCTGGACGGGTCGAAGGACACCATCGCCTACTGCCGCATCGGTGAGCGTTCCAGCCACACCTGGTTCGTGCTGACGGAACTGCTCGGCCACGACAACGTCAAGAACTATGACGGGAGTTGGACCGAATACGGCTCGCTCGTCGGCGTACCGATCGAACTGGGAGGGTAATCAGGCTGGTATTGGTCGCTGGCTGTGCTGGACACCTGAAAGCCGCGTCCCGTTCCGCATCCGGTTGCGAGGGTGGTCATCAACTCGTCGGGCGGCAAGGTCGGTTCTCCTCCGCTGCTGTTGAAGGGACTCGTCCGCCAACTCACGACGGCGAGGCCGGCAAACGCCGACACAACACAGCCACTCTCTGGGGAAGGTGCGGCATTGGCCGTCGCGGACACGGATGGTGCCGTCTGCGTAGCGGACGGCCTTGATCGCTTGGAGTACGCCGTGTTCGCGGATCGATTCGGTGAGCTCGGCGAGCATGGCCGGGTCGACGGTGTCGCGGGTGTTGGGTTCGATCTCGGCCTCGGCCGGGTTCAGGTAAACCAGTTCCGCGTGTGCGGCGGTAGCGATTTCGGTGGTGTTTGCGGTCATGGTGCTCTCTCTCCTAGGGTGAGAGGAGAACACCGGGCAGGGAACAGCTGTCCGGTGTTTCCCTTTTCTCCGTGGGACTTTGGCGGTGTCAGGCGGTCCTGAGCATCTGCGTCGGCGAGGCTGCGAACAGGTCGTTGTTGATCTGCGCGACCAGCTCGCGGGCGACCAGCTCGAGGATCGGTCGCGGGTCGGTCTCCCATCCGGCGAGGATGACGGCCCGACCCCGGATCGGGATGTCGGTGCCTGCCCCGTAGCGGGCAACGATCGCGCGGGCCGCGTCGTTCTCGGGCTGGCGGGGGTCGAAGCGGTGGTTGGCTCCGGCGAGCAGGCAGGCGATACCGGGTCGGCCGTTGCCGCCGATCGGGTAGGCGGCGAGGCGGTAGTCGTGGACGGCGTCCAGGGCCGCGCCGCGCCCGTCGACGATCCGGCGGCTGGTCCAGAAGTCGTCCACTCGCATGTCGTGACCTGCAAGATTCCGTCGGTGTCGACGGTGATGCCGGAGATGGTGTCGGTGCTGCGGGTCATGGGGGTTCTCCTTCGGTGATGGGGGTTGGGGTCAGGCGGTGAGGCCGAAATCGGCCGGGTTCACCGGCCGGTGTGCGGCGAGGATGCGCGGGTCGTCCCGGTCCAGGTCGAAGACCATGCCGAGGAGGACGGTGCGGGTGTCGGTGTCGGTGTCGGTGTCGGTGTCGGTGTCGGTGTCGGTGTCGGTGTCGGTGTCGAGGTCGAGGTCGTCGAAATCCGGATCACCGGGGACGGCGAGTTCGGCGTAGATCACGCGCGCGACGTTCGAACGGGTCGAAGACGGAAATCGAGAATGATGGTGTTGCTCAACGGAACCTCCCGTGCTCGGATCAGGCCACCTGCTGCGCCCTGATCGTTCTTTTTGCCCTGCTGGCAAGGGAGAGTCGGATCGGCGGTATCAGGACGGGGTGCAACCCCTGGGCCGAAGAAAGTTTTCGCGGGGAGCCTGCGAGTCGCGAAAACTTGTTCGGAGCCGCAGGCCGGCGCAGCCGCCAGGGGTTGTTCCCCGGCCACCCGTCGATCAGGATCGGAAGGCCAGCAGGTCAAAAGAGCGATGTTCTTCTTCCAGGGCGGAGCGCAGCGCAGCGCAGCTCGATTCAGGGGACACCGCAGGTGGCCTGGTGACCGCCGGAGGCGGGTACATCGGGAAGCCGGACACGCCGCGACAAGCCGACCAGTAGGGATCAGTTTCGTGTGAGGCGAGAGAGGTCCAGGGTGATCAGTCGGGCTGTGTGGGGCGTCGCGCCTGGCGGCGGGCGTGCCGGGCCATCAGGTGTGCCTTGTGCTTCTCGCTGCGGATGATCTCGTCGTTCACGGCGTGCTCGATCAGTCCGGGCTGGTCGAGCACACGCCGGGCGGCCAGGCGGACGAGCTCGGTGCGATCGGACTCGACCCGGGCGGCCAGTTCATCGAGCTTGTCGCGCAACGGGTCGTCGAAGTGCACCTTGATCGTGGCGGGATAGCTCTCGGGCCGCAGATCACGCAGTGGGGCGATGGTTTCCAGGTCGGCGGCGAGGTCACCAGGCTCGTCGAGGAGGCGCCGTAGCGCGACCCGAAGAAGTGCGGTGTTGAGCTTGTCGCCGTATCGGCCGGCGAGATACCAGATCCGCTGCCTGCTGGACGGGGTGACCATCACGTCGACCCGGTCGGACAGTCCGGTCCGCTCGGCTTCCCGGAGCATCGGGTGCTTGTAGCGGCCGGGCGCTTCCTGGAACCGGTGCAGCGCGACCCGCATGAGTGCGCTGACCGTGGTGTCGTGTTCGGCGGCCAGGTCCGCGAACTGCTGCATGGTCTCGGGTTCGAGCTTGATTTTGACCATGACCAGCGGAATCGTCCGAAGGACTTCCGAGAGCCGACGGTGTTCCGCAAGAGCCGGACCGACGCTTTGTGGTTTGGTGACAAGTCGTCGGCAGGCCACGCGGATCAGCGCCCCGAATCGGCGCGGGCCGATGGCCTCGGCCATCTCGTCGAGTCTGCGTTTGGTCTCGGAGTCGAAGCGAAGTCCGATCGGATCGCCCACCGGGATCCGGCCTGGCCTCGTATGCGTCATCCCTCGATCTTCTCGTCCGACCCTGCGCATGGTTGTGCCCCGGCATCGGGGGGTGACGCCGGGGCACAGGGGGATGTTCTGAAACAAGATTTGGGGGGATGCTCCAGAACGAACTCGAGTCTACGGATCGTCACCGACAGGCGATCGCGCGGCCACAAATCGAAGTCAGACGGATTTGGGAGGAGTGAACCACCGATCCGCCTGTGGTTGCGCCCCGTCGCAGGGCGGGGTTCGCACTGTCTGCCCGCAAGTCCGGCAGTAATGGGAACGATGCCCGCTCATGCCGGTTGCTACGGCGGCATCACACCCGCAGACCTCCCAGCCGACAAGGCAATTTCCGCCGACCAACAGATGGTTGTTGGGGCATCGAACCGGAGCCTCCTCGGTGAACTTCACCACCCGATTCTATTCGCACATGCGTTCGACTCGAGGTACTGTGGGCAGTGCCCCGGTTCGGAGGGAAGCCGACCGGGGCATACACTCTTCACCACCGTTGACCTGCGTTTTCGGTGGTTTAGGCACGGAGGAATTGGCTCGTGATGATCGGCGAAACGGTGATGTTACATCCGCAGGGGATCTCGAAGTTCAAGATCATCTCCATCGAGGACGGTGATGCCCTCATCGAGTCTTTGGTGGACAGCCCGGGCACCTATCCGTTCCGGGTCCAGCTGAAGTTCCTCGTACCCGCGACCTGATCTACTGTGCCCGCGGTATGACGCCGCAGCGGGCTCTCCACGTGACAGATGCAGAACGGCCCCTGTGGAACTCTCCAGGGGCCGTTCTGGTGTCTCTACGGTTGTGCCCGCCTATCTACATGAGGGCGTGCCGGTCCCGGTCATGGATGATCTGGTCGGCCAGCCGGTAGACCGCGAATTCGTCGGGGATGCCGACCTTGGTGGCGGCATCTCGGGCCGCGATGAACGCCCGGACCTGCTCGTCCCCCGATGCGCGGTCCCGGTTCAGGAACGCCTGGCGTGCGTCTGCGAGGTCCTCGAGCACCCACCACTGGAAACGGTCGAGACCGGCGGCGATCTCGGCGATCCGCGCCCGCTCCAACTGGCGGGTGCGCCAGCGGTCCGCCAGGTCGGAACCCCCGAGCAGGAAACCGAAAACGACGGCGCAGACCGCGGTGATCACTGCGCGTCCCGTCGCGCGGCCGCAGACCTTCCCGGCTCCCGGATGACGGACTTTGCCTGCTCTCGGGTGACGGAGACCAGGGCGACGGTCGCCGTGATCGCGGCCACGAGGATCAGTAGCAGCGGCAGCGAGAACTCGGACGTGAACACCGCAGAGGCGGCCGTGGCCACGAAGGCGAGCACCGCGAGGGCCCAGAGGGCCCGGGCCGCCGCTGCCTGGTCCTTGAGGTGGGCGGCCGAACCGCCGACGACCAGCAGGGCGCCGATCCACAGGGTCCAGGTGGTCATGGCGGTGCGGGTCCTCCCAACGGTCGGCGGGCGTGAAGTCTCGTGACAGGGTGTCATGCCACGCTCCAGCGCATCCCGAGCCCTTCCCTGCGCGGCACCGACCCGGGTGACGAAGGCCCCAGGGCTGGTAGGCGCGGGCAGCCTTCTCCTGCGCGGCGTTATTGGTCATCGCGGCGGTCCCATCACTACTCACGGGCGACGTCCCGCATTCGCCACCACAGTGGGTGAATCGGCTGTCGTATTTCCGGGGAACCTGACCCTCGAATGCCATCGGAATGGATGATGCGGCATCCACGGTGGCTCGGGTCAGCCGTTCGACAACCGGCTCTGACCACGAAGACAACAGCGCCTGATGACACCCAATAGCGGGAACGCGCTCCCGGTAACACGGGATCGGAACGAGTGAGCCATCATCAGGGCCATGCCAGCGCGCCTCGATCGCATGATCTACGTCGATGACTCGGGTCATCCGCAATCCGGACTAGCAGTGTACGGATGGATCGAGTTCAGCCCGGACCGTTGGCGATCGGTTCTTCGTAGCTGGTTGGACACCCGCAAACTCCTCTGGCGCGAGTTCGGCATCCCGATCACCACCGAGCTGCACACCACCGATTACGCGAACGGGCGTGGCCGCATCTCCAAACGTATCCCCGAGCGGCACATCCACGACGGCCGCGAATACTGGAAAGACTTCGGCCGCGAAGTCGCACACCAGTGCTTGGAGACCCTGCGGTGCACCGAGGGATTGACCCTCGGCGCGGTCTACCGATGGGGGAAACCCGATGACCTTGCACGAACCAAGAGGGAGCTGTATGCCGACCTCGTCAGCCGTGTCGAGTGTGAGCTGGCCGCAACCGATTCGCTGGGTCTGATCTTCATGGATGGCGATGGCAGCGACAGCTCGTACCGGACAACCCACCGGGGTCTTGCCTTGGCAGAACGCCGCGTCATCGAGGATGCCATCCACATCGACTCCTCGGGATCGCAACTGGTCCAAATGGCGGATCTCGTTGCGTGGTCAGCCAACGTTGCGGTGGACCACCATCCGAAGAATGAGTTTGCTGCTCAGTGGTACAGCGACTACTTGTCGGAGCGCGATCCCAAGCGGCGACCACAGGAAATGTAGACCCTAGAAACAGCTAGACCCCCTGCTCCACAGGTGTGGGGGGGTCTGCAACAGCTAGATTACGCTGCTGATCCACATGGAGCAAACTGGCGTGACGGCCTGTAGGCGATTCCCGACGCTCCTAGTGACCACCGGTTCCGGGCTGATGCGCTGGCCGGTTCCACTGCCCGCCCCTCGGACGCACCTGATGTAAGCACACGGACCGTGGCGGGGCGGTGCGTCTCACAGAAATCCTCAAAAGCACTGGTGCACACCCACTTCAACAAACTACTTGACGCCACGGAAGCTGACTGAATCCAAGACCGCCAGCAGCCTCACCCGGCCGAATCTGCCCGCCAGGTCCGGGCTCATGAGCGGCTCCGCAGCCGTGAGCCCAGCTGGAAGGCCCCGTCGAGGACGTCGTAGACCTCGTTCAACATCCGTTGCGAGAGCTGCGTGAAGCAACGCACGCTCACGAAAGTTGTTCATCCTTCATCGTGCCGAGCTCCCGCGTGCTGAATTGCTCTGACTGGTCCTCGAGCACCCCACCACTCGAAGCGAAGGTGACACTGTCCGCGATCCCGAGCCCCATGCGAGCTCGCTCCGACCGGTACCTGCGTCACCGGTCCGCCAGGGCCGATCCCGGTAGCCGGCGTTGGTTCAGGTGCCGGCGTTGGTTCAGGTGCCGGCGCCACGGCCACCCGGTTGCCGCCGTAGTTCCTCGATTGTCTGCTCCGCGGCGCGCAGTGCGGTGGTCAGTGCGTCGACACGGTCGGCGGCCGATTGCCGGACCTCGGCCAGTTGTGCGGCGTGATCGGCGCGAACCTGGTCGCGGTCCGTACGTGCCTCGGTGCGTTGGTCGGCGAGTTCCCCGCGAAGGCGGTCCACATTCTCGCGGCTTTCCTGTACGGCGGCTTGCGCTGTGGCGGTCTGCGTTTCGGCTCGGGTCTGGGCGAGCTGAGCCTCGGCCTCGGCGGCCGCGATCCTCTCCTCGGCGTCGGCCTGGATGCGCTCGAGTTCCGCGCGTGCCTCACGTTCACGGTTCGCCACGTCCTCCACGGCGGCAGCGGTCTCGGTCTGGGTCCGCGCCAGTTCCGCGTATGCGTCCTCTGCGGCGGCGTCGGCCTCCTCCCGTGCCTGCTGATGTTCACGCGCCCGGGTCTCGGCGTCACGGCGGCGACGTTCCTCCTCGCCCCGCAACCGTTCCGCTTCGGCTACTTTCGCAAGCGCCTCGACGTGGGCCTGATCGACCTCGGCGGCGACGGCCTCGACATCGGTCACCGAGGCGATCGTCTCGGTCATGGTCTCGAGGAAACCGCGGAGCTCCGCGAGACGACGGGGCAGCTCCTCAAGCTGTACACCGAGGGTGGCCCGTGCCATCGACACCGGCGCCGTCACCCCACCGTCATCCCCGGTGACTGACGGCTCGGCCTGCCCCGCGCCGACGGTCGCGAGCCGTCGGCGCTCCTTCCACGCGTTGCCCTTGTTGTGCACCGGGCCACCGGGATCGGCCTGTCCGCAGTACTTGGACGGCCTTCCCGCCTTCGGATCGTCCAGGCTGGGTCGACTGCACCCGCCGGGGAACTCGCACCGTCCCCGGCGATCGCCCGGGCCGTCGATGTCGTTGGTCGTCACCGCACCCACTCTACTCGTTTAGTCGCTTTCGTATCTATAGTTCCGTTTAGTTGTATCTTAAAGAGACGTAACTAAAGACACTTAACTGAACTACCTCCCGATGAGATCGTGGGTGGTCGTTCTCGGTCGATCTGGCGCGTTTCTCACATAGGTGGTGCGGCGTTGGCGCAGTTTCTCGCCTGGGTGGGCGCATGATCGGGTGTGTAGTTGGCGTACAGAAAGTGCCGCTGAGATTGATCTTGCTGGAGTCCGTCTACTTCGTCGGGGCCTCGATCTGACGGGGCACGGCGCCGGCGCGTAGTTCGCGGAGGTCCGGGATGTGGTTGTAGAGGGTGCCGGGGGAGACGCCCAGCAGCTTGGCAATCGAGGTGATCGAGCGGCCGGGGTCGGGCAGCAGGTCGCGGGCGGCGCGGATGATTGGACAAATCCAGAGAAGAGCGATCGCTGCGAAGTTCGCTACATGGTCTCCAACTCTCTGGCGACCTTCGCGACTGCCTCCGCGACAGCGGGGGCGACGCGAGGATCGAGCGGGCTGGGAACGATCTTGTCTACAGCCAGCTCGTCACCGACGACCGAGAGGATTGCCTCGGCGGCGGCGAGCTTCATACCTTCGGTGATCCGGCGGGCACCGGCATCGAGCGCACCACGGAACACCCCGGGGAAGGCCAGCACATTGTTGATCTGGTTCGGGAAATCACTGCGCCCGGTCGCCACGATCGCCGCATGCTTACGGGCGACGTCCGGGTGGATTTCCGGGTCCGGGTTCGACAACGCGAACACGATCGAATTCTCCGCCATCGTCGCGATCAACTCCTCCGGCACCGTGCCCGCGGACACCCCGAGGAACACATCCGCCCCGTCGAGCGCTTCGACGATGCCGCCGCGGCGGCCGGCCGGGTTGGTGCGCGCGGCCAGATCCACCTTGACCTCGTTCAGATCCTGGCGATCCTTGGAGACGATGCCCTTGGAGTCGAGGACCGTCACGTCGGCGATACCCGCGGCGAGCAGGATGTTCGCGCAGGCGACACCGGCGGCGCCGGCACCGGAGATGACCACCCGCAGCGCGGACAGCTCCCGGTCCTGCACCTTGACCGCACCCTTGAGGGCGGCCAGGACCACGATGGCCGTGCCGTGCTGGTCGTCGTGCATGACCGGGCAGTCCAACGCCTCGATGACCCGCTTCTCGATCTCGAAGCAGCGCGGCGCGGAGATGTCCTCCAAATTGACCGCACCGAAACTCGGGCGCAGCCGGATCAGGGTCTCGACGATCTCGTCGGGGTCCTTGGTGTCGAGGACCAGCGGGATCGAGTTCAGGCCCGCGAAGCTCTTGAACAGGGCGGACTTGCCCTCCATCACGGGAAGCGAGGCGCGGGGGCCGATGTCCCCGAGACCGAGCACCGCGGAACCGTCGGAGACGACGACCACGAGGCGGCTGGTCCAGGTATACCGGTCGGCGAGGGTCTCGTCGGCGGCGATGGCGCGGGACACCCGCGCGACACCGGGGGTGTAGGCGATGGACAGGGCGCGCTGGGTATCGAGGGCGGTCGTGGTCTCGACCGAGAGCTTCCCCCCGATGTGGCCGGCGAAGATCTCCTCGTCGGTCAGCTCGACCTGTTTAAGAGCCTCTGTTGTGATCACCACGTAGTCCTTCTGTTGTCGCGCGAAACCACGCGGAACCAATGATTTGCCGATCCGGAAATGGGTCTTCGGCGGCGGTTCGGTGGGAAATCGGACCGCCATCCCTACCGCTCCGCAGACGAGTCGAGAGCGCGTCAACTAGGACTAGGCGAGCGGTGAGCCCTCCGCCGTAAGAGGGTATGGGCCACGTACCGATCAGACGCTCACGTTAAAGGTCCGATCAGATTCAGAGGGTCTGTGCTGCAGTGCATTCAAACACGTCGACATTCGACGGTCAGTCTCCGAGGTACCACCCCAGACACCATTTTCACCAACCTCGATCGCGTGGTTGCGGCATTCGTGCTGGACGGGACACTGATGGCAGATCTGCTTAGCGGCGTGCTCTCTGCGGGCCCTCGCGCCGCGACCTTCGCCGTCGTAGGAGAAGAAGAACTCGGTATCCATCGATCGACAGCGGGCTTGCATTTGCCACGCCCACGTCTCGGTGATCGGTGAAAGTACTGCTAGGCCTTGCCGTCGTTCCACCGGACCAACTCCGTTGCTCACATAAGATTATTGGGGACGTTCCTGGTGTCGAATCGCGGTCGATGGAAATGTTTGTTGCACAGGCGCGGAGTTCCACTCCCCATTCGCGTTACGCCAGGTCGCGATTGCCAAGTATCCAGATCCCATTCGACCGTAGGCGGCACCGAGAACGAGGGAAATCCGTTCCGCGAAGTGACTTGTCCGTCATGCGAAATCGCCGAGGTGAGTTCGTTTACGATGAGTTGGCCTACATGGCCGGGGTTGATGCAACTATCTGATCGATCGAAACGAGTTGATGTCGGTGGCGTTTGCGGTCCGGGCTGGGGCGGACGACCTCAGCGCCGCTCTCAACGTCTGGGAGGGCGTCTCCCCGAACTTGCGCTCGTAATGGTTGGCGAACCGGCCCAGGTGG
This sequence comes from Rhodococcus sp. NPDC059968, assembly GCF_042738615.1. NCBI lineage: Bacteria > Bacillati > Actinomycetota > Actinomycetes > Mycobacteriales > Nocardiaceae > Rhodococcus > Rhodococcus sp. NPDC059968. The sequence continues at coordinate 25,666 of NZ_JBHWUE010000066.1, forward strand.
TTGAATCCCCAGCTGAACGCCACGTCACTGACCTTGGTGGTGTCATCACCTTGCTGAAGGTCCGTGCGCACTCCCTCGAGACGTATGTGCCGGATGTAGGTGGTCGGGGACATCCCGAACTGCTCCTGGAAGAGGTTCTGCAGCTGGCGTGCTCCGACGCCGGCGATGACGGCGAGGTCACCGATGGTGTATTGAGAACCGGGGAACGACTCGATGTGATTGAGGACCTTCTGTACCGCTCGCGGATTACTTGCCTCCGTGGGCGCGTAGAGCTGTGAGGTCATCGAGTGTGGCTGCTGGACGAGCAGGCCCGAGATCAGTGCCCTCTCGAGGTATTCGATCTGCGGCATCAGCCCCGGGTTGGGTGTGCTGGTCGGATCGTCGAGCGTATCGAGGAGGAGTTTCAGCGTCGAGAGCCAAAGTGTTCCGGCTAGGCTGGTCAAATCCATCTCGAGGTCGAAGCGGATGTGCTTGTCGACCGGCCGGCCGAGTATGTGCGCCAATTCGCCTTCGAGAGCGGCTCGGTCGAGCTTGATGCAGATCTGGGTGGCGTCGGCCTGCCAGAGCGGAAGAATGGTGTGCTGGTTCGGTGTGAAGACCGCCGCGCGCCGGGGTGTTGCGATGGTGTGTTGATCGCCGCACCACGAGACAACCTCGCCGACTAACGGGACGTTGACGTGGTAGGTGCCCAGGTCACCGGGATCAACGCTCGCCTCGTTCCCGAAGCGGGCGCGGCCGATGGTGAGGTGGTTCAGCCGCACCGCGGACAGCTCCGCGGGGGCTGCCCGCACTCGGGCACCGACCAGGTTGACCTCGGCAGGGTAGAAGACGCTGTTCAGGTTGTCCCGGAATTCTTCAATGTCTTCGGTGACACAGCGCAGGGCCGGTTTGGCCCGCGGTGACACCGGGAACTGAGCGCTCGATTCCTCGCCGCCACGGCTTCGCGCGTTGCCTGTCATCGTCAACCTCTTGCGTCGTTGTGCATGTTCTCGGCCATCCCGTTTCCGGTAGCGGACATCCGATCACGTAAAGCGGATTTCGCGGCTCGTCAGTCATTACTACCGTCGACTCATAGTGGCGCCGGTCACATATATGCATCAGTGTAGAGGAGACCCATCATGACTCAGACGCTCGAGTCCACGACCCCCCAGATCACCGACGTCGATGCGTCGCGGCCGAACTGGGATGTCGTCGCCAAGGCGACCGCGCTCATTCCGATGATCCGGGAGTACGCCGAGCAGGGGTCCGCCGAGCGCCGTGCCGCGCCTGAGGTGATTGCCGCACTTGAGGCCGAGGGCCTGTTCAAGCTGTTCGTTCCACGCCGCTACGGCGGTTACGAGGAGAACCTGCGGACCGCGATGGAGACCATCGCCGAGGTCGCGAAGGGGGACGGTTCCACCGCGTGGGCGGTGGCCCTGTTGAATGTGTGCACCTGGTTCGGGACCACGTTCTCCCAGCAGGCGCAGGACGAGGTGTTCGGCGCAAACCCCGATGCCAAGTGCTGCGGCATCTTCACTCCCGGCAGCAAGGCGCAGCGGGTCGAGGGCGGCTACATGGTCAGTGGCCAGTGGCCGTATTCGTCTGGATCGTTCGCCGCGGACTGGGCCACCCTGGGTATCGCACTCGATGTCGAGGAGGGCGAGGATCCGCGGGCGCTCGCGCTCATCCCGAAGGAGGCGTGGACGATCAAGCCGACCTGGTTCGTGGCCGGGATGAAGGGCTCGGGCAGCGACACCATCGTCGTGGAGGACCACTTCGTCCCCGATCACCGGATTCAGCGTTTCGTCGCGATGCGGGAGGCGGAGTTCGCCACCCCGCATCAGAACACCGAGCGGAACTCGAATATGGCGTTCATCCCGGTTGCAGCTTTGATCCTGGTGGGTGCCCAGCTCGGGTTGGCCCGGCACGCGATGGAGCTGACCTTGGAGAAGCTGCCGAACAAGATGGTGGCCTACACCAAATACAAGGCGGCGAAGAACTCGCCGACGCATCAGCTCGGCGTGGCAGCGGCCGCGACGAAGTTCAATCTCGCCGAACTGCTCATGCAGCAGGCCACCGCCGATATCGACAACGCGGCCGCTCGTGGCGAGCTCCCCGACCTGATCACCCGCGGGCGGATCCGCAACAACACCGGCATCATCGCGGAACTGGTCAAGGAGGGAATCGATATTCTGATGACCACCAACGGGGCCGGTTCGTTCGCCGATGCCAACGTCCTCAACCGGATCTGGCGCGACGCGGAGATCGCCGGGAGGCACGCCTACGTCACTCCCGAGGTCGGCAAAGAGGTGTACGGGCGCTTGCTCATCGGCGCCGACGACGCGCTCACGATGGATGTGTAGCCATGAACCGACACGCTGCTCGAACCGCCACAAAGGTCGATCCGACGACGTTTCGTCGGTCCATGCGGCACGTACCCACCCCGGTGGCCATCGTGGCCACGACCGCCGGCGGCCGACCGGTCGGTCTGACGGTCGGATCGTTCGCCTCGGTGTCACTCGAACCCGCGCTCGTCACCTTTTTCGTCGACCAGCAGTCGACCACGTGGCCACTGATGGAGGACTCGGACACCTTTACCATCAACATTCTCGGTCACAGCAAGGCCGACCGGTGCCGGTCCTTCTCCAGCAAGGGCATCGACCGCTTCGCCGGCGTCGACTGGACCGCCTCCGAGGACGGCGACCCCATCCTGGCCGAAGCCTCGGTGGTTCTCGAATGTTCCAAGCATTCCGCCCGTGCGCTCGGTGACCATGTTCAGGTCGTCGGCCAGGTGCAGAAGCTGCATGTTCTGAGTGAAGACCTGCCGTTGGTGTACCACCAGGGCTCCTTCCTCAACCTCGACCACCTCGTTAGCGCCTGAGCGCACCCCTGGGTCTTCATCCCATGATCACTACGGAGCAGCCATGATCTACGAACACGCCCACATCACGATCGATGCCGACAAGCGCACCGAGTTCGAGGACGCCTTTGCCCGGGCGAAGAAATATCTCCTCGACGCCAACGGCGGCAAGACGGTCGAGATCGTGCGCAGCGTCGATGACCCCGGCCTCTATCTTCTGCGGGTGGGTTGGGACTCGGTCGAAGACCACACCGAGGTGTTCGCTACCTCGATCAACGGGAAGCTGCTCGCGGAGGCGATCGGGGGCTTCTTCACCGAGACCCCCTCCGTCGCCCACTTCGAGGACGCTCCGGTATGACGGTGCCCCGAACCGCCGACATCGACGCCCGGAGTCTCACCGATGAGGTCATCCGGTCGTTCGATGGCACACCCGATGTGCGCACCAAGACCATCCTGAGCGCCCTGGTGCGGCACCTGCACGAATTCGTCCGGGAGATCGAACCCTCGCTTCCCGAGTGGGAAGCGGCGATCGAATTCCTCACCGCTGTCGGGCACAAGTGCGACCCGGTCCGGCAGGAGTTCGTCCTGCTCTCCGACGTCCTCGGCGTCTCGATGCTCGTCGAGACCATCAACGATCAGCATGCGCCGGGGGCCACCGACAGCACGGTGCTCGGTCCTTTCCACATGACCGTCTCACCCACCCGGGAACTCGGCGAGACGATCGACGAGGTCGGAAGCCCGCATCACCTGTTGGTCACGGGCACCGTGCGCGGCACGGACGGACGGGTTCTCCCGCACGCCACGGTGGATGTGTGGCAATGCAACGAGGAGGGCTTCTACGACGTCCAGCAGCCGGGGACCCAGCCGGCCGGCAACGGGCGCGGTCTGTTCACCACCGATGAGCAGGGGCGGTTCTGGTTCCGCACCGTGCCGCCGAGCCACTACCCGATTCCGACCGATGGTCCGGTGGGCGCGTTGCTGAACGCGACCGACCGGCATCCGTACCGGCCCGCGCACATCCACTTCATCGCCCAATCCGACCGGTACCGACCGTTGACGACGCATATCTTCCTGCCCGGTAGCCCCTACCTCGATTCGGACGCCGTGTTCGCGGTCAAGCAGTCCCTCGTCGGGGACCTGGGCACCGTCGACACCGACCAGGCACGGCAGTACGGTGTCGACGTCGGGTCAGCCATGGCGACAGTCGATTTGATTCTCGCCCCCGATCAGGCCGGGGCCACTGATGCCCACTGACCCGTTTACCTACACCGCTCTGCCGATGCGCGTGGCGTTCGGACAAGGTCTCGGTCCGCTTCGCGACCAGGTACGGCAGCTGGGGATCAGCCGGGTCGTGGTGATCTGCACTCCCGACCGGGCTCCGTTGGCGCACAGGGTCGCACAGACCGTGGGCGCGGCGGTCGTCGATGTGATGGCGGAAGCGGTGATGCATGTTCCGGCCGGCGTCGTCGAGATGTGTGAGCAGCACAGTCGAAAGCTCGGGTGCGACGGGTATCTCGCGGTCGGAGGTGGATCGGCGATCGGGTTGGCCAAGGCATTGGCACTGAGGACCGGTGCGCCGATCATCGCCGTGCCCACCACCTATGCCGGCTCGGAGATGACCCCGGTCTGGGGTATCACCGAGAATCGGGTCAAGCGCACCGGTCGGGATCAGGCGGTCCTTCCCCGCGCGGTTGTCTACGACCCGGCCCTGACGACCGACCTTCCGGTCTCGGTCTCGGTTACCAGTGGGATGAATGCGATCGCCCACGCGGTGGAAGGCCTGTATGCCCCCGATCGGTCCCCGATCGTGTCGATGATGGCACGGGAAGGAGCCCGGGCACTGGCCGCCGCACTGCCACGCCTGGTCGACCGCCCCGGCGACCTCGGAGCCAGGGGGGACGCGCTCTACGGAGCCTGGCTTTGCGGAGCGGTGTTGGGTGCTACCACTATGTCGTTGCACCACAAGCTGTGTCACGTCCTCGGCGGCAGCTTCAATCTGCCGCACGCGCAAACCCACGCCATCGTGCTCCCCCACGTGTTGGCCTTCAATGCCCCCTTCGCCCCCGACATGGTCACCGCCCTGACCGGTGTCTTCGGTGACGGCGATCCGTGGACAGCGCTGTGGCACCTCCAGCAGTCCTTACCGATGCCCCTCTCCCTGGCCGACATCGGATTCGAGAAGAGCGACATCGCCGAGGTGACACGCCAAGTGACCGCCAACCCCTATCACAATCCTCGACCCATCAACGAGATTGATGTCGACATCCTTCTCGAGCGGGCATGGGCAGGTCGGCAACCACATCCGTCGACCACAGCCACCGCACTCAACACAGTCCTCAGCAAGGAGCCCTCGTGAACGATTTCCCGCCCGCCACCGCTTCCTCGGAGACCGTCCTCCACAGCGTGCACATCACCTGGAATGAGGACGTGGACGGCGATCACGGCAGCCGCGTTGCCGAAGCGCTGAACAAGTACGCAACCACCGTCCCCGGACTGCTGTTCTACCGCGCCGGAACCGATCTCGCGCTTCGGGAGAACACCGCCGATTTCGGGATCGTCGCGCTCTTCGACAACAGGACCAACTACCAGGCGTACGCCGTCGACGAGGGGCACCAGGCCATCATCTCCGAGCTCATCGCACCTGCGGCGCGTACCCGGACCTCGACCCAGATCCCGTTCAGCTGATCCAGCACCCGCTGAGGCGACCATCTTTTCCTACCTTCCCTGTTCGGAGCATCATGACCATTAACATCGACGCACCCATCCACGCCGCGGGTCCCCGAGTGCACCGAACCGCCGCATCGACACCGGTGGAGCAGGCGCTGGCGCTGGGAGAGACGGTCGTCCTCTGGGACGGGGACCGGGCGCGACTGGGTTATGCCGCACAGTCCGCGAGCACCGCGCAGACGGCCTTCGCCATCCGGTATTCATCGGGGTTTCTGCAGCTCGCACTCCCCTCCCCGGTCTGTGACCGCCTGCTCATCCCTGTGACACCCTCGCTGCCCTCACGCCCGTCGATCGAGGGTTATCGGCAATGCATCGGCATCGACGCCGCGCAGGGGGTGACCACCGGGATCTCGGCGGCCGACCGGGCGCGAACAGCGCGTGTGCTGGCCGATGCGCGGACCGTTTCCGAGGATCTGGTTCGGCCCGGTCACCTCGTCGTCACCGCGGTCGACCCCGGATACAGTGGTGAGCGGGCCGTCCCCCGGCTTGCCCTGCAGCTGGCTGCCACCGGCCAGGGCGGCCTGGTCTTCGCCGATCTGGTCAGTGAACAGCATCCCGCCGCGATGGCCGACGAGCAGGAAGCGACGAGTTTCGCTCTCGCTCAACGATTGCCGCTGTATGCCGGCGCGACGTCGACCGGAGTCCCCTCCGACGTCCCGCGCTGGACACGCCCCACCGTGTTCGCCAGCACCGCCGGCTCCACCCGTCCGAACGGTGGGCACCGAACGCTCACTCCGAGCAGTAGATCGCTCCAGAAAGGTCGTAATTCGCATGTCTGACCGCATCGACGTCCACAATCACATCATCCCTCCCCGCTACCGTGCCCGCCTCGACGAGCTGGGATTGACCGCGGGTGGGTTACCGTCCCCGGACTGGAGTGAAGATCTCGCGTTGGCGGCTATGGATCGCCATCAGATCGCGACCGCGATCGTGTCCGTCTCCACTCCCGGTGTCCACTTCGGTGACGATATGCGGGCACGGCATCTCGCCCGGGAAGTCAACGAGTTCGCCGCCGAACTCACCGAGCGCCACCCCGGGCGCTTCGGCTTCTTCGCCACTCTCACGCTTCCCGACGTGGAGGGCAGCATCGCCGAGGCCGCCTACGCGCTCGATGAACTCGGTGCCGACGGTGTCATCTTGCTGGCGAACATCGGCGGCACCTATCTGGGTGATCCTGCCTTCGAGCCGCTGCTGACCGAACTCGATCGCCGAGGCACGACCGTGTTCGTCCATCCGTCGAAGCTCCCGGGGCCATCGGCAGAAGGAATTCCGCCGTACATCGCCGACTTCCTGCTCGATACCACTCGCACGGCTGTGAGCCTCGTTCGCAGCGGGGCCCTCGGTCGTCACCCCAACCTCGACTTCATCCTCTCCCACGGCGGTGGTTTCGTCCCCTTCGCGGCTTACCGGCTGGCGATGACGTCGACCTTCGACGCGGATCGGACAGTGGACGAGTTCCTCGGCGACTTCCGTCGCTTCCACGTCGATATCGCCCAGGCCTCGAGCCCGACTGCTCTGCCCACCGTCCTCGAGTTCTTCGGCTCCGACCACGTGCTGTTCGGAAGCGACTGGCCCCATGCGTCCGACAAGGGCGTGGCCTATTTCCGAACGCTCTACGACGAGCTCGGCCTCGATTCCGCACTGCGCGCCGGGATCGACCACAAGAACGCCAGCCGGCTGCTCCGCAGGAACGCGACGACCGCGCACCCGGCTACCGCCCTGTCCTGAGACCCTTGATCGGGTTTGTGCAATCCGCTGTCCCCGACCTGGCTCCGGTGGCCGGCCGGGAGTTCCGGGAACACGTGCGCGTGCATCTGGGATTCGACAGCGAAGGGGTGCGCACCGAGCTCGACAAACTCTCGCACGCAACTGCGATCCTCGCGCACACCTGTACGTGTGCGGGCCCGGCGGGTTCATGACCACGACCCTGAACTGCTTCCAGAACGTCGGTTTCGACGATCTCGTGCGAACAAGGCATCTGCGGCACCGGTGTGAGTGAAGTGCTCGCGGGCTCGCCCGATCACCGCGACGACTACCTCACCAGACGAGGAGAAAGCTGCCGACTCCCAAATATGTGTCTGCGTCTCACGCAGTAACTCTGATGTGCTCGTGCTCGACCTGTCGACCGACCGTAATAGCGATCGGACTCCTCGTGATCGACCTTTCGTGGCGATCACAACTCGACTGAACTCCCCGGCGTCCACACCGGAGCGCTCCTACAGGAGAAGCGCCGGCAAGCAGCCGTCCCCACCACCCCTGATTTACCCAGGATCTTCCCCCTCCCTCACAGCAACGGAGTCCAGGAATGACACACCCCTCACCCGACACCTGGGAGAGCGCAGGCCATCGCCGTAGCGTTCTCTGGGTCGTCTCGCTGGCCACCCTCGTCATGATGTTCGACGGGTACGATCTGGTCGTCTACGGCACCGTGCTGCCGATCCTCGTCGACGATCCCAGCCAGCTCGGCCCGCTTTCTGCCGGCCACGCCGGTGTCCTCGGCTCCTACGCACTGATCGGTGTCATGATCGGGGCGCTTCTGGCAGGGGCTGTCGGTGACTTCGTCGGCCGGCGTCGGATGATGCTGATCAACATCGCCTGGTTCTCGATCGGCATGGGGCTCGCAGCATTGGCGACCGATCTCACCATGTTCGGTCTCATGCGTCTGTTCACCGGCATCGGTATCGGCGGCCTGGTCGCCACGGCAATAGCCACCGTCGGCGATTTCGCGCCGGCCGGGAAACGCAACCTCTACAACGCCATCGTCTGCAGCGGCGTCCCCATCGGCGGTGTACTCGCCTCCCTCCTGGCGATCGTGCTGCGCGACGCGATCGGCTGGCGCGGAATGTTCTGGATCGGTGCACTGCCGCTCATCACCCTCCTTCCCCTGGCCCTGGTCAAACTCCCCGAATCCCCCCGATGGCTCCTCGCCCGCGGCCGAACCGCACGCGCCGCCGAAGTCTCGGCGCGCACCGGAATCCCACTGCCCACCGCCGACGACACCACCACCGACACCGATACCGGCAAAGTCGGATTCGCCGCATTAGCCACCCACCAATACCGCTGGGGCACCCTACTTTTGGGAATGATGAGTTTCGTCGCACTGTTATTGTCGTATGGGCTGAATACGTGGCTGCCGAAGATCATGGAGAACGCCGGATTCGACGCCAAGGGCTCGCTGTCCTTCCTGCTCGTCCTCAACGGTGGTGCCGTCGTCGGCGGCCTGCTCGCGTCGAAAGTCGCCGACTCCACAGGTCCCCAGCGCGTCATCACGACCACCTTCTTCCTGGCGGCGCTGGCAATGGTGCTGCTCACCCTCGGCGCTCCGCTGCCAGTGCTGCTGATCGCCGTTGCCGTCGCCGGTGTCGGCACCATCGGTACTCAGGTGCTCATCTACGGGTTCGTCTCCGGCTACTACTCGACCGCCGCACGCGGGGCGGGAGTCGCCTGGTGCGCCGGGTTCGGTCGCCTCGGCGGCATCCTCGGTCCGGTGATCGGTGGTGTCCTGCTCGCCGGAGGGGTCAGCAGTCAGAGCGCCTTCTATGTGTTCGCGGTTCTGGCGATGATCGGAGGAATCGTCACCTTCTTTGTGCGCAACCCCAGCCACAGCCGAACCAGCCCATCAGCGTCGGGCCTTTCCGGCGGGGGCGGTGTCGCCCCGTCCACAGCATCACACTCGTTGCAGTAATCACCAGGTTTTGGAAGGGAATGTCGGGACATGACCGAACTCGACAATTCGTCACGCCCGCTCATCGCACAGTCCTGGCAGCGCGTGGCGATGAGCGGGCTGTTCCCCGGTGCGTCCGTCGACGCCGCCGCGATCGAGGAGGTCGACCGTCGCAGCCGGCTCATGGTCGCGGCGACGCCGGTGCTCGACGAGATGGCCGGGGAACTCGAGGGCACGGGCTTCGCCGTCCTTCTCGCCGATCGCAACGCCCGGCTCGTCGACCTTCGCTACGGCGAACGACAGCTGCAACCGAAGCTCGAGAAGGTCGGCACGGTGGCCGGCCGCCGCTTCCTCGAGGAGACCACGGGGACGAATTCGATCGCGACCGCGTTCGAACTCCGTCGCGGGCTCGCCGTGCGCGGGGAGGAACACTACATCGAGGCTCTGAAGAAGTTCAGTTGCTACGGTCAGCCCGTCGTCAACCCGGTGACCCGGCGGGTCGAGGGCGTCCTCGACATCACCTGTCTCAGCGAGGACGACAGCCCGCTGTTGGCGCCGTTCGTGATTCGGGCGGCCCGCCAGATCGGGGAGCGGCTCCTCGAGGAATCACGGCAGGCCGAGCTACGGATCTTCCGCAGCTTCCAGGACGCGACGGTCCGGGCCCGGACCCGGCCGGTGATCGCCATCGGCGACGACATTCTGCTCGCGAACACCGCCGCCGTGCAGATCCTGGAACCGGCGGACCATGCGCTCCTGCGAGCATTGGCCGTCGAGGCACCGTTGGACCGGGAGATCACGCATGACGTGCAGCTGTCGGCGGGACGGCTCCTCACGGCGTCGGTTCTGCGGATCCCCGGTAGCGGCGCGGCGCTGTTCACGTTCGGCGCCGAGCCGACCGCCCGAGCGACGACGCTGCCGCCTGGTCCCTCCGCGCCGATCGGGTCGGTGCTGATCACCGGTGAGCCGGGTACCGGTCGCACGACGACGGCCCGGGCAGCCGCCGCGGACGAGACGAGTGCCTGGTTCGACGCAGCCCAGGTTGCCGAGTGCGGTAGCCGGAGGTGGTCGGAGCAGGTGCGGAGCCGGCTCGCAGAGCCGGGCTGTGTCGTCCTCGAGGCGGTAGATCTCCTTCCGTCGTCGCTTGCTCGGCGTACGGCCGAGGATCTCCGCGCCGCGCGTGCCCGGGTGATCGTGACCAGTGCACCGCTCGACGATCTGCCGCCCGAGCATGCGGCCCTCGTCTCCCACTGCGCCAAGCGGATCGAACTCGCGCCGCTGCGGCATCGTCGGCCCGAGATTCCCGCCCTCGTGAACAAGATGCTCGCCGATCTCGGCGCGGCGACGCAGGTGCGTTTCACACCGGCCGCGCTGGAAGCCCTGGCCGGACAGCAGTGGACCGGAAATCTGCGCGAACTGCACACTGCCGTCAGGGCGGCCGCCGCCGTCCGCAGCGTAGGGGACATCACGGTCGGTGACCTCCCCGAGCAGTGGCGGGGCCGGATGACCCGGCCGCTGACCGCGCTGGAACAGGCCGAGCGCGACGCCATCGTCAAGGCACTCAAGGACGTCGGAGGGAACAAGAAGGCGGCCGCGCTCCAGTTGGGGATCAGCCGCACCACGCTGTACCGTGCCATCCGGTTGTACGGAATCATTTGATTTCACTCCCCCGGTGAGCCTGACAGAGAAGGCGGACCCGACCTCTCGACCTGCCGTGACCCAGGGATGACGTGCGGCCGTGACGCGTGCACCGTCGTAGGCGTTGTAGGCGTCGTAGGCGTCGTATTGCGGCGAACCCGGCACCCGTAGGGCACTACGCTCACACCGGAATCGTCAGGCTTACACCTCGGTATCGTGTTCCCTCACGTGGCCGTGCTTCGATCACTCCTCCGGACACTCTCGGCGAGGGCAGATCCCACCAGCAGCAACTCGCAGCCCTCCCGGAGTGATTGGCCTGCCTCGTTCTAGCCCTCACGAGTCGAGGTGTCTGTGGTCGCGCTCCAGTGGGCGACGGTGGCCGCTGCTGCGGAGCGGTTCTTGACCCGCAGTTTCCGCAGAATGCTGCGAACGTGGAATCTGACGGTGTTCTCCGAGATGAAGAGTTCTTCGGCGATGTTCCTGTTGGACAACCCGGTTCCGAGTGCCTGTGCTACCTCGAGCTCGCGGGGGCTCAGCCCGGTTACCCTCGCGAGCCATTCGGAATCTGTCTGAGCTACTCGTGCCCGAACCAGTTCGATGGCTTCGTCGAGAAGGACGAGGCACCGCTGCCAATCTCGGTTCCCGTCGGGACTTCGCGCGATCAGTGTGCTGACCACGGACAGTCTGCTCAGAGCGGGATCATCCCCGATCGATTGGTTCCGGCCATGAAGCGGGTACGCCGGCGACACCTGTTGAGGCGCTGTGTCCGGTTCCCGCGAGCGACCCGCCGCTTTCGGACGCTGTCGCACCGGCACGCCACGGACCGCGTGCATCTCCCCTGTGCTCACCGAGCGAGGCTTTCATTCTCGGTGACGGAACGATAGATGCCTTCGACCGAGTTCGGCACGAACAACGTCAGGAGGGCACCGATGATGACGATCGCACCGAAAGCGTAAAAGGCGGTGGCGGCACTCATTCCAGCGCTGATCAGCATTCCCCCAATCAGTGGTCCGCCGATACCGCCGAGGCGACCGAACCCGGCGCACCAGGCGACTCCCGCCCAGCGTGCGGCGGTCGAGTAGTAGCCGGAGGCGAACCCGTAGATGAGCACCTGAGTACCGATGGTGCCGTGAACCACCAGGTCGTATCCCGTGAAGATCACCGCGAACAGCGTGAGCGCGGCAACCCAGATGCCCGCTCGACGGTGCCGGGAGCTCACCCAGCTTTGGGTAAGAACGGATGTCATACGCGCCTTTCACTGCGGGATGTCGACTCGCACGGACACCGGATCCGACGGGCACAGCCAGAATTCCATGGGATCACCCCGCGACCGTGTCCAGAATCGGTACACGCACGGCCTCGCCAGGCCTGTGATGCTTCTCGGAACGGACGACGGTGTGTGACGTCCGACACTTCGAGAAGGAGATCATGGTGAAGACTCAAGCGGCGATCTTGTGGGAGCGCGGGGGTTCGTGGACCGTCGAGGAGATCGAGCTGGATCCGCCGAAGCACGGTGAAGTGCTCGTCGAGATGGGTGGCAGCGGGTTGTGTCACTCGGACGAACACGTGCTCACCGGCGACCTGCCGTGGCCGCTGCCGATGATCGGCGGACACGAGGGGGCTGGCACCGTCGTCGAGGTCGGCCCGGGCGTCGAGGGACTGGCTGCGGGCGACCGGGTCATCTTTGGGTTCATTCCCGCCTGTGGACGCTGCGCGGCGTGCTCGGCCGGCATGCAGAACCTCTGCGAACTCGGTCAGTATCTCGGTGACGGCACCCAGATCTCCGACCACACCGCGCGACATCACGCCCGCGGGCAGGACTTGGGTCTGATGTGCCTGCTGGGGACGTTCGCCCAGCACACCGTGGTGAGCGAGGCCAACTGCATCAAGATCGACGACGACATCCCTCTCGACAAGGCGTGCCTGCTCGGCTGCGGCGTCGTCACCGGCTGGGGTTCGGCGGTGTTCGCTGGCGGCGTGCAGCCCGGTGACACATCCGTCGTCGTCGGTGTCGGTGGCATCGGCATCAACGCGGTGCAGGGCGCGGCGCTGAGCGGGTCGCAGTACGTGGTCGCCGTCGACCCGGTGGAGTTCAAGAGGACCAAGGCCCTCGAGTTCGGTGCGACGCATGCGGTCGCCACCAGTGAGGAGGCGCAGGCCCTGGTCACCGATCTCACGTACGGGCGCGGCGCGAACGTGGTGGTCAACACGACCGGGGTCGGCGAGGGCGACCAGATCGGGGCGAGCCTGGCGATGACCGCCAAGCGCGGCACCGTGGTGGTGACCAACCTGCATCGCGCCACGGAGGAGACCGTGACGCTCAGCGCCCTCGACCTGGTGCTGATGGAGAAGCGCGTCGTCGGTTCACTGTTCGGTTCCGCGAACCCGCGCCTGCACATTCCCAAGCTGCTCGGTCTCTACCGCAGCGGCCACCTCAAGCTCGACGAACTGGCCACCCGCAGTTACAAACTCGACGAGATCAACACCGGCTACCAGGACATGCGCGACGGTCGAAACCTCCGCGGCGTCATCACCTTCTGACCTTTCTCAACGACACCCCAGGGGAAATTCCATGGACGTGCACTACGACTCTCTCTTCATCGGCGGCGACTGGGTTGCACCCTCGTCGAGTAAGCGGATCACCGCTGTCTCGGCGAGCACGGAGCAGCCGATCGGTTCGGTACCGGAGGCGCAGGAAGCCGACGTCGACGCCGCGGTTGCCGCCGCCCGCCGTGCGTTCGACGACCCGTCCGGGTGGGCGCAGTGGGCTCCGGCCGACCGCGCCGCCGCCATGGAACGGCTCGCCGATGCGCTCGAGCGCCGCGCCGAGGCCGTCGTGCAGTGCGTGAGCGCGCAGAACGGCATGCCGGTTGCCGTGGCCCGGCAGCTGGAGGGCGCGTTCCCGGTGGTCCTGCTGCGCTACTACGCCGGGCTGGCCCGGGAGTCGGCGTTCGAGGAGACCCGCCCCGGACTGCTCGGGGGCAACACCCTCGTCCTGCGTGAACCGATCGGTGTGGTCGGGGCGATCGTGCCGTGGAACTTCCCGCAGACCCTCGCCGCGTTCAAGTACGCGCCCGCGCTGGCGGCCGGGTGCACGCTGGTGATCAAGCCGTCCCCGGAAACCGTCCTCGACGCCTTCGTGTTCGCCGAGGCCGTGGTCGAGGCCGGGATCCCGGCCGGTGTGGTCAACATCGTGCCCGGTGGCCGCGAAGTGGGCGCTCACCTGGTCGCGCACCCGGGTGTGGACAAGATCAGCTTCACCGGTTCCACCGCGGCCGGCCGGTCCATCGGCGAGGTGTGCGGCAGGTTGCTGCGGCCGGTCACGCTGGAGTTGGGCGGCAAGTCTGCGGCCATCGTCCTCGACGACGCCGGCCTCGATCTGCAGACGGTGGCCGAGAAACTCTTCACCGCAACGCTTCTCAACAACGGGCAGACCTGCTTCCTCGGTACCCGGGTGCTCGCACCCCGGTCGCGGTATTCCGAGATCGTGGATCTGTTCACCGATTTCGCCGGCGCACTGAAGGTCGGTGACGCCCTCGATGACACCACTCAGATCGGTCCGATGGCCACCGCGGCGCAGCGCGAGCGCGTCGAGCGGTACATCGCCAAGGGTCGCGGTGACGGCGCCCGCGTCACCATCGGCGGCGGCAGGCCCGCCGACCGGGACACGGGGTGGTTCGTCGAACCGACGATCTTCGCCGACGTCGACAACAACCACACCATCGCCCAGGAAGAGATCTTCGGCCCAGTGCTGTCGGTGATTCCCTACGCCGACGACGACGAGGCCGTCCGCATCGCGAACGACTCCGACTACGGGCTCGGCGGAACGGTGTGGACCAACGACCCCGACCGCGGCCTCGCGGTGGCGAAGCGGGTGCAGACCGGCACCATCGGCATCAACACCTATCTGCCCGAGCCCACCGCCCCCTTCGGGGGCGTCAAGGCCAGCGGCGTCGGCCGCGAACTCGGCCCCGAAGCCCTCGCCAACTACCAGCAACTGAAGTCCGTGTACCTCGGTTAACCCCCAATTCTCGCCCAGAAGCGAATACTCGATTTATCACCACCGCCCCAACTGCGGCGGATCACCGAAGAAGGTCATCACAATGCTCAACGGAACAGTGCACGTGGACGGCGCGGACCTGTATTACGAAGTGCGCGGGCAGGGTCCAGCCCTGCTCATGATCAGCGGTGCGGGCGGGGACGCCGGCTTCTACTCGGAAGCAGCCGGCCTCCTGGAGAACTCGTTCACCGTCATCAGTTACGACCGGCGAGGCAATTCGCGCAGCACTGGACGCACAGATGCCCAGACCACGATGCGCGAACAAGCTCAGGACACCAAAGCCCTCATCGACGAACTAGCCGATGGCCGTGCACTCGTCTTCGGAAACAGCGGCGGCGCCATCATCGGTCTGGAACTAACCGCCGCCTTCCCCACCGCCGTGCGGGGGCTTATCGCGCACGAGCCGCCCCTCGTCGGTCTCCTGCCCGACGACGACCCCGACCGCGGCTTCTTCGACGAGGTACTCGCAGTCGCCGAAGACGACGGCGTCATGGCCGCCGGCGCGCGCTTCGTGCAGTCCGTGCGTGGAGAGGGCACATACCCCTGGCCCACCGACGTACACGAACGGTTCCTCGGAAACATCACCCACCTGTTCACCAACGAGTTCGCCGCGTTCGGTGACTACACACCCGACTGGGACGCACTGGCCTCCTGCGGTGTGCCGATCGTGATGGCGGCGGGCAGCGAAGACCGGGGCTGCAACTACTTCACCCCCTCGATCGTCATTGCCGAACGGTTGAACCTGCCTTGGGCGGAGTTCCCCGGATACCACCTGCCATTCATGGAGCGACCCCGCGAGTTCGCCGCCGCATTGCGAGCCGTCGCAACCCAACTGGTCAGTACGGCCGACAGCATTGCACCGGCCTGGCGTAACTCCGCAGCCCTCACGTAAGCAAGCCCTCACCGGCAGGTCGGCTGCCGAGCTGGCCGACCTGCCACGGCACTCGATCACAAGTTTCAGCACGACGGATGTCGTTCACCAGCGGTGACAGACGCGGCGGCTCATCTGTCGGATCCCTCAACCGTCTGGGCAGTAGCTGCGAGTCGTAACTGAAATGTCAGTAGTGGTTCGTCACGGCGATGTCAGTAGTCCAGTTCTCGGTCGGGTTGTCCTGATCGACTGGGTGCGTGGTGCTCGATGAGGGTGTGCGTGCGCTTCGTGGCGCTGCAGCTGACCGGTTGGCTCAGCTCGATCGGCAGGGCGAGTTGTCTAGCGAGCATGTTGTGTTGACCGCGTCAGCGCTGGGTGTGGCGGAGCGGACGGTGTGGCGGTGGGTGGCGGCCCGGCGCGCGGCGGCGGTCGAGGTGGGGGAGCGCGACCGCTTCCGGATCGACGATGAGTTGCGGGTGCGGTTGGGGTATTGGCGCGGCAACGCTTCGGCACTACATCGAGAACTCGTGCAGCAGGAAAACGCCGGTGGTCCAACGGCGCCGAGCTTGTCCACGCTGCACCGCGCGATACGAGAGGACGTCACGCCCGGTGATTTGGCGGGCCTGCGCGGAGGTGAACGTGATCGACGGAAGTTCGATGTCTTTCTTCAGCGGCCGGCTTCGTTCCGGAACGCAGCGTGGGAGGCCGATCATGTCGAGGCGCCGGTGCAGGTCGAGGTCGATGGTCGGCTGGTGAAGCCTTGGGTGACGTGGTTCGTGGATGCCTGTCACGATGTGATTCTCGGGACCGCGGTCACTCCGCGCCACCCGAACCGGGAAAGCGTTCTGGCCGCACTGCGGGCGGCCGTGCTGAGGCGTCCACCGTACGGTCCCGCGGGGGGTCTACCCGCCCAGGTGCGACTCGACCGAGGCAAGGACTTCCTTTCTCGGACCGTGACCGAGGCTCTCGGCGTCTTCGCAGTGCGGATGGTTCCTCTGCCCGGATACACCCCACATCTGAAGGGCACGGTGGAGACGATCAACGGTGCTGTGGAGCGGATACTGTTCGCGGGCCTTCCCCGGTACACCCATCGCCAGGAGGAAATCAACGGCGCACCAGTGGATCCCGAGCAGCCGGCATTGACGTTCGAGGCCTTCGTCGCCGAGGTGCTGGCCTGGGTGGACTGGTGGAACTGCGAGCATACGATCGCCGAGTTGGACTAGCGGACCCCTCTGCAGTCGTGGGAGGCCGACCCGACACCGATCACGGAGATCGACGACGCCACGCTGTGGATGTTCACCCTCGAAGACCACCGTCAACAGCGCAAGATCACAAACAAGGGCATCGCGTTCGGCCGTGGCCGCTTCTACGTTGCCGATTGGATGACGGGCTTGGTCGGCACCAGCGTTCGATTGCGATATATGCCCCACCACGACCAGGAGATCGAGGTGTTCGACTGCCGCACCAACGCTCATCTGGGTACCGCGGAGCTGGCCGACCAGGCGTCCGCGCACACTATTGCCGCGGTGCGCCGCACCCGAGCCCGCAAAGCCCGTCAGTTGCGGGCCGATCTGGCGGCCGCGGAGCGGGCTCGGCGCGTGCGGTACGCAGCCACGACGGTCCCGGCGCCGGCACAGCGACTCGAGGCGCTGACTGTCGAGGAAGCGACAGCCGAACTCGCCGACGTCCACGACTCCGACCTTCTCCGGTGGGCCCGGCCAGGCCTGCTCCCCCTCAGCTCACCACCACTGGGATGGGTGCGACCCAGAGACACCGCCGCCGGTGACGAGCCGAAGTCGTCATGACAGGCACCCCGGCGACGCCTGTGGACGCCGATGAGTCGCCCGACCACTTCCTCGGACTGTCCGGTGCACATATCGTGGCGACCGATACCCTGCTCGCCACCCGCGACAACCTCGCCGACGTGATCGACACCAAAGCCATGATGTGTGTGCATGGCGACGCCGGCCTCGGCAAGACACTCTCGGTGAACGCGTCCCTACGGGACCTCGTTCCGGAGGCAGTATGTCGAGTGCAATTCCGTGCGCGTCCGACCCCGCGGGACATCCGCCACACGCTCTTCGACGCCCTCGCGGTCAGCGGGCCGCCGCCGGCGAAACCAATCGAGTTCGATCGGATCCTCAAGGACGTTCTGTCCGAGAAATTTCGGGTGCTGGTCTGTGACGAGGCCCAGTGGATGTCGAGGGAGTGCTTCGAATACTGGCGACACCTATGGGACGACCTGCACACCGACATCGCGATCGTGTTCGTCGGCGGCGGAGACTGCTACCAAGTGCTGCGCCGCGAGCCGATGCTCAGTTCGCGGATCTTCGTCTGGCAAGAATTTCGGCGGATGAGCTCCGAGCAGGTCCTGCGCGTGATTCCCGCTTTCCACCCGATTTGGGAGACGGCGACGCCGGAGGTGATCACGTTCGCCGACACACACGCCGGACACGGCAACTTCCGATCCTGGGCGAAGATCACCGCACACACCCAACGCGCACTACACCGACTCGACCGTGTTGAGGTCGACCAGGAGGTGCTCGGTTGGGTGTTCTCGAAACTGTCCGGCCGCAGTCGATGACTGCACATCCGCCGGCGCCCACAGCCCCCCGCGGCGAGCGGGCAGCGTCGATCACCGTGCTGGAGGATCCGTGGGACGACGTCATGGTGACGCGCGCCCTGCTCGCGGCCCACTGCCCGGCCGGTGGGGTCGTTACCGTGCACCCCACCCCGGCGACCAGGAGCGAGAAATCCTTGGCCGCAGATCTGTTCGTCGCGTTGGGGCACTCACCGGCGCGACTGGCCGCGTACCGGCTCGACAGCGCTGCGCGCGCGTGGCGGGCGGTAACAGCGTGGATGGCTGCAGAACAGATCGCGCACCTGGTGGTGCTGCGCGCTCACCGCCTCACTGCAGCACAACGGCAGCGGCTCCTCACACTTCACCATGCCACCGGTGTGCATCTGGTACTGGTCTGGCATGCCCACACGGTCGGCGTACGCGACGTCATCGGGTATCCGGTGCGGATCACCGGTGACCATGCCGCCGTCGTCGCTGCGATGGCAACACCCGGGACGGCGGCGGTTCCCTCGACGGGCACGGTGATCTCGCCGTTGCCGATCGTGCTCGGCGCGGACGCCGGCGACTTCCGGGCCGCGGCACGTCGGGAACACTCGTCAGAGGACTTCGCGCGCATCGATGCCGTGTACAACTCGGGCATGCGAGCCGGTTGCCGGTGGGCAGCCCACTGTTCGCTCGGCGAGCGCGCCCACACCGAACAAGCTGCTGATGCCGCTTCTGGGGAAGGCCTGTCGCAGGCGGCGACGCCGGGCACGGACCGTGTCGCTCTGCTGCGATTCCTCGGCGCGCTGGCGGCCGAGAGTCCATCCCGTGGCCACACGGTGGCGCGGTTGCGCGGTGCCCAACGCGGTCTGCACATGCACGGAATCCGCGTCGGACTACCTCCGAATCTGGCTTTCAGTGTCGGACCCGGACTGACCACCGTGCCGGTTACCGAGCAGACCACCGACCGTATTCGCTCGGTGATCCCCAGCCCAACACATGCCGCCGCGCTCGCGGCGCTGCTGTGCACCGGCAGTCCCGCACCACACCTTGCATCCATTCCAGTTAGTGCCCTGACCAGCGATGCTAGCGCGCTTGTGCTGAGCGGTGCGGTCGGGCGCCGCCACTATCGTCGTCCGACTGTGCATCCGATCCCTGTCGCGGCGCGTCCACTGTTCGTGGCGGCGCGAACGTACGTTCAACTGCACGAGACCGACGCCGACGACCTGCTGCTGTCCGGAGGTATCGGCACCACCGGCCAACACCTGCGCACCTCAGCGCGCATGTGCGAGGTCCAGGCTCCAGCGCTATATCCCTGGTCGGACGGCTGGCTCAGCCGCGTCGAGGCTCAGGCCCTTTCGCGACCCCCTCAGGTGTAGGTTCCACCGAGACCGACAGTCAGGTTGGGCGAGTGCCTTCGGTGGCCTCGTGGCCTGCTGACGTGGTGGGTTTCCATCGCGGTCGGGAACGCTCGTAGGCGTCGATCACGGCCGCGTGGCGGAGGGTGAGGTCGATGTCGCCGAGGCCTTCGAGTAGGCGCCAGCGGGTGTAGTCGTCGATGTCGAACGGAATGGTGTGGGTTCCGGTGGTGATGGTGCATGTTCGCAGGTCGACGGTGAGGGGCCGGGCCGGTTCGGCCTCGACGCTTTTCCACAGGCGTTCGATGTCGGGTTGGGGGACTTCGGCGCAGAGCAGACCGGCTTTGCCGGCGTTGGTGCGGAAGATGTCGGCGAATCGGGCGGAGAGCACGGCCCGGAATCCGTAGTCCCACAGTGCCCAGACTGCATGTTCGCGGGAGGATCCGGTGCCGAAGTCGGGTCCGGCGATCAGGATGCGGCCCCGATTGAACGGGGCGGTGTTGAGGACGAAGTCGGGCTTGGTGCGCCACTGGGCGAACAGTCCGTCGTCGTAGCCGGTGCGGGTGATGCGTTTCATGAACTTCGACGGGATGATCTGGTCGGTGTCGACGTTGCTGCGCCGCAGCGGCACTGCGATCGCGGTGCAGGTGTGAAACGGCTCCATGGAGGGGCCTTTCCAGGGTGACGGGACAGGGGGGTTGCCGGCCGGGCCCAGGCGCTCCGCGGGGAGAGGCCCGGCCGGCAAGTGCGGGGGACGCCGCTAGCTGGCGGGTTGGAGGGCGAAGTCGAAGTTTGCGATGAGGAACGGCTCCTCCATGACCTGCCCGTCCGGGGCCGGGCCGGGGGCGTGCTCGATGAACGGCACGATCAGCGCGTCCTTGACGCCGAAGACGACATCGCTGTCGAGGTAGTCGGTGTCCTTCTGGAACAGGTGGGTGATCAGTTTCTTGTATCCGGGCTGCTCGAACATGAAGTGCACGTGCGCGGGCCGGTACTCACTGATCTCGGTCCGCTCGATGAGTGTGCCGACCGGGCCGTCCATCGGGATGGTGTAGCCGAGCGGGGCGATGGTGCGCACGCAGTAGGTGCCGTCCTCGCGGGCCTGGTACTTCGCCCGCAGGCGGGCTTCGTCGATCTCGGGCATCTGCGCTTCGTAGGTGCCCGAGGCGTCGGCCTGCCAGACATCGAGGACGGCGCCGGGGATCGGGGTGCCGGAGGTGCCGGTGACCTTGCCGGTGATGAACAGCGGGGTGCCCGCGATGCCCTCGGACATGTCGAAGCCGAACGGGGCCGGCGGGGATCCGTCGATGTGGAACGGTCCGAGGACCGTGGCCGGGGTGGCCTGTTCGGCGAAGCGGTTGTTCATCTGCACCACCAGCATGCTCAGCCCGACCACGTCCGAGGCCAGGATGAACTCCTGGCGTTTGTCGTTGCTGATCTGCCCGGTGGCGGTGAGCCATTCGATGGCCGCCATCCACTCGTCGGAGGTCAGCTCCACTTCGCGGGCGTAGTCGTGGATGTGTCGCACCAACGCCGTCATCAGCTCGGCCACCCGCGGGGACCGGGCGGTGGACCACCGTTTGATGGCGAGGTCGGTGATGTTGTCCTCGTTGACGAAGGCCATCGTCGTCTCCTTGAATGTCAGTTTCGTGAATAGGGTGGTCAGTGGGCCGGATCGGCGGTGGTGTCGGGGTCGACGTAGACCGCGTTGCGGTCGACGCTCATGTAGATGTCGTGGGCGATCGGGTTGCGGCGTTCTTCGGCGATCTGGCCGAGCAACCCGGCGCACCGGGCCAGCAGGGCGAAGCCGCGGAGCAGTTCGACCGGCAGACCCAAATCCGCCAGGGCGGCCCCGCACACCCCGGCACCGTTGAGCGGCAGAGCGCGTCCGACGCCGCGTTCACTCATCCGGCCGATCGCCTCGAACAGTCGCAGGTGCGGGCCGCGTAGCCCTTCCTCGGTGGCGATGCCGATCAGCACGGGGGTGCGGGGGTCGCCGTCCTTGTGGTTGGGATGGCCCAGGCCGGGAACGTGTTTGCCGAGCTTCTTCTGGCGGGCGATGGCATCGAGCGCCATCTGGTCCCACTCCTCCTCGGTTGCCGGCAGCGGTCCTTCGTGGGCGTTCAGGGCGGTGTGCAGGAACTGTCCGCAGTCCTCGGTGACGCCGAGGAAGCGGGAGCCGCCGCCGAGCAGACCGGCGGCGATCGCCCCTTGCAGGGAATCGGGGGCGCTGAGGTAGGTCACCCGGGCGGCGATGGCGGTGGGGGTGAACCCGTGGTCGGCGAGGGCGACGAGGACGGATTCGAAGACCCGCAGTTCCCCGGGGCTGGGTCGGCGCATCGCGACCAGCCAGAAGGCGAGTTCCCCGAAGCCGACCTTGCCCATGAGATCGCCGGCCAGGTCGTGGCCGAGGAGGTTGATTTCGGTGGCGGTGGAGGTGCCCAGGGAGGTGGGGTACCGGGGTGTGGTGGGGTCGGTGGTGGTCATTTCTCTCCGTACGCTGCGGCTGCCGTGGCGGCCAGCCAGGAGCAGATCTCGTCGGTGTCTTGGCCGAGGGTGGGTGGGGCCAGGTCGTAGCGGGGTTCGATTCCCGAGAACGAGATCGGGTTGCGCACCCCGGGCACACTCTGCCCGGCCGGGCCGACCTGCACGATCGGTGCCAGGCCGAGCTTCTCGGCGTACTGCACGCCCTGGGCGATGGTGTTGATCGGCCCGTTGGGGACGCCGACCTCGTTGAGTTTGGCGAACCAGTGCTCCGCCGATTGGGTTTTCAGCCGTTCGACGAGCAACGGGCGCAGTTCCTCCCGCCGCTCGGTGCGGTCGGCGTTGCGGGCGAACCGTTCGTCGTCGGCCAGTTCGGGAACGCCGAGGACCTCGACGAGCTTGCGGAACTGGCCGTCGTTGCCGGCGGTGACGATCAGATCGTTGTCCGCGGTCGGCAGCGGCTCGTAGGGGAACAGGCTCGGGTGGGCGTTGCCCATCCGGTTCGGGGTGACCCCACCGGCGACGTAGGCGGAGGTCTGGTTGACCAGCCCGCTCATCGCCGACGCGAGCAGGCTCGTCTCGATGTTCTGGCCCTTGCCGGTCATCGACCGGTGCCGCAGGGCGGCAAGGATTCCGATCGTCGAATGCAGACCGGCCATCACGTCGAAGACGCTGATCCCGGCGCGGTAGGCGGGCCCGTCCGGGTCGCCGGTCAGGCTCATCAACCCCGACATCGCCTGCACGATCAGGTCGTACCCGGGTAGGGATGCGCCCTCGGCGGAGCCGAATCCGCTGATCGAGCAGTAGATCACCGTCTCGTTGCGTTCCTTGACCGAGTCGTAGTCGAGGTCGAACCGCTTGAGGCCCCCGGGCTTGAAGTTCTCGACCACGATGTCGGCGCGGGCAGAGAGGGCGTGGGCGACGGCGAGGTCGTCGGGGTCCTTGAAGTCGAGGACGATCGACTTCTTGTTCCGGTTGATCGCCGAGTAGTAGGTGGAGACCCCGTCGGGGCGGACCGGGGGCACCCAGGATCGGGTGTCGTCCCCGCCGGGGCTTTCGACCTTGATCACCTCGGCGCCCATGTCGGCGAGCAGCATGGTGGCGTAGGGGCCGGCGAGGACCCGGGAGAAGTCGGCGATGACGATGCCGTCGAGGGGCCGCGGCGGCCGCGGACCGGTCGTGGATTGCGAGCTCACGTGACATTTCCTTTCGAGTGACCCCGGCGGGGTCCGGTGGGAGCGGGTCAGCCCTCGACGAGGTCGAAGGCGAACAGCCGGTCCCGGGAGGCCTCGGCGCGCCGGCGGATGCCGCCGAGGTCGAGGCCGACGAGCCGCCCCTGGTACTTGCGGACCTGCCCGGCCACCAGGACGGTGTCGATGTTGCCGGGGTGCCCGGCACCGACGATGCTCGCGGCAACGTCGTTGGCGGGCAGCAGGTTGGCGTCGTCGAGCCGGAGCACTATCAGGTCGGCGTCCTTGCCAACGGTGATGCTGCCGGTCTTGTGGTCCAGGCCCGAGGCGCGGGCGCCTTCGATGGTGGCCATCGCCAGCAGGTCGGCGGGGGTGAAGGCGGGCAGGGTGTCGTAGGTGGCGGGGTCGATGCTGATGCCCACGTTCTGCGCCGACAAGGCGGCGCGCATGACGTTGAACATGTCCCCGGCGACCGAGGCCTCGGTATCGATGCTCAGGCTGGGCCGAATCCCGTTGGCCAGCAGGCGTCCGGTGGCGGGGGCACCGAGACCGGGCAGGACCGCCTCGACCGCCGCGGAGACCGAGGCGTGGCCGCCGGAATCGGCGAGCATCTTCAGTTCCTCGTCATCGCTCGTGCAGCAGTGGATGAACAGCAGGTCCTCCCCGAGCAGTCCGGCATCGCCCAGGGACCCGATGCCGCGGAACTGCGGCCCCCACGGCCCGTTGCCGACGTGCATGCTCGACCGGATGCCCAGTTCGCGGGCCATCGCGAGGTCTTGGGTGGTGACCTCGAGGGTGGACAGCTCGGGTCCGCGGAGCATGGCCTGGAGGGTGACCAGGGCGTCGTCGTCCGCCAGCACCTCCGATCGCACCCGCCGGATATCCTCGGGGTGGGTGGCCTCGCCGCGCAGCATCCACTTGTTCGAGTCGATCGACGGCCACCCGAAGGCGAAGACGCCGCGGATGCCGGAGTCCCGCAGCGCGGTGATCGCGGAGTCGGTGTGTTCGGGGCTGTTCTGGATGTGCGATTCGTCGCGCAGGGTGGTGATGCCGGCGTCGAGGGCACCGAGCGCACCGACGAGGTTGCCGATGTAGACGTCCTCGGGGGCGAACTGCGGGCCCCAGGTCACCTGGATGTGCTGACGGTATTTCGGGAAGTCCCAGCCGGTGCCGACCTGACGGATCGCGCCCTGCCAGGTGTGCCGGTGGGTGTCGACGAAACCGGGCAGCACGGCGCGGTCGGTGCCGTCGATAACGGTGGCGCCGGTGGCATCGAGCGAGGAGCCGACCTCGACGATCTTGCCGTCGTCGATGAGGACGTCGCCGATGAAGTCGCCGAGCTCGTCGTCCTGGGTGAGCAGGTGCGCGCCCTGGATCAGGATGCGGCCCTGCGGAACCTCGGTGGTCTTCGCGCTGGTCATCGGGGGTCTCCTTCGTCGTTGAGCCGGTCGGCGAACCAGTCGGCGATGCGGGTGTGCTTGTCGTGGGAGTGGTTGTAGATGCAGTGATCGCCGTCCGGGAACTCACTCCAGGTCTTGTCGGTCGATCCGGCACCGTCGTAGAGGGCGCGGGCGCTGTCGATCAGGAACACCTGATCGGGGGTGCCGTGCATGACATGCAGCGGGCAGGTCAGTGCCGACAGCGCCGATTCGGTCAGCACGAAGGTCTCCATCACCGACCGGGCCTCGTCCGGATCGGAAATGCCCAGCAGGGCCTGCACCTTGGTGATGAACCGGCGGTAGCGGTCGAGGATCTCCGCCGGCCGGACGGTGCCGCCGTTGACGGCGCACGCCGCGATCCGGGGGTCGGTGGCGGCGACCAGGGCGGCGAGGAATCCGCCCATGCTGTTGCCCCAGATACCGACCCGGTCCGCCAACCGCTCGTCGGCCTGCAGGTGATCGACCATCGCGGAGAACGCCTTCTCCACTCCTTGGGTCAGGTGCAGGCCCTGCAGCACCCGGGTTTCGCCCTGGCCGGGGCCGTCGACGAGGAGCACCGCCACCCCGCGGGCGAGCAGATACGTTGCCCCGACGTGGTATTCCTCGCGCCACCCGTCGAACCCGCCCATCACGATGACCACCGGCGGTCTGCTCACCCCGGCCGGGCGGAGCAACCAGCCGCGCAGTTCGGCGTCCTGGTACGCGATTCCGACGTGCTCGACCGGCGGATCGGCGAGAGCGCCTGCGGCCCCGTAATACTCGATCAGCTTGTGGTACATCGGTTTCTTGCGGGGATCGGTGTCCGGCAGCGGGACCTGCCCGACCCGGTAACAGGCGCTGGCGCGTAAATAGTCGGCGCGGGCGGTGAGCAGGTGCCCGGCCGCCGCCGCGTCCGCAGCGCCTGCGGCGATCCGCGCGCCGACCCGGGCGCCGGCGTCGGCCCAGGGCACCCCGGAGTCGGCGAGGCCGTACAGCTCGGTCACGTCGGCGTAGTCCATGCCGTTGCCGATCAGCCGCTGCAGCGGCATGGCCCGCTTGTGGGCGTCGACCTCCGCCTGCCACGGCGCGGTGTCGGCGGCGGCGGTGGTGTCGTGTTCGGTATTCGTCATCGCCTAGACCGTGGCGGGCTGGGCGTCGGGCTGCGGAACCGGTGCGGGGGCGGGGAAGCGGCCGGCGAAGCCGTCGGCCAGCGAGTCGAGCAGTAGGCCGGCATCGGCCGGGTCGGCCACACTGCCGAACAGCCAGAAATCGGGTCGGACCAGGACGGTGGTACGGCCCAGTTCGGTCAGCCAGGTGCTGTAGGTGCCGTCCACGTCGATCACCGGGGCGCCGGAGCCGAGGGCGCCGACGTGGGCGGTGACGATGCCGATCCGGTCGACGAAGTCGCGCTGCCGGTCGGTCAACGACGTCAGGGCGGCGGCGTCGGTGGTCAGTAGCACCCAGCCCTTGCCGACGAGGTCGTCGAACAGGCCGGTCGATCCGTCGACCTGCACCATCCCCTGGTAGCCGACCGTGCCGGCGGTCGGGTCGTCGGGGCGGACGAAGGAGGTGGGGCCGGGGATCTGCGGGAACGGCGGGATCAGCGACGGATCCGCCAGTGCCGCCTTCATGCCCTGATCGCGCATCTCGGCGATCGCGGGATCGGTGACGACGCAGGGCAGACCGATCTCACGGGAGAGGTTCATCCATGCCACGAAGATGGGTTTGCGGTCGGCGGTGTAGCTGTCGAGGATCTGCGGGGACGCCTGCCCCTTGAGCACCAGGTCGAATCGCCAGGCCAGCGACGAGGCGTCGCGGATGCCGTTGCACATGCCCTCGCCGGCGAACGGCCACAACACATGGGCGGCATCGCCCGCGAGGAAGACCCGCCGGTCTTGCCAGTGTTCGGCGACGACCTCGCGGAACCGGTAGACCGGGCGGCGCAGGATCTCCACGTCGTCGGGTCCCACCCACGGGGACAGCAACTCCCAGACGCGTTCTTCGGTGAAGTCTTCCGGCTTCTCACCGGGCAGCAGGGTCCATTCCCAGCGGTGATGCTGGGCACCGAGCTGGAACAGGCAGCCCGGTCGGGCCGGATCGGCGAACTGGCCGTTGTCGAACTCGAAGTTCAACTTGTGCTTCTCTTTACAGTCGACCACGAGCTGTTCGTAGTCGCAGTTGCCGACCCAGCTCTTGATGCCGAGGGCTTCGCGGATGGAGCTGTTCGCCCCGTCCGCGGCCACCAGGTATTTGGCGCGCACCTGCGTGCGTTCGCCGGTCTTGCGGCTCTCGAGGGTGACGGTGACACCCTCCTCGTCCTGCTCGAAGCCCACCGCCCTGGTGGCCATGGTGACGTCGACGTTGCCGGTTTCGCTGACGGCGCCGTTCATCGCGAGCTCGAGGTAGTTCTGGTAGAAGATCCAGTGCCCACGGTGCCCGTGCGGGCCGGTCGTGCTCCAGTCCAGGCGCAGCAGCAGGTCGCCGTCGAACGCCTTTGTGCGCATGTCATACATCTCCCACGGCACCGCGTCGGACTTGAACTCCTCGACGATCCCGATCTTCTGCAGCGTGCGCACGATCTCGTCGTCCATGTGGCCGGCCCGGGACAGCCCGTAGAGGGTTTCGTGGGCTTCGAATGCCGCAACCGAGTGCCCGGCCTGGCCGAGCTGGGTGCTCATCATCTGCCCTACAGGTCCGAAACCGATGACGACGACGTCGTAGGTTTTCATCGCTGGTGATCCTTTCGAGGTTCTTCGTTGTCCGCCCGACCGCAGGCGGGGTGTGGGTGCTCGTGCAGGGCGCGGGTCAGCGAATGCCCTTCCCCGGGTTCGTCTTGGAGAACTCAGCCGCCTCACCGTCATCGGTGCGTTCGCGGCGTCGCGCTGCACATCTTCAGTTTTGATTCACCCGAACGATCTCTCAACGGCAAAAGTGCTGTTCAAAAGATTATTGTCCGTCTAGCGGACAGTGGTCCGTTGGTGTAAGTTCAAGAATGCCCCGCTCGAAACGATGTGTCAAGCGTCATAGAGTCCGTCGACTGTGAGAGCAGACGCCGATGCGGCATCGTCGAGCGGGGTCGGCTCGAGCTAATACTGGAGATCGAACGACACACACCGAAGGGGGCCGCAATGGCCGAACGAGGGACCGGGCCTGATTTCATCGAGGCCCTGGCCAGGGGTCTGCACGTGCTGAAAATCTTCTCCCCCGACCGGCCGGTGATGTCCCTGAGTGAGGTGGCCAAGGAAACCGACCTCGCCCGCCCCACCGCACGGCGCATCCTGCTCACCCTCGAAGAGCTCGGCTACGTGCGCTCCGGGCACAGCGGCTACACCCTCACTCCCCGCGTTCTCGAACTCGGAATGGCCTACATCGGCGCCCTGAACCTGTGGGACATGGCCCGGCCGCACCTCGAGGAACTTGTCTCACATACCGGCGAATCGTCCTCGATGGCCCAACTCGACGGCTCCGACATCGTCTACGTCGCCCGCGTGGCCGTACCGAAACTCATCGCCCTGCGCGTCGACATCGGTACCCGGTTCCCCGCCCTGGTCACCTCGCAGGGAAGGGTCCTCCTCGCCGCGCTCAGCCCGGAATCCGCACGCGCCGTACTCGATGAGCCCAGCCGCTCCGGCCTATCGACGCGCGACTACACGCCGTCGCAGATCGACGATCTGCTCGCCGAGACCAGAGAACGCGGCTGGGCACTCGCCGACCAGGACCTCGCCCCCGGCGTCCGCTCGATCGCCGTGCCGGTCCGCGACGGCCACGGAGTAGTCCGCGCAGCCATGAACGTCACCGTGCACGCCGCCGAAACATCCGTCGAGACCCTCACCGACAAATACCTCCCGCTCCTTCTCGACGCCGCCGCCGCAACCACCACCGACTGGGCGGAATGGCAGCGTCGACCCATCGAAGCCGCGCCACGAAACTCGGAACGAAAAGTCGTCTAGCCAGTCCGCGTGGGTCGTCAGAGGGCGCTGGGCGAGATCGAGGGCCCCGTTCCTTCCAGGTCCTGTTGACATCCGATGCTGGACCGCTGACTCTGAGTGAGGTGTCCGCTTCTCTCACAGTTCAGCCTCGAATTACTGACATCTAGCCAAATTGTCCCTGGTGGGACGCCCGTTCCGGGCTGAAAATGGTGTGGTGGTCGCCCGTCGACGCCGTCCCCCTATGGTTCTTCGAGGCCG
>NZ_JBHWUE010000067.1:0-53610 GCF_042738615.1 Rhodococcus sp. NPDC059968
TGTCTCGATCATGCTCGCAGCATTCTGCACACTCAGCGCCATCTGCGCATACCGGATCGGCGACAACCGCACCGTCGACCTCAGCGACGCATGACGCCCCGCCCACACCCCTCCTTGAAAGGTGACCGAGAATGAAGCAGTCCACGTCGACGAGTGGTTCTGGTCGAACACTTGCAGAAAAGGTCTGGTCGCGGCACGTGGTTCGTCCGGGGCTCAGTCAAGAACCAGACCTCCTGTACATCGATCTCCATCTCGTGCACGAGGTCACCAGCCCGCAAGCGTTCGAAGGCCTTCGCCTTGCCGGTCGCACAGTTCGACGACCAGACCTCACGATCGCCACAGAAGATCACAACGTTCCCACTGTAGACATCCTTGCTCCGATCGCCGACCCGATCTCCGCGACACAGGTTGCAACGCTGCGTCGTAACTGTGAGGAGTTCGGCATCAAACTGTTCTCGATGGGACACGAGGGACAGGGCATCGTGCACGTCATCGGTCCACAACTTGGACTCACTCATCCGGGAACTACCGTGGTCTGTGGCGACTCACACACCTCCACACACGGTGCCTTCGGCGCACTCGCCTTCGGCATTGGAACGTCGGAGGTCGAACACGTTCTCGCTACCCAGACCCTGTCGATCCGGCCCTTCAAGACCATGGCCGTCGAGATCGAGGGAGAATTGCCTCCCGGCGTGACCAGCAAAGATGTCATCCTCGCCGTCATCGCTCGGATCGGTACCGGCGGCGGTGCCGGATACGTCCTCGAATACCGAGGCGAGGCGGTGAGGAAGATGTCGATGGAAGCGCGGATGACCATGTGCAACATGACGATCGAGGCGGGCGGTCGAGCGGGGATGGTTGCACCCGATGACACCACGTTCGCATACCTTCGCGGCCGCCGATACGCGCCGAGCGGCCGCGATTGGGATCGAGCGGTCGAGACGTGGCGGGAGCTACACACCGACGACGACGCCGACTTCGACCAAGTCGTCTACATCGACGCGTCCTCGCTGACGCCGTTTGTCACCTGGGGCACCAACCCCGCGCAGGGGCTTCCACTCGAATCTGTCGTACCCGATCCAGCGGACATGACGGACGAGCGTGAAGCAATCTCTGCCCGCAAGGCCCTCGACTACATGGGTCTATCGCCAGGGACCCCGTTGCGCAACATCGGTATCGACGTCGTCTTCATTGGATCCTGCACCAATGCCCGCATCGAGGATCTGCGTGCCGCCGCGTCGGTGCTCTCCGGCCGACGGATCGCCGACTCCGTCAGGATGCTTGTCGTTCCAGGCTCGATGTCGGTCAAAGCGCAGGCCGAAGAGGAAGGCCTCGATCGAGTGTTCACCGACGCAGGCGCGGAATGGCGTGCGGCCGGGTGTTCGATGTGTCTCGGCATGAACCCTGACCAGCTTTCACCAGGACAGCGCAGCGCGTCCACGTCCAACCGAAATTTCGAAGGGCGCCAGGGCAGGTCTGCCCGTACCCATCTGGTCTCACCGCTCGTGGCCGCCGCAACGGCGGTGCGCGGAACGCTTTCCTCGCCGACCGACCTCGTCCCCCTAAACCACGCCGAAACTCACCGACCGATCCGCGTCGGATAGGTCCAGGAGACAAGATGCACGCCTTCACCACCCACACCGGAGTCGGAACACCACTACGCGCGTCCGATGTCGACACCGACCAAATCCTCCCCGGTGAATATCTGAAAAGTGTCACCCGCACCGGATTCGAGGACGCGCTATTCGCCACTTGGCGATCGGACCCAGGATTCATCCTCAATGTCGAGCCCTTCTCTCGCGGTAGCGTGCTCGTCGCCGGTCCCGACTTCGGAACCGGATCGTCCCGCGAACATGCGGTGTGGGCACTGATGGACTATGGGTTTCGTGTCGTGATCGCTTCCCGTTTCGGTGAAATCTTCAAGGGAAACGCATCAAAGGTGGGGCTCCTTGCCGCGACTGTCGAACGGGCTGACGTCGAACTGCTGTGGAGCACGCTCGAGCACAGTCCGGGTACGGAACTGACGGTCGATCTTGGTACGCGGCTGATCTCCACGAAGGATTTAACTGTGCCGTTCACCATCGACGACTACACCCGGTGGCGTTTGATCGAGGGCCTCGACGACATAGGATTGACTCTTCGACACGAGTTCGACATCGCCACGTTCGAGGCGAGCCGATCGACCTACACACCCGCTATCCGGCGGTGATAATTCTGCACGGCATCAGGTGCCGAACTCCCCGTAGTAGAGCTGATCCAGCTGCGGACACCGTTTTGATTTAACAGACGGATACTTGCCGACCCCCCCACTTCGAAGGATCAATCATGTCTGGGCTTGATACGCCTCTCACCCCACTTCGTTTCCTCGCTCGGGCCGCGGAGGTACACCCGAACAAGACCGCAGTGATCGACGGCGATCGCACATGGACGTACGCCGAATTCGCGGCCGATGTCACCCAACTCGCGCACGCCCTGCGCGCCTCGGGAATCCGTGTCGGCGACCGGGTGGCCTATCTTGCATCCAACAGCGCCGAAATGCTGTTCGCCCATTTCGCCGTTCCGCTGACCGGCGGCATCCTCGTCGCGATCAACACCCGGCTGTCCGCCGAGGAGATTTCCTACATCTGCGATCACGCCGAGGCCAAAATCCTTATCGGTGACGCCGGACTTCTGCGAGGGCTCGGCGAACATCCGAATCTCGCCACCGTCGCAGAGATCGTCGAAACCCCAAGCCAGGACGGCACCTACGAGCAGGTTCCCGGCACCACCAGCTACACGGGGCTGTTGACCCGCGGCGACGGCGAAGACATCCCGTGGGAAGTGGACGACGAGACGCGCACCATCGCGATCAACTACACCTCCGGCACCACCGGCCGCCCCAAGGGTGTCATGTACACCCACCGGGGCGCCTACCTCAACGCGCTCGGCGAGCTGCATCACCAGCGATTCGCGCTCGATACCAGGTACCTGTGGACCCTGCCGATGTTCCACTGCAATGGCTGGTGCTCGGCCTGGGCGGTCACCGCAGCTGCGGGCACCCACGTCTGCCTGCGTGCGGTCCGCGGCGACGCGATCTGGACCCTGATCGACACCGAGCACATCAATCACATGGCCGGCGCACCCACCGTGCTTTCGCTGCTGGCGTCGGCACCTCAAGCGCACCCACTCGCGAACCCGTTGCTGATCGTTACTGCCGGCGCACCGCCGAGCCCGACGACAATCGATGAAATCCGTTCCCTCGGAGCCACACTAGTGCATGTTTATGGTCTCACTGAAACCTACGGGCCGTACTCGGTCTGCGAGGAGAAGCCCGAATGGGCCGACCTCGATCCCGGGCAGCAATCCCGTCTCCTGGCCCGGCAAGGCGTCGGCTTCCTCACGGCGGACCACCTGCGGGTGGTCCGCGAGAAGCCGGCCGATGACGGCAGCCTCACCGATGTGGACTCCGATGGCGTCGAGATGGGCGAGATCGTCATGCGGGGCAACAACGTCATGAAGGGTTACTACCGAGATCCCGCCGGCACCGCTACCGCCTTCAGAGGCGGATGGTTCCACTCCGGTGACCTCGGGGTCATGCACCCCGACGGATACGTGCAGCTACTCGACCGCGCCAAGGACGTCGTGATCTCGGGCGGAGAGAACATCTCTACCATCGAGGTCGAACAAGCGCTGATGAGTCATCCCGCCGTCGCCGACGTAGCTGTCATCGGGGTTCCCGACGAGAAATGGGGAGAACGGCCCAAAGCATTTGTCGTCCTCAATCCCGGTACCGCCGGCAGCACCGAAGAACTTGTTGCCCACGTCAAAACCAGGATCGCGTCGTACAAGGCTCCCCGTTCGGTCGAATTCCTCGTCGAACTACCCAAAACCTCCACAGGCAAGACCCGTAAGAACGAACTTCGCGACTCCGAATGGAAGGATGCCGAAAGTCATATCCAAGGCTGAAATAAGCAAATCACCACGACTGAATACCCAAGACAGAGGAAAACCGAGAAGTGCACCGTTGGCGTGATCGACAACGCTCCGCAGCTCGTGCCGCCGCCCAAGCTCGGGGCAAAGTTCGACACCGACCACTGTCCCGTGTCCAGCGTGGACCGACAACGAAGGGCACGCCCAGCAAGTGACCGAGTGACGACGCCGCCTCCCGTAATGGTCGAGCACACCAGCCAGCCGATCCTTCTATGCGGCCGCAGTTGTCATGTACCGAGAGCACACGCGCACACGACACTCCCGCCCTGCCCTCTTCGTCGAGGTCGCGTGCTGTCGCCGCTGAACCGCACGCCAATCTCACCGACACTCGAACGTGCCGAACCGTCAAGTCGAGCCAACCCGCCGTAGGTCACACATGGTTAGCTGAACCCGTGACGATCGATAGATTTGACAACACATTGAAGACGAACGATCGGAATGCGCTCGAGGCTCCTCCGGACATGGTCTCCGCTCCCGGTTATCTCCTGCGGCGGCTTTACCAGGCCTACCAGTCGGCATGGCTGAAACATGTCGATCCGGTCGCTACCGGACCTCAGGCCGCCGTACTGATGGCCGTAAGGAGTAACCCTGGCGTCGAGCAGGGAGCTCTCGGAGCATCAGTCGCCGTCGACCGATCAACTATGGCAAGCATCGTCAAGCGCCTTGTGGAACGGGGCTGGCTCGAGAGGAAAAGGCCCGCCGAAGATGGGCGTAAACGACTGCTATTCCTCACCGACGCGGGCTATGAGTCAATCGACGCGATTGTCCGACGCGCCCAGGACCTCGACATCCTTCTCATGGAGGGATATGGGCCCCTCGGCCAAGAACTGATTGTCGACCTACTGAGGTCTTTGGCAAGCCGATGGGAGACGATCGCCGAGGACTGACGTCGTCGAGACCCGTGGCGGCTATATCCCATGACCTTCACCGACCACCTCGCCGACGAGGGCATCCGGCCGTCGATCGGTTCGGTTGCCGATACGTATGGCAACGGCCTGATGGAGTGCGTGATCGGGCTCTACAAACCGAGTGCATCCGCACCTCGGTCTTCCACAGCGAGCCCTACTGGACCATCGGCGACGCTGGGTCGACTTGGTGCCTAGAACGATATGACCACTTTGCCGAAGTGCTGGCCCTTTTCCAGGTATTGCAGGGCTTCCCTCAATTGTTTGAACGGGAATCTTCTGTCGATGACCGGTTTCACGTTGTGTAGATCAAGTGCCCTCATCAGGTCTTCCGTCATTTCGCGAGAGCCGACAGGAATGGTTGCGACACGAATTTCGCGCTCTGTTGCGGCGGCCGATGAGAATTCCCCACTCAAGTTCCCGACACTCCCGACATAGCCCCCATCTTTCGTCGCACGCATCGACTGTCCGATCGTCGCCGCACCCACCACGTCCAGTACGAGATCGACGCCGCGACCGTTGGTCAGCCTCAGAACCTCTTCTTCCCAATTAGAGTTCTTCTTGTAATTGATACCGTCGCTGGCGCCCATGTCGATCAGTCGCTGGAGCTTCGCGTCGTCGCTGGAGGTTGCTATCACACGCGCGCCGCTCATCAGTGCGATTTGTAAACCCAACACCGAAACGCCGCCACTGCCCATGATCAGGACGGTATCGCCAGTCTTGACTTGGCCGACATAAACTAATGCCTGCCAAGCCGTAGCGCCGGCACAAGGCAGGCACGCAGCTTCCTCATAGGAAAGCGATGCGGGGATCGGGAGTATGTCTTCCTGATCATAAACCGCATACTGGATGGCCGTACCGTCAACATCGGCAGACTTCGCTTTCCAGCCCCGTCTATCCTTCGTTGCGGGACCGCTGTACCAGCCTTCCATGTAAATCGGGAGAACTCTGTCACCGGCCTTGAATCGACTGACCTCGACTCCGGTTTCGATCACCTGCGCAGACCCATCGGACAGAGGCACGATGGGCAAATTGGGCTTCACAGCGTAGACGCCTTTGAGGATTTTGAGATCGCGGAAGTTAAGCGAAGCAGCTTTCATCTCGACCAAGATCTGCGTCGTGCCCACTGACGGAACCTCGCGCTCGATTTCGACAAGTCCGTCATAACCTATTTCAGTGAGAACAAATCCTTTCGCAACGCGTTTGTCTGTCATCTGACTTTTCCAACTCCTGTGTGCTTCCGGTTGGGCGTAGCGTTGCTGAAATCAGCATCGGTATCGAGAATGATGTCCATCTGTCCCAGCCGTTTGTGTTGGCTGGAGATGCATCCCCGCCGACGGCACCGTTGGCCCTGCAGATATCCGACAAGCCGTTCTCCGTACACAGCGACGCCTGGTGGAGTGCAGTCGATCGCACAGGGCTGTAACAGCAAGCGCAATAGTCGTATTGATGAAAACAACAATCCTGCCACGGGCTCGCTTGCGGATGTGCATGTTCGTGCCCACAGACAACGTGTCCTCACCAGTGGCCGGTGTGGTCACCGGCGACGCACGTCGTACAGGGCGGTACCCACCGCGGCGACTGCGGATCCCCGTGGGACGGGTGGTTGGTCATCCGACCCGTGACCGCCGCCCGCCCGCCGCCTGCGCGGCAAACGCCGAGCAAGGCGCTGATGCGGGCCGACTCCCGCATGCTATGGGAACAATCGCTGTTGGCCGGCCCGGATCTGTCGATGACCGTGCGGATGAGGCGACCGATTCCCATTTCCAGATGTTTTCTGGGGTAGGTTCTTCGGGCCGAGCCCACCACTGCCTTTGTTACACAGCGGAAACTGCTTCCTCGGACACGTAGCGGTTCTCGAGAGCCCGCACATCCTGCAAACCAACCACAGAAGTGAAATCCTCGAAGCTCGGAAGTCCAGCCAACGACGCCGCCGTAGGCGTGCCGTGTTCCTTCAGGT
Organism: Rhodococcus sp. NPDC059968; assembly: GCF_042738615.1. Lineage (NCBI taxonomy): Bacteria > Bacillati > Actinomycetota > Actinomycetes > Mycobacteriales > Nocardiaceae > Rhodococcus > Rhodococcus sp. NPDC059968. The sequence goes on from NZ_JBHWUE010000067.1 coordinate 6,835, forward strand.
CCGCCAGGTAGGAACGTGCACGCGCGGTTGCTGCGAGCAGGGTTCCAATCGGATAAATGACCATTGCAAACTGAAGTTCCCGCATTCGCTCGAATGTGAGAGGGGGCGTTTTCCCGCCTTCGACCCAATTGAAGACAAGAGGCATCTCGGCCGCGAGTTCTCCGGCCAGCAGCTCGATGTCTGCCTCGCTGGTCGGTGCCTCGACAAACAACGCGTCAGCGCCGGCTGCATGGTATGCCCTAGCTCGCGCGATTGCGGCGTCCACACCGTCGACTGCGATAGCGTCGGTACGTGCGATCAGTACCGTGTCCGGATTGCGCCGTGCGTCCACGGCGGACTGAATCTTGCCGATCATCTCGCCTGCCGACACGAGTGCCTTGCCGCTCATGTGCCCGCACTTCTTCGGGTTCACCTGATCCTCGAGCTGAATCGCAGCAGCCCCGGCCTGTTCATAGACACTCACAGTCCGAGCTACGTTGACGACATTTCCGTATCCGGTGTCAGCATCAGCGATGACAGGGATATCGACGGCGGAGACCAAGCGACGTGTTTGATCAGCCATTTCGGTTCCAGTCAGCAAGCCGACATCCGGCATCCCCAGTAGCGACGCCGTCGCACCGAAACCGGTCAAGTAGACAGCGTCGAATCCCGCAAGTTCGATCAACCGCGCCGTGAGTCCGTCGTATGCGCCGGGCGCGATCACGGGTCCAGTTCGCGGTGCTTCCTCGAGTGCCTGTCGCAACCGACGAGGCGCCGGTACCGTTTCCCGACTCAACATATTGGCCATGCTGTTCCCTTTCGCTAGATGTATTGCACGCATTGGAATTTGACGCGGAATAGATTGGGGCGAGCAACATCGCCACGCCGTGGATCAGGGCATCGAGATGACACGACACGCTTTGCGACGGACCGGTCTACCGATGGATAAGAGCTGACCTCTCTGCCAGTCAACGAGATACGCGGCCGTCAATCGCGTCGCGTGCCCGTGACACGCCCTCGTTCACGTCTGGCACTGGTTGCGGTACTAGCCTTCAAGACCGGACAGGGCGTTAACCCTGGCGATGGCCTCATCCAGATGGCATACATCCGCATACTTCGCATCGAGGTCGCGGAGGTTCGACTCGTGCAGCTCCGGACTCCGGTCTGCACACGTCTCGCGAACCACCTGGGGCCTGAAACCGTGGTTGAGGGCATCGGTGGCCGTAGCTCGCACGCAACCGGATGTGGATACGCCGCCGACCAAGACGGTGTCGACGCCGGCAGTGTGCAGAGTCGACGCCAAGGACGTTCCGAAGAAGGAACTCGCATAGTTCTTCGTTATGCGCACGTCTCCGGGTTCGGGCTGCAGCACGAGTTTGCCACCGCGCTCGGGAGCACCCTTTGCGAATGCGGCCAGTCCCGGCACTTTCTTGCCGAACAGGCCCGCGTCCGACATTGTCTCGTCGTACCTGACGTCCGTCCAGACGATGGGAAAGCCCGCTCGACGCATGACACCGACGAGCGTTTCCGTCGCTTCGACCACTGCCTCCATCCCGGGCAGCGAGAACATGCCGTCCGCATCGGTGTATGCATGCACGAGATCCACGACGATGAACGCTGGACGGCGCCCCCATCCCACCCGCCCGGAGAAGGGCGCGGTGAGCGAAACAGTTGCGGCACTTTCGGTCCGGGTCACGACACGGTCTCCGCTCTGGACGGCCGGCTCAGCAGCATCTGAGCCTGCTTCTGTAGTGCTTCGGGATGCAACGGGAGCTCATTGAACTCCGATTCGAGGGCATTCGTGACCGCATTCGCCAGGCATGCGCCGGCCGCGATGGTTCCACCCTCGCCGACTCCCTTGGCACCGATGATGCCGTCCGGCGCAGGGACCGGAAGATGCCGGACGGTGACGTTCGTCAGCTCGCTCGCCGTCGGGATCAGGTAGTCCATGAAGGACCCGGCCAGGGGCTGTCCCTCAGTGTCGTACTGGAACGACTCGTAGAGAGCCCCGGCGATACCCTGGGCGATGGCCCCCTTGGTCTGCCCTTCGACGACAAGAGGATTGATGACCCGCCCACAATCTTCGGCCACGACCCAGTCGAGAATCTTCACGAAGCCTGTCTCCGGATCCACCTCCACGCGGCAGGCGTGTGTCGCGTACGAGTACAGGACGGTCTCGGCCTCATACGTCCGGCCGAGCGTGAAGCGCCCCTCCGGCGCCTTGGCTGCCAAGCTCCGAACAGATTCGGACACCGTCGGGTCATCGACGACGAAGACCAGACCGGACCGGATCTGCAGGCGATCAACCGGAACATCGAGCAGTGCCGCCGCGTCCTCCAGTAGGCGACCCTTGAGTTCCTCGCCGGCCTTGATGATCGCCCCGGAGGTGACCGACGCACTCCGCGAGGAGCCGGTTCCTGTTCCGTCCACCTCGCCGGAACCCGTGTCACTCTGGATCACATCGATGTCGTCGTAGTCGAGCCCACTGGCGTCGGCCAGGACCTGCGAATAGGTCGTGGCACTGCCCTGTCCGATGGACGGGCTCGATGTCCAGATCTTGGCCCGCCCGTCCTGCCCGAGGCTGAGCTGGCAGCTGTCCCATCCCTTCATCGCCGTCATGCCGCGCTGCTTGAAGAGCTTGGAATTGTTCCCTGTCCACTCCACGTAGGTGGAGATGCCCAGGCCCAGGATCTTCCCGTCGTCACGAGCCGCCGCCTGCTCTGCCGCGAAGTCGTCCACACGCAGCATTTCGGCAGCCGCCTCGAGAGCAGCCGGGTAGTTACCGCAGTCGTACTTCTGGTCCGTGACCGTCGTGTAGGGAAGTTCCTCCGGCGTGATCAGGTTTCGCCGGCGGATCTCGACGGCGCTGATCCCGACCTCCTTGGCGAGAATGTCCATGATCCGTTCGTGGATCAAATTGGCGACGGGTAGTCCCACGCCACGATACGGTCCCGCCGGGCAGGTGTTCGTGGTCACGGCACGGCCGCGGGCACGATAGTTCGAAAGACGGTAGGGGCCGGGGGTCATGGCAAGCACCCCGGCCGTCTCGAGTACGTGTGTGATCGGGAAGACCGAGTACGCTCCGCCATTTCCCAGGGAGTCCAACTCGATCGCGAGCAAGTTGCCGTTGGCGTCCGCCGCAGCACGAACCTTGACCTCGAAGTCGCGTGCGTGCGCAGAGGCGATGAGATTTTCCGCGCGGTCCTCGACCCACTTGACGGATCGATCGAGCTTGACGGCCAGCCAGGCCACCACGAGCTCCTCGGGGGAGACCACGCTCTTGAGCCCGAACCCACCTCCGATGTCGGGGCACTTGACTCGCACCCGGAACCCGAAGAGGTCCCTGACGCATTCCATGAGCGCATGCGGGAACTGGGTCGAGGACCAGAGCACGACTTCACCGTCGTCGACGTACGCCGCTGCACCGCGCCCCTCCATCGGCGACGGAACAACCCGGGGGTGCCGGAAGACGCGCTCGACGACATGGGCGGCCTCGTCGAAGGCCCCGTCCGGGTCACCCACTTCGATCAGGCGGTCGAAGAGCACGTTCGAGGTGATCTCCTCGGACTCGTGCAGGATCGGTTTGGACGGATCCAGCGCATCGGCAATGTGGCTCACGACCGGTAAGGGTTCGATGTCGACGTCCACCTGACCGGCGGCATCTTCGGCGATGTAGCGGGAGGTCGCCACGACCGCGGCGATAGGTTCGCCCACGTAACGCACCCGCTCGTGCGGGAGAATGGGACGCGGAGGCTTGCTCGCGTTCGCGACAGGCGTCACCAGGTCGGGGACGTCGCCGAGGTCTTCGCGCGTGAAGACACCCACCACTCCTTCCATGGCTGCGGCATGCTCGCTCCGGATTTCCTTGATGATGCCGTGCGCGATGGTGCTCCGCACATACACGACATGGAGTACGTCGCCGGGCAATCGGACATCGTCCAGGAAGGTTGCGGTACCGGTGAGGAGTGGGCGGTCTTCAACGCGAAGTGTTGCCCGTCCCACCATCCCCGAGGGTTGTTCAGGACTGGCATTCATGACATCAACTCCGCCGAAACCTGTTCGGACGGAAGGTCATCCGTGGACCCGGTCGACTTTCGGGCGGCACGCAACGTGTCGAGAGCCTGTGTCACCGCCTTCACGATGCTCTCGTATCCGGTGCACCTGCAGAGGTTGCCCGAGAGTGCCTCGCGAATTTCTTCCTCGGTGAATTCCTTGTTCTCGAGGAGCAGCGGCTGCAGGGCCATCAGGAAACCTGGCGTGCAAAAGCCACACTGAAGCGCATGATTCTCGTGGAAGGCCTGTTGGAGCACGGTCCAGTCGTCGTCTGTGCCTGCCACGGCCTCGACCGTTCTGACGTGGCAACCTTCGGCCTGGACTGCGAACATCAGACACGACCGAACGGGCGAGCCGTCGACCTCCACCGTGCACGCGCCACACACGCCGTGCTCGCACCCGACATGGGTGCCGGTGAGCCCGGCTTCGTGCCTGATGAAATCCGATAGAAGCGTCCGCGGCTCGACTTCTGCAGTGAAGTCTTTGCCGTTCAAGCTAGTGGTCATGGCGCGGAGTTGCATCGCGGCCCTCCTTTGCTCTTTCGACTGCTTTGTTTATTGCCCGGCGCACGACCACCCCGATGAGTGATCGTCGGTACTCGGCGGAGCCGTGAAGATCTCCCGAGGGTTCGCTGGCTTCGCGCGCAAGTTGAACAGCCGCCTCGACAGCAGCATCGTCGATGACGCTTCCTGTCAGGCGCTCCTCGGCTCGGGGGACCCGCAGCGGTGTCTGCGCCGCGCCGAGAAGCGAGATCCTGGCGTCCGAGCACGTGCCCTGTTCGTCGACCGTGAGGACGACGGCTGAACCGGCAAGGCCGAAGTCGCCGTTCCGTCGTGAGATCTCTTCGAATGCGTACCCGTGACCGGCAGGGAGCGGAGGTACACGGACCTCTACGAGTAGTTCGTCCGGCTCCATGGCGGTAGTCATCGTTCCCACGAAGAAGTCCTGCGCGGGGATGCACCGCTCGCCCCGGCTGCTGGAACGCGCCACGATGGTCGCATTAAGGGCGGTCAATGCGACCGGCAGCTCGGCAGCCGAATCGGCGTGCGAAACACTGCCACCGATTGTTCCCCTGTTTCTGATCGCGGCGTGCGCCACCCAGTGGACGGCCTCCTTCAACAGGGGCCATCGGCGCTCGATCAGCCTGGACTTCTCGAGGGTGGCGTGCCTGGTCAGGGCACCTATGTGCAGATTTCCGTCAACGGATCTGAGGTACGCGAGATCAACCAATCTATTGATGTCGATCAGGCGCTCAGGCGACGCCAATCGGAAATTCAGCACCGGGATGAGGCTTTGGCCCCCGGCAAGGATCTTCGACTCATCCGGATCCTCAGCGAGCATACGGAGCGCTTCGTCAACGCTGTCCGGCCGCAGGTAATCGAACCTCGAAGGCTTCACGAGCCCGCACCCCGCATTCGTTCCTCGCCCCGAACCGCGCGGATCGCACGCCAGATCAAGTAGGTGAACAAGGCTGTCCCTCCGAAGGTACCGAGTGGGAGAATGACCCGCTTCAACCTGGGGTCGATGACAGTCTTCGCGGCCCCAGGCGCCACCGCAAGTGGTGCCGGGTTCTGAGGCGCTGCAGCGCCGGGAGCCGGCCAGGTTCTACCGGTGTCCTCGCCGAGCAGCGCAACGGCGCTGGTGCCGAATGCCGAGAGCCTGTCGGAGACGGTCCGCTCGATCTCCGCGTAGGAGCGGCGGTTGCCGATTCCTGCCATGCTGAGACAGGAATTCATCACGAGCGCAGTTCCCTCGCCCTCGACGGTTACATCCAGATCCACGATCAGAGACGCAAGGCCCCGTCCATCGACCTGACGCGCCTGCGCCTCGTACCGCAGACTGCGTCCATCCTGGTCGAAGTCGATGAGGCGCAGCCCGAACTGATAGATGGCCACCGCTGCTGGGTCGTCGCTGGTGAAAGTGCCCCGCAGCAGTTCATCAGCGTCGCCGGTTTCGAACCTCACGTCAGGCACGCACTCGGCCAGAAACTCTCGGTCGGCGAGAGCGTTGAGCGCCTGGTCGCTCGACACAGGCAATGTCGCATGAAACGGAGTGATCATTCGTCCTGCAATCTCGCAAGAGCCGGGCGGTCCCCCTTGCTGAAGACATACGCCGGGGACATCGGTTCGTGCCTTCCGTTCCAGAGCCACTCATAGGAGACGTCCGACTCTCCCTCGAATCTTGCCAGCTTCTCGTCCCGGACCTCCTGCTCGGGTCCGTCTGGCAGTTGGTACAGGTGGGCGTTCTGCGCCGAAGCCTCCTGCACCATCCCCGCCCGCTTGGCGCGCTTTGCGCCGTAGCGCAGCAGAGCAGCCGAGATCTGGTCCTTGTCGACGACGGCGAGTTCCTCTGCGAGCACGGCCGCATCCTCGATCGCCTGCGAGGCACCCTGAGCCTGGAACGGCACCATCGCATGTGCGGCATCGCCGAGGAGTCCGACATGCCCCTGGACCCAGACCGGATTGCAACGGTGCGCGAAGAGGGCCCACTTTAGGATCGGCCCCTCGGCCTTCTCCAGGATCGAAGCGATCCGCGAGTCCCAGTCGCCGAATGCCCTGATGAATTCCTCGGCTGTCGTCTCTTCGGTCCAGCCCTTGTCCAGATTCACATCACTGGAGAGGGCCGCGGCCACGTTCAGGTACTCACCACCACGGATGAAGTAGTGAACCAGATGCCGACCAGGGCCGTACCACATTGTCGAATGGAAGCTGTCCCACAGGAAGCGGGTAGCGGGGTCCGCCTTCAACTTCTCACCCGGGACCATCGCCCGGAACACCATCTGCCCGGAGAAGAGGAGGTCCTCCTCTTCGCTCATACCCATGGCGGCACGCACGCGTGAATGCACTCCGTCAGCCCCGATGAGGACATCACCCTCGTATCTGCGGCCGTCCTCGGTGATTGCCACCGGAAGCGCCGGGTTCGACTGGTCGGCGGTGGCCACCTTCGAGTTCGTGTGCAGGTCGACAACGGGTCCGGGCAACGTGGGATCCGAGCACACATCGACGAGCATCTGGTGAAGGTCCGCGCGGTGGAAGTGCCAGTACGGCGCCCCGAACTCTTGCCACAGGGTGTCGCCGAGCGGCCGACTGGCGAGGATCTTGCCGTCACTCCACCGTCGACGCACCTGACTGGTGGGTTCCGTCTTTATCGCCTCGAGCTGGGGCCGCAGTCCGGCGTTGATCAGGATTCGGCTCGCGTTGGGCGCGGTCTGGATGCCGGCACCGACCTCCCCGAGTTCGTTGGCCTGCTCCAGCACGGTGACCTTCATGCCGACACTGCGCAGCAGGTAGGCCGCGGTGAGACCACCGAGGCCTCCGCCCGCGATAACGACTCTGTGAATATGGTTACTCAATGGAACCTCCTGAAACAAGGTGGGTGCCGTGCCGAGGTTCTGATGACTACCTCCTAGGACGACTATCTCACCTAGATAGTACGCACACTGACGAGTTTCGCAATAGATGTCCCGACACTCGCCATCCTTGAACGAAAAACCCCACCCCTCCACCCTCCCCGCGTCGCGCAGTTCACCGAGCTGAAACACGCCTCACAGTGCGGAGACTTCGAGCAGGCCTCCATACCGCTTGACAAAACATTGACGGCAAACAAGCATCGGGTCCAATGCGATAGTCCGTGTACGAATTACTACCTCACGAGAGGGGTCTTCACGATGAATCCGACTGCCTTCAACGAGCTTTGCCTGGAGGAACTGAAGCTTTGCGGAGTGAACGAATCAGAGACGATCGCCGTTCTGACACGCGGTGACGAGAGGACCGCGTACGCGGACTCCTTCATGTGGGCGGCGCAGCGTCTGGGCGCCCAGACGTACCACTTGCGCTTGCCGGCCCCCAGCGACCCGGCTGGTGCCTGGCAGGTCGGCGACGTGGGGCTCGGCTCCAACCCGCTCGCCGTGGACGCATTGAAGAAGGCCGACATGGTCGTCGACTGTGCGCTGATGCTCTTCAGCCCCGAGCAATTCGAGATCCAGGGCGCGGGCACACGCGTCCTTTCCGCGATCGAGCCTGTGCCGGTCCTGGCACGTCTCTTCCCGACGCACGAACTGCGAGACCGCGTCGAGCTCTCCCAGAAGTACCTGGCGGAGGCGAAGTCCCTTCGTATCACCAATGACCTCGGCACCGATGTCACCTACCGCCTCGGAAAGTACCCGGCGATGGCCGAGTACGGCTACACGGACACCCCCGGCCGCTGGGATCACTGGGGCTGCGGGTTCGCCTTCACCGGCGCCGACGACGACGGCGTGGACGGCACAATCGTGCTCAGCCCGGGTGACATCATCCACCCCTTCGACACCTACGTGCAGTCGCCGGTCAAGTTCACGATCGAGAATGGCTTCATCGTGGACATCCGGGGAGTCGACGGTCATTCGAGCCTCGATTCCGACTTCGTCAAGGCACACATCGACGGTTTCGCCGATCCGCGTGGCTTCGGCATGAGCCATGTGGGTTGGGGACTCGACGAGCGCGCGCGCTGGCATGGGATGGTGCAGGATCCCAACGTGATCGGGGTCGAGACCCGTTCGTACTATGGCAACGTAATGATCTCCACCGGGCCCAACAACGAGCTCGGCGGCCCCAACGACACGCCGTGCCACATGGACATTCCGATGCGCAACTGCTCGCTGTACCTCGACGACGAACTGATCGTCGACAAAGGCGACCTCGCGGTCCCCGAGCTCCGGCCCGCGTCGCGCCGCTGACACGACAAGACCCAGGAGAGCATCATGGAACTGACCAACACGTTCACTATCGAAGCGCCGATCGACGATGTGTGGAAGGCGTTCAACGATCCGGAGTTCGTCGCACCCTGCTTCCCGGGCGCAGACCTGACCGAGTACACAGGTGACTCGTTCACCGGGGGTGTGCGAGTCAAACTCGGCCCCGTCTCGCTGAAGTACAAAGGCGCCGGGGTCTACATCAAGCGTGACGAGTCGAGCCGACGCCTGGTGATCGAGGCTGAGGGGCGAGACACCAGCGGCAATGGATCCGCGCGCGCGGTCGTCACAGGCTCCATGGAGTCCGCCGGTGCCGCGCGGACCAATGTCACCATGGTGACCGATCTCAACATCACCGGACGGCCGGCGCAGTTCGGCCGCGGCATCATGTCGGACGTCGCCGACAAAATCATCGGCCAGTTCGCCGCACGATTGGCCGACAAGCTCAATGGGGCCACGGGCGAGCCGGGAGCCTCATCAAGTGCGTCGGAGGAAGCGGATTCGCTCAATATCCTCGGCGCTGCGGCCGGCCCGGCGCTCCGTGTGGCTGCGCTGGCGACGCTGGCGACAGTGGTGATCGCCCTCGGGTACCGACTCGTCCGTGGACGGGTCCGAAGTTGAGGCACCAGGTGGGGCTGCTGGGTCTGACTCCGTATCACCGACCTTGGTGGTCGTCGACGCGGCGAGACGAGTCCGAGCCGGGTGATCGATATGACGGCCGATTCACTCAAATGCCGGGGGAGCCATCAAACGACAGACAGGCAGGCGTACCCTCCGCCCATGGCCAAGCAGCGAGACACTCCGGCTATGAACCATCACGATCAGAAGCGTGAGTACCCAACCCCACCCGACATGATGTCGGCACCGGGGCACCTCCTTCGTCGCCTCAACCAGGCGTACCAAGCGGCTTGGCTCGCCCATGTCGACACCACGACAACCGGACCGCAGGTGGCCGTCCTCATGGCCATTCGCACCTATCCGGGAGTCGAACAGGGGATGGTCGGAGCTTCGATCTCGTTGGATCGATCGACCATGGCCAGCATCGTCACCCGTTTGGAGGAGCGCGGACTGATCAATCGGGTCCGCCCTGCCGACGACGGGCGCAAGCGACTCCTGTACCTCACCGATGAGGGGAAGGCGGCCGTGACGGATCTGGTCGGACGTGCACAGAAGTTGGACGGCCTGCTCATGGAGGGGTTCGGTCCCCTGGGGATGGAAATTGTCGTTTCGATGATGGATTCCCTCGCGCAGCGCTGGGAGGATGTCGCGGACCGACAGGGCTGATCGGTGTCAGCCCGGGGCGTCGCAAGGTCAGACCTTTCGTTCTGGCCCCGAGACCTGACCGGTGGCGTCCCGGTAGCCGGCCCAGTCGTCTAGGTCTACGGGCTCGCCTCGAATCGCGCGGCCATGCATGATATCACCAGCCCAGCCCGGATTGCGGGCACGGAAGGCTGCCCGGATCTACCGGTGATGGTTGAGGCTGCGCCCAAGGACCTTCGTCGGAGAATCGCTCGAACATATTGAGCAACAAGGGCATCGGGACGACTGGAGAGACCGAGGCAACGAGCCGGGCACTCCCGCGGTGATCAGGTCCGTTGGTGGAATGCATGGTTGACCTAACTCGGGCGCTCGAGTCAGGTTTCGTCAGGCTCCGTTGCAACTCTGCCCCGGCACACATGCGCTCGATTTTCCCCCAAGGTGTTCCTCAGCGATGGTCGGCGCGGCGTGCGATGCGCCATGGCTCTCCAGAAGTGCCCTGAGGACGAACACCTCGTCGATGTCATCCGCCGTTCAATCCCAAGTGCCCCGAGCCAAGGGGCTCGGGGCACTTGGGGCGTCGCGGCGGGTCGACCTTGGCTAGTCCACGAGTTCGCGCTTGCGGGTGTCGCCCAGGCTGTAGCAGGCGATCGCGCTGATCACGCAGAAGACCCCGACCATGATCCCGACCGACACCACGTGCATGCCGCTCCCGACCATTGACGCTGCGACGAGCGGCCCCAAGCCACCACCTATCAGGCCGGCGAACTGCTATGCCACAGACGCACCGGTGTACCGGTGCCGGGTGGGGAAGACCTCGGAGAGAATCGAGCCGACGACGCCGAGCGTCGCGGCGTTCAGAAAGCTCATCCCCACGATGAAGAGCAAGAAGATGACCCACGTGTTGCCCGTTCCAACCATCGGGAAGGTGAAGAACGAGAAGACGCCGAAGGCCAGGCAGGCCGGAACGTAGATCGCCCTCCGCCCGATCCTGTCGGAGAGTGCGCCGAGCACAGGGACCATCGCCATCATCCCCAGCAGCGAGATCATCATGGCATTGAGGAAGACCTGCCGCGGCATCCCCAACTCCGTTGTTGCATAAGTGATTACGTAGGTCGTCAAGATCGCCTGCGCCATGAACGGCCCCGTGTAGGTCAGGATGCTGACAAGGGTGCGGCCCGGTTGTTCCTTGATCAGGGAAAGAATCGGCAACCGCCGCTCGGACTCTGTCGGCGCCTCTTTTGCTTCCAGGAAGACTGGAGACTCTTCGACCTTCAGTCGGATGTACATGCCGACGATCACCAGCGCGATCGACGCCACGAACGGGATGCGCCACCCGAACGAGTTGAACTGCTCCTCAGAAAGGAACCCGAGAGCGGCGAACGATGCGTAGGCCAGGAAGACACCACATGCCGAGCCCATGGCAACGGCGGTGGCGGAGAAGCCCCGCTTCTCCTTGCCGGCGTGCTCGACCGCCATCAGCACAGCGCCACCCCACTCACCACCAACTGCGACACCCTGCACCACACGCAGCAGGATGAGGAGGATCGGTGCCAAGATGCCGATCTTGGCCGACGGTGGCAACAACCCGGTGAGGAACGTGCTCACGCCCATGACGGCCATCGTGGCGACCAACACGGATTTGCGGCCGTACCGATCACCGTAGTGACCACCGATGATGCCCCCCAGCGGTCGGGCAGCATAACCGATCGCAAGTGTCGCGAAGGAGAACACGATGCCCATTGCGGAGGGAACCCCGTCAAAGAAGACCTGGGGAAACACCAACGCCGCCGCCGTACCGTAGACGATGAAGTCGAAGAACTCGATCGTGGTGCCGACGAAACTCGCGGCATAGATCCGGGCGGCCTGCCCACGGGGGGTCGCGACCCTCTCCGTTTCGGACTCGACGGTCCGCGCGTCATTGATTTCCACGCAATGCCTCCTTCAATTGCCACCACTACACCCGGCTTTACTCCTGACACGGGGCGTGATATGTCCTGATTCGATCTGCCCAGGCAGCTATCGAGACATGCTCACCAGCAATCGATTCAGAGGTAATCCGATCACACACCATCTCCACCCGCAAGCGGAACTGACGTGCGCACCATCACTGATTCTTCCCGCGCTTTACCCGCTCAGACTCCCAGGCACTTCCACGGTCGCAGTGACCAGCCGCTGTCATCAGCGCCCTGACTACTTGAACGAGACCGGAGCCTCGGCCATTCCCGGGTCTGGCGGCGACAGGGCCCGCGCGGTGGTCCAGGACCGGACGCCGCCAGCGGCGCGGCCGTCGGGCGACAACTTCTTCCGGAGTCGGCGCCCGACGCGCCTCTGATGTCAGCGACCGGTCCACGCGCTCGATGCTGGGCGGATGGTGAAGCGCCGCACGCGCATCAGAGGCTGTCGAGGAGGGAGCCCCAGCCGCCGGAGGTCTCGCGGACGCCGAGGAGGCTGAGGAGTTTCCAGAAGAATGCGGAGTCGCTGGAAATCACGGGCTTCCCAAGATCTGCTTCCAGTGGCGCAATGATGTCCATCGTGTGAACCGCGGCGCCGGACATGATGATGCAGTCCGCCTCGGGAGCCTCTTCCGCGACCTCACGCGCACTCTTGTACGCGTAGCTGGCCGGGTACCAGAGGTTCCTACCGTCCACCGACTCCTCGTCGGGGAAGCGCTTCTGGTCGACCCAGTTCTTGATGGTCAGCACACGAATGCCGCCGGCCTCCAGGAATTGCGTGTACCGCTCACTCAGCTCTCGACTGTAGTAAGTCGATGAGATGGCGACGGTTTTGTACCCCTGTTCCTGCAGTGCCTCGACGATGGACAGGCCCATCAATGCGACAGGTTTCCCGGAGGCCTTTTCCAGTTTTGTGGAAATGTCTTCGGCCCACTCGAGACCCGAACCGCCGGCGAACGAGAACGGCGTGCCGACCTGGCCGACGATATCGACGCCGGCCGAGCCGAGTGCAGCGGCGGAGGTCTCGAGCTGCTCGACTGCCCGCTTGATATTCGTGGCATCCACGCGGAAGTTCGGTACGTACGGGAAGGTCTGGTATACACCCACTCCCTCCGGAGCGACACGCGCGAGCTCGACATGAGCGTTCTCGATAACCGGTGTAGAGATCAACCCGACCTTGCCACGCCAACCATAATCAGCAGACCAGTGCGTCATTTCCCTCAAGCTCCCTTGTGTCTTTTCGAATAAATTCATACCGCCCGTTCGGCGTGCATGTCGTGACGTAGCGCGACGAAGGAAACAGCAGTTGTGCCTGCCCCACCTCGAGGATTCCCGTCGCGGACGTCCCTGCCAGCTCTTCGAAGAACGAGGTGATCGCGCTTTGCAGCCTCTCGAAGGCTGGATTGTTGTTCCCACGGCGCCTGACTCCGTCGCTTGGCCGTCAAAATAATCTGTACACGGACTAACTTGGGGAGTCAACTCTCGGGCGCATCACGATCTGGCACTCTCACACCCGGGTGAGGTTGGCCTTTCGGGTGTCTCCAAGCATCATCGTGGAGACGGCACTGATCGCGCAGAACACTGCAATCATCAGCGACACCGCTATGACGCCCAGATCAAGGGTCATTGCCAACGCCGCGGCGACGAGGGGGCCGAATCCACCACCGATCATGCTGGACAACTGGTACGCCAAGGACGTACCGGTGTAGCGGGACTCGGTCGGGAACACCTCGCTGAGGATCGCGCCGACGGGACCGAGGCACGCGGATTCGATCACGCCCATGGAGATGAAGAAGGCCAGGAACACGAGGGCTGCGGAGCCCGAGTCGATCATGGGAAAGATCAAGAACGAGAAGATTCCGAACAGGATCGCTGCCGGCACGTAGACCACGCGTCGCCCAACTTTGTCCGACAGCGCGGCGAAGAGTGGCACACCGACAACCATCACGGCCAGAGACGCGGTGAGGGCGTTCAGCATGAGTCCGCGTGAAGCGTCGGTGTGGGTCGTTCCCCACGAGACGACGAAGATCTTGACGATGGACTGGGCCATGACCGGCCCGACGTAGACGCACAGCGCCAGCACGAGCCGTCCCGGGTGGTTGCGAATCAACTGGACAAAGGGCGCCTGCTTGCGGGTCTTCGTCTCATTCTCTCGCTCGTCGACAGAAGCCTCGAAGACCGGGCTCTCCTGAACGTTCATTCGAATGTAGGCGCCGATAGCAATCAGAACCACCGATGCCAGGAACGGGATGCGCCATCCCCAGCTCATGAATTGGTCCTCGTTCAGAAGTCCCAAGACGGCGAACGATGCGGTTGCCAGCAGTGCCCCGAGCGCCGCTCCGACGCCGGTCGCGCTTCCGAAGAGTCCGCGAGATTTCTGCGGGCCGGTCTCGACCGACATCAGCACCGCACCGCCCCACTCGCCACCGACGGCAAGCCCCTGGATCAGACGAAGGATCACGAGCAGCACTGGCGCGAGACTACCGATCTGGGCAGTCGTCGGCAGGAGTCCGATGGCCATCGTGGAGACACCCATGAGGACCAGGGTGATCATCAGCACGGACTTTCGTCCGGTTCGGTCGCCGAAGTGACCGAACACGACCCCACCCAGCGGACGCGCCAGGTATCCGGCCGCGAATGTCGCCAGCGAGGCGATCACACCAGCGGCCGGGGACATGCCGGAGAAGAAGATCGACCCGAAGACCAGGCTTGCGGCAGTCCCGTAGATGGCGAAGTCGTAGAACTCCACGACACTGCCGATGAGGCTCGCCAGGTACGCGCGGCGCTGGTTGCGGGCAGTGGGACCGGACCCGAGGGCAGGCCTCGCTGCTGCTGATTCCGTCGCCATGGCGCTCCTTGGAAGATCAGTTTGTGACATTGGATGTAGCCAGCCTTTCCTTCGCCCGCCCGAATTATGTGACGTTCGTCTCGCGGCTCGAGGAGGTAATTGGAACACGGACTATCTCCATCCGCAAGAGATGTGCTGCGGATTTGGACAATCCAATCTCCGAAGGCTCACCGCCGGACCGGCGAGCCTGGCCTGCGCGGCGAGAGGCCTGTCCGACCGCACATCTATGCAGGTCCAGGGAGCCTAAATGCCGGATTCCAAGCCGGAGGTCTCTGGCCCGAGGGGTCTTCGAACCGAGTCGGTCCGACGGACGAGTGTCGAACATTGTTGATCGAAATGCAGGATTTGCTCTGCGTACTGATCATTGCGTGGACGGGCCCACCGTCCCGGCGCAACACGGGCTACAACATCCGCGCCGCGCAACCCTGAACAATCCCTCCAGCGCTGGACATGTGGGTTGACAACGACTGCACCGCGCAAGATGATCAGTGGACAAACTATCTTCGGGTTCGCCCGACCTCCGACGAGGAGCAGCCGTTGTCCGCAGATAATGTCCGCCGCCCTAGGGCCGTCCTCCAAACGGCCCTCGCCGACCTCGCATCGTTGCGGGCGACCAGCCGCTGGGTCGACACAGGAACACTGAGGCTCCACGTGCTCGACTACGGCGGGAACAAACCGCCGATGGTGATGTTGCCCGGAATCACCAGTCCTGCAATCACACTGGACTTCGTGGCGAGCGAGCTGCTCGACCTCGTCCGCCCCATTGTCGTCGACATGCGAGGACGAGGACTCTCGGACAGCGCCGAGTCGTACTCCTTGAAGGACTATGTCGATGACACGCGCGCGGTGATCGATTCCCTGCATCTTGAATCACCGCTCCTGTTCGGGCACTCGATGGGTGCCCGAGTAGCAGGACTCGCAGCATCCCTTGATGCGGAGAAACTGGCCGGCACCATCCTCGTCGACCCACCGATGACGAGCGGCCCAGGCCGCGGGCCGTACCCGGTCACGCTGCACGACTTCGAGGATCAACTCGTCGCAGCGAGGCGCGGCTTGGACCCGGCGGACATGGCGCGAACCTGGCCGACCTGGCCGCAACGCGAACTGGGCCTTCGTGCTCGCTGGCTGTCCAGTTGCGCAGACGAAGCCATCGCTCGAACACACGAGGGCTTCGAGGGCGACGACTTCTTCGACTTCTGGCCGGGAGTCCCAGAGCCGACCGTGCTGATCTACGGGGCCGACAGCCCCATGGCATCCGGGCAATCCATCGAAGAAGCCACGCTGTCGAACCCGAAGGCGCGATTTGTGAAAGTGCCGGGGGCCGGCCACATGGTCTTATGGGACGCACCAGAGCGGGCGCTCTCTGCGCTGCGTTCGGTACTCACCGACTGGGACACCAAGTAACGATGATACGGAGGACACACTGAATGACTGAATCTGAATCGACACGTTCGCGCGGGGCGATCCTCACCGGTGCCGGTGGTGGCATCGGGACCGCCACCGCTGTCCAACTTGCCCACGACGGCTACGCACTGGCGCTCGTGGACCGCTACCAGCAGCAGTTGGACCGCGTGGCGGATCTGGTCCGCGCAGAGGTTCCGACTGCGGAGCTCCGGACGTACGTCGCCGATGTGACGGATGGCGCGGCAGTGGCGCACTACGTGCAGAGCGCGGGGGCCGAACTCGGCCCGATCCGGCTTCTGGTCAACAACGCAGGTATCGAGGGCCGCGTCTGCGCGATCCATGAGTACTCCGAAGAAGAGTTCGACCGGGTGTGGGCCGTCAACGCACGCGGAACCTGGCTCAACATCAAGCACGTGGTGCCGCTGCTGCTCGCGGACGGCGGCTCCATCGTCAACGTCGCCTCGGTTGCCGCGCTCCGCTCGTCGGTGCTCTTGGCACCCTACGTGGCGAGCAAACACGCTGTCCTGGGTCTCACTCGATCGGCAGCCAGTGACTTGGCGCCCCACGGCATTCGGGTCAACGCGGTCTGCCCGGGGCCGGTCGACACGCGCATGATGAACTCCTTGAGCGAACAACGCGTCCAGGCTACGGGCGAAGCAGATGGCGCCGCAGGCCTCGTGTCGCGGGTGCTTCTCGGACGCATGGCCGAGCCGAGCGAGATCGCCTCGGTTGTCGGCTTCCTGGCATCCCCTGCCGCTTCCTACATCACCGGCAGCGCAATTGTGGCTGACGGCGGCCTGTCAATCTGAAACCTCACGTGAAGAAGGCGGTAATGCAGCAAATGCGTACTGGCAGAAGGGCCGTCCTGGTCGAGCCCAACAAACCCTTGGAGATCTGGGAGTCCCCAGTGGACCCGCCCTCCGGTGCCGACGTGCTGGTCTCGGTGGAAATGGCCGGAGTGTGTGGCACTGATTACCACTTCTACCTCGGTGAGGTGCCCATGCCCGGGCCGATGGTCCTCGGTCACGAAGGGATCGGCAGAGTGGTCGAGACCGGGCCCGAAGCAACAACCGACAGCGCCGGCAATCCCCTCGCGAAGGGCGACCGCGTCTACTGGGTTCCCCTGAAACCATGTCACCGGTGTCACGCATGCACGGTCTTGGAAGACACGTCCCTGTGCCCTAACCAGTCCCCCGGCCGGTTCCGTGATCCACGGCTCACGCCATTTGCGACGTACACCGACTTCGCGCTTCTTCCGGACGGGATGACCTTCTTCAAGGTTCCAGAGGACACCCCGTCCGAGGCGGTCATCGCCTTCGGTTGCGCGATGCCGACAGTGCTGCACGCCATGGAGCGCCTGGGCCAGATCCGCTTCGGGGACAGAGTGCTTGTCCAGGGCGCTGGGCCCGTCGGCCTGGCGGCGACTTTAGTCGCCAGCCTGTCCGGGGCCGGCGAGGTGGTTGTGATCGGAGCCCCGGCGTCGAGACTCGACATGGCAAAGCGCCTGGGGGCGACATCGACCATCGACCTCGACTTGCACGCCACCTCCGCAGATCGCATTGCAGCCGCGAGGGAGGTCATGGATGGGGGCGCCGACATCGTGATCGAGGCCGCGGGAAAGCTCGCGGCGTTCGGGGAGGGAACCCAACTGGTGGCACGTGGTGGCCGCTACCTCATCGTCGGCCTATGGTCGGCTCCCGGGACCACGATGCTGGAACCTCGAAAGATCAACAACGACAACGTGCGAATCATCGGATCCGCGCTCTCGCGACCCAGGCACATCTTCAAGACGATCCAACTGGCACAGCGCTACCACGCGCAGTTGCCACTGACCGACGTCGTCTCGCATCGATTCGGGCTGGAGGACGCGCAGAGCGCAATTGAGGCTGTCGGACGTCATGAGCCGATCAAGGCGGTCATCCAGCCCGGTATGGAGGCATGATGGCTCGTCGGGCACTGCGCCAACTCCTCACGGGACCCGGCCCGTTGATTGTTCCGGGCGCCTACGATGCGCTGTCGGCCCTCCTGGTCCAGCAGTCCGGGTTCAAGGCTGCATTCATGTCCGGATACGCGGTCTCGGCGGCTCTGCTGGGTAAGCCCGACATCGGCCTGCTGACTGGCAGCGAAATGGTTGACAACGCACGACGTATGGCTGCCGCAGTCCAGATTCCTCTCATCGTCGACGGCGACACCGGCTACGGCAACGCGATCAATGTGATGCGGACCGTACAGACCTACGAGCAGGCCGGAGTCTCCGCCATCCAGCTCGAAGACCAGGTGACCCCCAAGCGTTGTGGACACATGTCGGGAAAGCAGGTGATCGACTGCGCGGAAATGCTCGGCAAGATTCGGGCGGCCGTCGACGCCCGCGAAGATTCAGACCTCATGATCATCGGCAGGACGGATGCGGCATCCATCGAAGGAACCGACGCGGCGATCGCGCGAGCCCAGGCCTATGCCGATGCCGGGGCCGACATCCTCTTCGTCGAAGCGCCGGATGACGTCCGAGAGATCGAGAAGATCGCATCGAGCCTCGCACCGTTGGCGCCACTGGTCTTCAAGGTCCCGGAAGGGAGGCAATCGCCGCCACTGTCGTTCACCGACCTCGCCGATCTAGGCTTCTCGATTCTCCTCCTGCCCATCGGGACGCTTCTCGCTGCCACGGCAGCGATGCAGCGCTCACTTCGAGAACTGGCCACCGACGGCGCCTCGGGCGAGGCCGAGATCCCGCCACCCACGTTCGACGGATTCAATGACCTGGTGGGCCTGCCTGCCATGCGGGAACTCGAGAACCGGTACGCCGATTCGCACGAAGCGTAGACGCGCATGGACCGGTGACCATCACTACTACGGTCCTTTCCGAGCGTGCCTCATCTCCGCAACGGACGCTTTCCCGGTCGCGCCTCTTCCCGGGAGCCAGGACGATGTCGGCGGTCGCGGTGTTTGTCCTCTACGCGGGAGACGCGTTCGGTGCCGGGGAATCGGGGAAGTCGGCCCCCTGAGCAAGGATCCACGCAAGTGCGACCTGCGTTGGCGTCAGTCAGACTATTCCGCGCCGTGGTGGGTGGCGAGTTGGCCGGCTTCTTCGAGGGTCGCGGCCCAGGTAGCGAGGAGTTTGAGTCCGTCGGCGGCGGGACTGTCCTCGGGTGCGGTGTACACCAGGAGGATGAGGCCGGGATGCGCAGGGAACTCCATCGCCTCGAAGTTCAGCTCGAGCTTTCCGATGGCGGGATGGCGGATCTTCTTGTGCCCGGTTCGGTGAAACCGGACGTTGTGCGCCGCCCACCGGGCCCGGAAAACCTCACTGCAGGTGGATAATTCGCCGATCAGCTCGATGAGGTGCTTGTCGTGAGGGTTGCGGCCGGCTTCGGAACGAAGCATGGCGGCGATATCGTCGGCGGCGCGGTCCCAGTCGACGTAGAAGTCGCGCGCGGCCGGGTCGAGGTAGACGAACCGGGCATTGTTCGCCGGTCGGCGCGGGTCGGCGAGCACGGGTGCGTAGAGGGCGCGGGCCAACCGGTTGGCGGCGAGCATGTCATGGCGGGCGTTGCGTACCCAGGCGGGTGCATCGGTGATGGCGTCGAGGACCAGTTGAACGCCGGCGGTGACCCCCGCAGTCTTCGAGCGGCGCTGCCGGACGGGTCCGGGTTCGGCGGCCCGGGCGAGGTCGAACAAGTGTGTGCGCTCTGCGTCATCCAATTGCAGGGCGCGGGCGAGGCCTTCGAGGACGCTGTCTGAGGCGCCGGCGAGGTTGCCGCGTTCCATCCGCACGTAGTAGTCGATGCTGACGCCGGCGAGCAGGGCCACTTCCTCTCGGCGCAACCCAGGAACCCGCCGGGTACCGCCGTAGGCGGGCAGTCCTGCCTGTTCGGGGTTGATCCGCGCCCTCCGGGAGGTGAGGAACTCCCGGACCTGTGCTCGCTGGTCGTCCATGCGTTCCACGGTATGCGGACCGGCACGGCCGAGGGAGGTACTGCGGTTACCTGGAAGAGCAGTGACTCCCGCGGGTACCGGATCGCGCGTTTACTCGAATTGTGACCACCTCGCATGACCGACCGCCGGTCGCGGCACCGTCGCGGCGGATCTTCGCGACAGCCCTGATCGGCCACCCCTGCCGAACGCTGCGCTCCCGTGCGGCATCGAGTAACACGAATCCCTGGAAGAGAGTTGGACATGGCGATCACCGAAGCAGCCCGGAACAATCACGACGATCTGTTCCCGGGACACGTCTCGACGTTGAAGGAGACTGATCCGGAGCTCATCGAGGTGTTCGACAACTTCGCGTTCGACGAGGTGCTGCAGTACGGCGACCTGAACACCCGTACGCGTCTGATGGTGCAACTCGCGTCGATGGTCGCGAGCCAGGCACTTGCCGAGTACCGGGTCATGCTGGGCGCAGCCCTCACTGTCGGAGTGAGCCCTGCGGAGGCCAAGGAGGTCGTGTATCAGGCGGTCCCGTACGTCGGCATGGCGAAAGTCTTCGATTTTCTCCACGTGACGAACGACGTGCTCACCGAGCGTGGCATCAGCCTCCCCCTGGAAGGCCGGGCGACGACGACGGCCGAGGACCGGTTGGCGAAGGGCTTGGCCAAGCAGAAGGAGATCGTCGGCGCAGACGCCGTGGACGGGATGTACGACGCGGCAGCACCGGACGAGGTCCACATCCAGCGTTACCTGTCGGCGAACTGCTTCGGTGACTACGTCACACGCGGCGGCCTGGACACGCCGACCCGTGAGCTGCTCACGTTCGCGATGCTGGCCTCCCTCGGTGGTTGCGAACCCCAGGTCAAGGGACACACGATGGCGAATCTCCGCGTCGGGAACACCCGGGCCGACCTGCTCGCCGTCCTCACACACCTGCTGCCGTTCATCGGCTACCCGCGCACGCTCAACGCCCTGCGGGCGTTGAACGAGGCCGCACCCGCCGCCGACCACTCGTCGCAGTCATGACCGAACGCACCTGGCTGATCACCGGCGTCAGCAGTGGCTTCGGTCGCCACCTCACCGAGCAACTGCTCGAACGCGGCGACCGCGTGGTCGGCACCGTCCGCCGACCCGGGGCCGCCGACGAATTGACCAGCCGGCATCCGGACCTGTTCCGGGCCGAGGTACTCGACGTCCGTGACAGCCCGGCCGTGCGCGCAGCCGTGACGCGAACCGTCGCGGACTTCGGTCGGATCGACGTGGCCGTGAGCAACGCCGGATACGGATTGTTCGGGGCCGCTGAGGAGCTCAGCGACGAACAGGTCGACGCCATGATCGCCACCAACCTCACCGGTTCCATCCAGTTCATCCGTGCCGTGCTTCCGCACATGCGGGCTGCCGGCGGGGGCCGGGTAATCCAGCTCTCGACGTACGGCGGACAGGTCGCGTTCCCCGGTAACTCGATGTACCACGCGACGAAGTGGGGAATCGAAGGCTTCGTGGAAGCGGTGGCGCAGGAGGTGGCGCCGTTCGGCATCGGCGTGACCATCGTCGAGCCCGGTGGCGCCCGCACCGACTTCCGCTACCGCGGCGCCCAGATCGCGGAACCGATTCCGGAGTACGACGCGACACCCGCGCACAACTTCCAGAAAATGCTCGACCCCGCCGCCGGCCTGGCGCCCGGAGACCCGGCACGAATGGCCACCCGCATCATCGAAAGCGTCGACGTCCAACCCGCACCACTGCGCCTCATGCTCGGCTCGCAGGCACTCGAGTCCACCCTCGCCGTACTCCGCAAACGCGTCGCCGACTTCGAAGCCCAAACCGAACTCGCCGCCTCCACCGATTTCCCACCGGAAACCGACTGACGTGGCCTTAGTCGAGTGCATCCATGAACGGCGCGCCACCAAGGTGCTGCTGAAACAACTGACAGTCACCACGAACGAAGAATCGAGAGACATACACGTATGAGCAAGGTCATTCTGGTTACCGGCGCAGGCCGAGGGCTCGGCACCGACATCGCCCGCACTGCCCTCGCGGCGGGCCATCAGGTCATCGCCACCGGCCGCCGCCCCGAAAAAGTGCAGGAACTACTGCGTGAGAGCGACAACCTGCTGGCCGCCGCCCTGGACATCACCAACCCTGCCGATGCCGAAGCCGTGGTCGCCGCCGCGGTGGAGCGGTTCGGCCGGATCGACGTGCTGATCAACAACGCCGCCACCTTCCAAGCCGGCTACTTCGAGGAGATCTCCGACGCCGCGATGCGTGCGCAGGTGGAGACGAACCTGTTCGGCCCGATGAACGTCACCCGCGCCGTCCTACCCCAAATGCGCAAGCAGCGGTCGGGGCACATCATGACCGTCTCCTCGCTGGCCGGGATCATCGGCCAGGAGTTCTGCGTCGCCTACGCCACCACGAAGTTCGGTGTCGAGGGCTGGATGGAGTCACTGAGCTTCGATCTGGAACCGTTCGGGATCACGACGACGATCGTCGAGCCCGGGTTCTTCCGCACCGAACTTCTCGAAGAGGCGTCCACCGCCTGGGCGGACCAGTCGATCGACGACTATGCCGAGCGCACCACCCAGACAAAGGCCGCCTGGCACTCGATGAACGGGCAGCAGTCCGGCGACCCCGTCAAGCTCGCCCAGGCACTGATCAAGGTCGCAGAGCTGGATGAGCCGCCGCTGCGGTTCGTCGCCGGCTGCGACGCGATCCCCGCCGTCATCGACAAGGGACGTCAGATCAGCTCGCAGGCCGAGGCCTCCCGCGAACTCGGCTTCGACCTCGACCTCGACAACTGACACATCACCGATTGAGGAGACAACTCATGGAATTCATCGATCCCGTCCCGACCGGCAAGGGGCCGGCCGAGTGGTTCACCGGCGATGTCTGGTTCGACGTCATCTACGCCGGGAAGGAACCCTCGCGGGCGCGTACGAACATGGTCCGTTTCTCGCCCGGCGCCCGCACGTTCTGGCATCACCACGTCCTCGGGCAGACCCTGCACGTCGTGAGCGGGACCGCGCTCGTCGGCACCCGCGACGGTGTCGTCTTCGCAGCCCAGCCCGGGGAGACCGTCACCTGCCCCGCCGGTGAAGAGCACTGGCACGGCGCCACCGACGACCGGTTCATGGAACACCTGGCCATCTGGGAAGGCGACGGGTCGAGCACGCCGGAGACGACCTGGCTCGAGGAAGTCACCGACGAGCAGTACCACGCGCCGCGCACCTGCCGCTCCTGAACCGTGCCCGACTCTTTTCCCGGAGGAGAGAACCCACATGACTGACACGATGCGCGCCCTCGTCGGCGGGATCGGCCCGGAATGGGTCCTCGAGGAGGTCCCCGTCCCGCAGCCCGGGCCCGGTGAGGTCCTGATCCGGAACCGGGCCGCGGCGACGAACAACGCCGACATCCCGATGCTCGCCGAGGCCGATCCCACCCACGGTGGTCACGGCAAGGAGTTCATCGCCGGGTTCGAGTACGCCGGCGAGGTGGCCGCACTCGGCGAGGGTGTGGATACCTGGCAGGTCGGTGACGCGGTGATGGGGTCGATCCCGTCGGCCTTCGCCGAGTACGTGGTCGCCGACCACCGGTTCGTCCTGCCCCGCCCCGCCGGGCTCGACCCGGAGATCGCCTGCGCGCTGCCGACCGGCCTGCTGACCGAGCACGGTGCGCTCACCACCGCCGGGTTCACGGCCGGGCAGAGCGTGCTGATCACCGGCGCGTCGACCGCGATCGGTCTCATCGGCGCGCAGATAGTCAGGGCATTGGGTGCCTCACACGTGATCGGCACGACCCGCAGCAGCGCCAAGCGGGACCTTCTCACCGGTGCTGGGGTCGAGACCGTGATCGTGACCGGCGAGCAGGACCTCACCGCCGCGACCCTGACGGCGACCGATGGCAAGGGCGTCGACGTCGTGCTCGACCACATCGCCGGCCAGACGTTCGCCGACTGCCTGGCCGCGACGAAGGAGGACGGTCACGTGGTCAACATCGGACGCCTCGACGGAGCCGAGTCGTCGATCAACCTCGACCACCTGTCCTACCGCCACCTCACCGTCCACGGCGTGTCCTTCGGCTTCACCCGCGACTGGGAGATGGCGAGCATCATCGCAGGGCTCCTGCCCGAGGTCATCCCGGCCGTCGCGCGTGGTGAGATCCGTCCCGTGATCGACCGGACCGTGGACGTCACCGACTTCCAGCAGGCAGCCGGGCGGCTCCGCTCCGGTGAGGCGGTCGGCAAGATCGTCCTCACCCTCGCCTCGGAGTGAGGACGCCTGTCGGGGTGGTGACACTCCCGTTCCTGTGGACCCTGTAGGGATCCAACACACTAGTTGCGCGTGACGGCGGAAGTCCGGAGGCGCTGATGAGTGACGGTGGCAGTGCCGGAGGGTTCGATCGCGGGTATCTGAACGCGGAACGTCGTCCCGGCCTGAGTCGACTCGACACTCGCCTGACCGTGATGCGCGTCGACGATCGAGGAGACGATTGCCAGCCCGAGGCCGGTGCTGTCGGTCTCGCGGGACCGGGCCTTGTCGCCCCGAACGAAACGCTGGAACAGGGTCTTCAGCAGGTCCGGTGCGATTCCGGGGCCGTTGTCGGTGATCGTCAATTCGGCCGTCACCACATTGCAGTCGTCGGTCGTGGTTGTCAACGTTGCGACCACGGCGGTACCCGGCGGAGTATGTACCCGCGCATTCGACAGAAGGTTCGCGACGAGCTGATGGAGACGCTCGTTGTCACCATTCACCATGACCGCGGACTCGGGCACGACCGCCGCCCAGCGGTGCAGAGGCGCCGAGACCCGAGCATCGTTCACCGCATTGACCAGCAGGTCGGCGAGATCGACACACGTCGTGTGCAGATCCTGGCCCTCGTCCAGACGGGCGAGTAACAAGAGATCGGCGACAAGCGCGCCCATCCGCTTGGCTTCCGATTCGATCCGGGCCAGCGCGTACTCGGTCATCTCGGGGAGCTGGTCGCTGTCCTGTCGAGTCAACTCGGCGTAGCCCTGGATGGCGGCCAGCGGCGTCCGCAATTCGTGGCTCGCATCCGTGACGAACTGCTTCATCCTCCGATCCGCCGCCACGCGGACCGCCAGTGCGTCGTCGACGTGACTGAGCAGGTGGTTCAGCGCTTCCCCGACCTTGCCCACTTCGGTCCGAGGATCCGTGTCGGGGTCCGCGACCCGCACCGTGAGGGCCGCCTCACCGGTGCCGAGCGGAAGATCGGTGACCTTCTTCGCCGTGGTAACCACGCGACTCAACGGTCGGAAGGCAACCCGAACTACGAGCACCGTACAGATCACCGTCGCGACGAGTGCCGCAAGGGCGAGAATCGACAACACCACGGTTTCGCGGACCACAGCCTCGTTTGCCGCTGTCAACGATATTCCGGCGACGAGAGTCAAATCTTCATCGTGTGCAAGGCTTTCCACCCGCATATCGCCGAGGCCTGCCACGTCGAAGTCCTGCCTGCGATTGTCTGCCCACTCCCTGCTCTCGATCTGGGCAATTGCCTCGGAACTGAGCGGGACCGGCTCGGCGTCCGAGAACACCGCAGAATCGGTGACTACCCCGTCGTCCAGGAGCACGATCACGGTGCCCGGCGCCTGCCCACCGAACTCGGTCAACGGCTTCACGTAGTTCGGGTCGAGGCCGGGAGCGGTGACCGGGCTTCCGTCACGATACTTGTCGACCGAGTGACTGAATACGGACATCGATCCGGTCAATTGCTTGTCGACGACAGTGGTGACCGACGCACGCAACGTCGCTACACCGACCACTCCGACGACGAGCAGGACAACCGCGATCACCGTCGTCAGTGCTGCGACCAATTTCCGTTGCAAACTCCACGGTCCCCGAGCGAGGAAGCGGCCCGATAATGTCATTCTGCGGGCCTGAGAATGTATCCGATGCCACGAACGGTGTGAATCATCGGCTCCCGACCCGCGTCGATCTTTCGCCGCAGGTACGACACGTACAGGTCGACGATGCTCGCCTTGCCGGCGAAGTCGTAGTTCCATACGCGGTCGAGAATCTGCGCCCGGCTGAGCGCGAGTCTGGGATTGTGCATGAAGTAGCGGAGCAGTTCGAACTCGGTGGCGGTCAACGCAATGCTGTCGCCGCCCCGTTTCACCTCGTAGCTGCCCTCGTCCAGCGAAAGATCGCCCACGGTCAGTACCGCATCGTTCTCCGAGATCGAATCGGCCGCCCGCCGTAGCAGACCCCTCAGTCGTGCAACAAGTTCTTCCAGGCTGAAGGGCTTGGTCATGTAGTCGTCGCCGCCGGCTGTCAGTCCGATCACCCGGTCGTCGACCGAATCCCGCGCAGTGAGGAAGAGGACCGGCACTCCCCCGCCCGAGCCCCGTATGTGCTGGAGCACACTCAGCCCGTCGATGTCGGGCAGCATGATGTCCAGAACCACCACGTCGAATTGCTGCTCACGAAATTTCTGCAGAGCGGTCGAACCGTCGTGCGCCACCTCGACGGTCCAACCCTCGTACCCGAGGGCGAGGCCCACCAGGTCGGTCAGAGTCGGCTCGTCGTCGACGAGTAGCACGCGAATCGTCGACCCGTCCGCTCGATACATCCGTGGCAGTTGCGCCAGAACGGCGCGGCGACGTCCCGAATCGGCGGCATGAAAATCCGGACGAGTTGATGACACTGCGACCATTATTCCTGATCGACTCTCGTGATCAAAGGATGCACGGGCACTTCATAGAAACCTCACATCTTTTCACACAGAACACACCGACAGGTTCTTTATCGTCATGCGTCATGCGTGGTGTGACAAACCTCTTCGGGTGCGGGACAAGGTGTGGACTGACGGGTACTACTCGGGCTGCCGGGACGGCCTGCCTATCGAACGGACAGTGATCGGTGCATGGACTCACGCAACGACATAGACGACGAAACTCACGAGTTCGAACCGCTGATCACCCGGAAGGGGGCGATCATCTTCGCGATTGTCTTCCTAATCCTGGTTGTCACAACCTATCTGGACGCAGCACCCACGTAACTTCTGTACTTCACTTCCTCGTCAGGACCCAGGTGCCGATCACGGCCAATGTCGCCACTTCACTCACTGCCAGGAGGCGCTCGGAATGACCGAAGGTCACGACCTCCCACCACGCAACACCGGTCACCGCAGCGACGACAAACGCGTATAGGAGTGGCGAAAAACTTGCGATCGCCAGCCAGGCGAAGAGCCGAGTCCGTCGGGCGTGCACACCATGGGTTCGATGCCGAAGCCACGGCCTGGCGAGGAGGACGGCCGCGATCGGAAGACTGACGAATGCAATTCCGCTCGCGGTGAGGTGAATGCTGCCACTGATACTCGGGGGTTGAGACCAGTCCTGTTTGGGAAAGATTGCGATGGCGAGGAGCCCGAGAACCCACAGTGTCAGGGCGACGGTAGCGCCGGATCTCCACCTCGTGAGCTGTTGGTCTACAACTGCTATGAGTAGCGCAACGGAGCCCGCAGCAAGGAAGAGAATGGCTAGGGTAAAGATCCAACGGCCGCTGCCGACACCGTATGCGCTGATGGCTGATTCGAGTCGGCTTCGCATCGCTACTACTGCATTCAGGTCGAGCAGGAGAAACATTGCAGAGGAGGCTGCAATCGCGCAGAGCGCTCCCAAGGCGACCCGAGTTGTCGGTTCCACGAGGGTGGGCCGTAGGGCAGTTGGTCTTGTCACAGGTCGATCCGTCCGATTGGGAGTCTGGAGCCGATTTTGGTTTGCGCTGTCAGCCGCATGGCACGTGAGGATAATGCCGAATTCGATGTGTCCCCTTTGAAAAGATAAGTGTTTCCTATGTGCCAGGGGTGTACCGCGAGTTCCTCCCGAAAGAGACTGGCGCCTTCTACATTTGAAGAATGAGAACCGACACCTTGACACGCGCCGCGCTCGCGACCGTTGTCTCCGCCGTGGCTCTCGTGCCACTGGCAGGATGCTCCGGTCTCGGCACCGGCCCATCCCCTTCGGAATCTGTTCCTGCCACTGAGTCGACCCTGCCGCCGGAGAGCAGCACAGGGTCGGCGACCTACGAGGACGGGACCTACAACGCGATCGGTGAGTACGGCGGCGGACCCTCCTACCTGAACGTCACCGTCACCATCAGCGACGAGGTCATTGCCGATGTCACGGTCGGGACAATGGCGGAGAACGAGACGTCCCTCGGATATCAGGAACGGTTCGCGGCCGCCGTCCCCGATGAGGTAATTGGGAAGAGCCTCGATGAGGCCGAGGTCGGGAGGCTGGCGGGCGCGAGCACCTGCCCAGATGGCTTCAACGACGCCATCGAGCAGATCCGCGAGCAAGCGCGCTCGACCGACGGCAACTGACTTGGGCTCCACGCGTTCACGGGCTCTCCGGGGTTCGTCGTGTGCAAGTCGGCTCACCCGGGGTGAACGCGTCGCTCTCCGCTTTCAGAACCGTCCCCGTACCGCGTCGAGGTCGCTCACCACACGGGCCGGTTCGCCGGCGATCGGCAGATTGTCTCGATCCAGGACGGCGTCGAACGACTGCACGGGATCGGTCTTCAACGCGGCGAACAGCGGCGTCAGATCGGATTGAGCCCCGCCCTTCTCTGCCACCAGTTCCAGGGTCTTGTGCTCGGCTGCGTCCGAGCTCAAGCTGCCGATGAGGACTTCCGCGATCTGCCGGCGTGCGATCACACCGTCCGACGGATCGCTCGCCCACCTGGCGTCGCCCTGCATCATCACGAGGCGGTGCTGATCCGGCTCGTTGTAGTCGAACCAGCCGGGACGGACAATCGTATAGGGCAGCCCGCTGGCCCTGACAAGGCGTTCACCGCGCCGCTTCCAGTCGTGGCCGGGCGTGGGCTTGGTGACGCCGATCGTCGTCATCAACGCGATCCGGGCGGGCTTCTTCAGCGCGTTCAGCACGTTGCGGACGGCGCCGTAGTTGACCCGTTCCGCTTCGTCGGCACCGCCATAGGTGCCGTGGGTGAATACCACCCCGGTCACCCCTTCGAGTGCCTCGGTGAGTGAGTCCGGCTGAGTGAAGTCGCCGACGACGACACGGGTGCCCTCAGGGAACAAGGAAGACTGATTGCGGTCGCGAACGAGCGCCCTGGTCTCGAACCCCTCGCGCAAGGCTTCGTCGACCGCCAGTCGGCCGATACTTCCTGATGCGCCGACGATGAGCACCGGGTTCGCGGACGGACGCGCGTCGCCCGGTCTTTTGTGAGGTTGCTGGTTCATATATTCAACGTTACGGTCGGCTCGAGCATGGAGGGAGGAACTGCTGAAACACCCATCCGCGGTTCCTCCTTCCGGAACCGAACATTCCTCGGAATTCGAAGGTTTCGGCGAGGCGATCTTCCCGGACCGCAACCGATCACCGATGACATGACCGTTCGGACACCGGCCGCCGGCGGTCGTCGGCAGCGACGAGGGGACGACTGCGTGCGATCGGAGCGTCCGTCAGATGAAGAGATCCCCGTCGAAGTTATCGGACCACTGGACTCTTCCATCACCCAGCATGCGCACCCAGCTGAACTCGAACGACCTGAGGCTCGCTGCTTCGCTCATAAACAGGGCGGTCGCCAACCCGTCCGCGGTGGCGGCGTCGGCGGCGAGCACCCAGGTCGCTACGACGTCCGCGACCGGGCGCCGGGTTCGGCCGTCGAGCACGTGGTGCAGTCCAGCGCCCCACGTTCGTCGGGTCGTCGCCGACGCGCACAGCGAACCGTCTCGGAGGTTCACCGTGCCGATCACTCGGCCGGGAGCACGGGGGTGTTCCAGTCCCACCCTGACGGCCTCGGCTCCGCGATGCCGCAGGTCGCCGCTGGCGTCGACGAAGAACCGGTCGATTCCCTCCTCGGTCAGCGTCTGGCTGACGAGGTCGACCAGGTACCCCTTTCCGGCTGCGCCGACGTCGATCACGGTCGGACGATCCGAGGCGATTGTGGTTCCGTCACGGTGGATGTCGGAGAGCCAGCGGTCGCGACGGCGGTTCGCGAGCGCGGCAGCGTCGGGGACGAGGGAATACCGGGCGTCGTAGCCGAGCAGTTCGAGGTCCCTTCCGATGAGCGGGTCGACCGCCCCGTCGGTTGCGGCGACGAGGCGGTCGTAGAGTTCGAACAGGGCGAGGTCCCGGGCGGGGAACTCGAACCGTCCCCCGCCCTCGGCGCGCGCGATCCGCGTGACCAGTGAATCCGCACGGAACCGGGACCAGACGTGATCGAAGTCCTCGGTGACGGAGCAGATTCTGCGCCGTACCTTCTCGGGGAGTGGCTGTTCGGTGTCGATCTCCCAATCGGCACCGATCACCTGGAACCGGAATGTGGCCTCGAGGTTCACCGGTTGGCCGTCCGTTCGCGCGTGGGCGCTCATCGGGTCACCGCGAGCTGCGGTTCAGGCTTCCGGGATGTCGCGGGCGAACAGCTCGGGGGTGACGGTTACGGGATCGGGTCCGCCGCGGACACCGGTATCGAGTGCGTCGATCGCGCCGAGCTGGTCGGTGGTGAGCTCGAAGTCGAACACGTCGAAGTTGGCGGCGATGCGCTCGGGGTTGACGGACTTCGGGATTGCCGAGCGTCCCTCCTGCAGGTGCCAGCGCAACATGACCTGGGCGGGCGTCCTGCCGTGGGCGGCGGCAATCTCGCCGATCACCGGATCGTTGAAGGTCGAGCGCGCGCCGTCGCCACGGTAGCTGGTGATGCCACCCATTGGCGACCACGCCTGAGTCAGAATCCCGTGCTCCCTGTCGGCGGCCTGCACGTCCGGCTGGGTGAAGTACGGGTGCGCCTCCACCTGGTTCACCGCGGGCACGACATCGGTCTGCTCAAGCAGTTTCGCGAGGACGTCGGGCATGAAGTTGCTGATCCCGATCGCCCGGACGCGACCGTCGGACAGCAACTTCTCCAGCGCCTTGTAGGCCTCGATGGTCTTGTCGAACTGCGTGGGCACGGGCTGATGCAGCAGGAGCAGGTCGATCTGGTCGACGCCGAGCTTGCCTGCGCTCTTGTCGAAGGCGTGCAGGGTCTGGTCGTAGCCGTAGTCGCTGATCCAGATCTTCGTCTCGACGAACACCTCGGAACGGTCGAGCCCGGACCGGCGGATGCCCTCGCCGACCTCGCGCTCGTTGAAATAGGAGGCGGCCGTATCGATCAGCCGGTAGCCGACGCTCAGCGCTTCGGCCACGGATGCGGCGGTCGTCTCGGGCGGGGTCTGGAAGACGCCGAAACCCAGGGCGGGCATCTCGACGCCATTGTTCAAAGTCACGTTCATACTCATATTCCTTGACGTTAGACATTCGATGTCAGATGAGGGAGTAACTGGCAGTACACCCTTCGCGGTTGGGTTGCCGGACTCGGCGGTGTGACTCTCCGCCCCACAGGTGGGGCGGGCCCGATCAGAATGAGCGATGCGCGCGGGCGTCACTGGTTGCCTGGCCGGTGGCGGCGAGGCTGCCGAGGAGCTTGAGGCGTTCCTCGGTGGGGCTGCCGGGCTCGGCGGTATAGGCGAACATGAACCATTCCGGATTCGCCGGCAGATCCATTGCTTCGTAGGAGAATTCGAGGTCGCCGACGGCGGGGTGGTGGATGCGTTTGATCCCACCGCGATGATGACGGACGTTGTGTGCGGCCCACCGGTGCCGGAAGGTGTCGCTACGGGTGACGAGCTCCCCGATCAGATCGGTGAGCGGCTTGTCGAGCGGATTCTGACCGGCGTAGGTGCGCAGGGTCGCGACGATGTTATCGGCGTTCTGTTCCCAGTCCGGGAAGAAGATCTGCGCGGCGGGATTGAGGAACGTGAACCGGGCCGTATTCCCTCGGTTCGCCGGATCATCGAGCAAAGGCGCGTAGAGTGCCCGCCCCAGTGGATTGGCGGCGATGAAGTCCATACGCCGGTCCCGCACCCACATCGGCGCGCCGGTCACGGCGTCCAGGAACCGCTGCAACGTGGGCGTCACGGTCTGCTCGGCGGGTCGTTTGCGTCGCCGCGGCGGTGGTGGTCCGGCGGCTCGGGCCAGGTCGGCCAGGTGGTCGCACTCGGCGTCGTCGAACTGGAGAGCTCTGGCGATGCTGTCGAGTATTTCGGGGGAGACGCCGGTGAGGTCGCCGCGTTCCATCCGCGCGTAGTACTCGACGCTGACCCCGGCGAGCATGGCGACCTCTTCGCGGCGCAGCCCGGGCACGCGGCGGCGTCCTCCGCCGATGATGCCCGCCTGGTCCGGGGTGATCCGGTCCCTGCGGGTCCGGAGGAACTCGGCCACTTCTGCTCGATGATCCATATCTTGAACGCTAACGTCAGCGATGCTGCGGTGGGAGGAACTGCCAGTACACGGATAAGACGTGACTCCCACGCGCGCGGACGGTGCGATGAAATGGGCATATGGCTTCTGCTTCCGCGCCCCCGGACAGCCCCTTGCCCGCCGGCCCGGCGCGAGCGCCGGACGCACTACGCACGACGAAGGAGACACGAACATGACCACCTGGTTCATCACGGGAGCTTCGAGCGGCCTGGGAGACGCGCTTGCACGGGCCGTCCTCGAGCACGGCGACAACGCGGTGATCACCGCCCGCAACGCCGACCACGTTCAGGACCTCGTCGCCGCGCACCCGAACAGTGCGCTGGCGGTGCCGTTGGACGTCACCGACCACGAACAGGTAGTCGCCGCGGTCCGCGCCGCGAACGACCGGTTCGGGGGCATCGATGTGCTGGTGAACAACGCCGGGCACGGGTACCGGGCCGCAGTCGAGGAAGCAGCTGTGGACGAGGTGGACGAGCTGTTCGCCACAAATTTCTTCGGCCCCGTCGATCTGATCAAGCAGGTGCTGCCGCAGATGCGTTCCCGCCGGTCGGGCACCATCGTGAACGTCTCCTCGATCGGCGCGCCCCGATCGAACCCCGCCTCCGGCTACTACACCGCGACGAAGGCAGCGTTGGAGGGCATGTCCGACGCATTGAACCGTGAGGTCGCGCCGCTCGGGATCCGGGTGATGGTGCTCGAGCCGGGCGCGTTCCGGACCGACTTCTCCGGTCGCTCCCTGAACCAGTCCAGCACCGTGATCGACGACTACGCCGACACCGCCGGAAAGCGCCGCAAGGAGAGCGACCACACCCACGGCACCCAGCAGGGTGACCCAGATCGCGCGGCGCAGGTCATCATCGACACGGTCCGAGGCAAGGACGCCCCCTTCCGCCTGCTGCTCGGGACCGACGCCATTCAGATCGTCCGCGAGGAGCTCCAGGGACGAATCGACGAGATCGACGAGTGGGCGCACGTCAGTGCCATCACCGACTTCGCCATCGAGAAGGACGACGAATGACGACGTGGTTGATCACCGGAGCATCAAGCGGACTCGGCCGTGCGCTCGCCGAGCGCGTTCTCGCTGCCGGGCATCAGGTCGTCGCAACCGCGAGGAACACGGACGCCCTCGACGACCTCCGGGCGGCTTATCCCGAAACCGCGTTGATCACGTCTCTGGACGTCACCGACCCGACATCCATCGATGCCGCCGTAGCGAGGGTCGAGGAGCGCTGGACCGGTATCGACGTGCTGGTGAACAACGCCGGCTACGGGTACACCGCTGCGGTCGAAGAAGGCGAGGACGAGGCTGTGGCTCGCCTGTTCGCGACGAACTTCTTCGGTCCCGTTGCGCTGATCAAGGCGGCCCTGCCCGGTATGCGCGGCCGCGGGAACGGCCTGATCATCAACATTTCATCTGTGGGCGCGCGCATCGCCATTCCGGGCGGTGGCTACTATTCCGCCGCGAAGGCGGCCCTCGAGGGACTGTCCGGGTCGCTCCGCAAGGAGGTCGAGCCGTTGGGGCTGCGCGTGATGGTCGTCGAACCCGGATCGTTCCGCACCGACTTTCGCGGACGCTCCGCCGACCGGTCCAGCGTCCAGATCGAGGCGTACGACCAGGTACTCGGACGGACAGGTGACTCGGCGCTCAGTCCGCAGCGTGGCGCACCGGAGAAAGCGGCGGCCGCGATTCTGCAGGCCGCCGAGGACGCCGAGCCACCGAAGTTGCTCGTTCTCGGTAGCGACGCGCTCGGCGGTTTTCGTGCAGCCGCCGACGACGCCGCCCGCGACGTCGATCGGTTCGAGCAACTCAGCCGCAGCACCGATGCAGCATCGTGAGCGCCGCCGCCGGCCCGCACCCGACGGCATCATGATCGAATCCATCAGCCGCAGAACACTCCTGACCGCGGGGCTCACCGGGATCACGGCCATCGCCGCGGTCCTCACCGGCTGCACCACCGGGCAGCGCCCGCAAGAGAGTCCGGCCACCGGAGAGCGAACCCCGAGGACACCCGATCCCGAGAGAACCACCGTCCCCGGCACGCGAGTGTTACTCGTCTACTTCTCCCGTGCCGGCGAGAACTACTACTACAGGGGCCGTCGGGACCTGGCGATCGGCAACACCGAAGTCCTCGCTGGGATGATCTCCGACCGGATCGACTGTGTCACCTACGAAATCGAAGCCGCCGACCCCTATCCCGATGCGTACGACCCGACGGTCGAGCGCAACCGCCGAGAGCAACAAGACGACGCCCGACCCGCGATCGCGAACCCGCTTCCGGACGTCAGCGGCTACGACATCGTGCTCCTGGGCAGCCCCGTGTGGAACATGCGCACCCCGATGATCATGTCCACCTTGATCGAAGGCCTCGACCTCGCAGGGAAGACGATCCTGCCGTTCGTCACCTACGCCGTCAGCGGCATGAGCGGAATCGACGACGACTACCGCGATGCCCTTCCCGACAGCGAGGTCCGTGACGGGCTGGCCATTCAGGGCGAGACCGTCGCAGAAGCAGCCCCGGAGCTCGACAAGTGGCTCAGCGCGAACAACCTCGTATGAGAAAGCAGCACGGACAACGCGCCCGCTCGTGTACGTCACGCCCGACCGACGGCGGTAAAGAGTAATACCAGTACACGGATAGCCGGTTACTCCCGCATTCGGAGTCACCATGGTGTGCTGGAAAGGCAGCAGGGCGAGCATCCCACCGTATGTCGGGTCGCTGCCACTGCGAGACCCCCCGACCAATCAGAAGGAAACCAATCACATGACTGACTCCCAGAACCTTCCCCGTGTTGCGGTTATCACCGGCGCATCGTCCGGGATCGGCGCAGCCACCGCTCGCGCCCTCCATGCCGACGGGTACCGCGTCGCGCTCCTGGCGCGCCGCCTCGGCCGCATCGAGGCTCTCGCCGCCGAGCTCGGTGACGGTGCGATCGCGATCCAGGCCGACGTGACCGACCGCGACGCACTAGTGGCCGCAGCCCAGCGGGTGCAGGACGAGCTCGGCGGGGCCGACGTGCTGGTCAACAACGCCGGAACCATGCTCCTGGGCCCGTTCTCCTCCGAACAGCGCGCCGACTACCGCAACATGATCGAGGTCAACCTGCTCGGCGCGATCACCGCCACCGAGGTCTTCCTCGACCAGCTCAAGGATGGCGGCGGCGACCTCATCAACATCTCCTCCGTCGCCGGACGCACGGCCAGGGCAACCAACGGGGTCTACGCCGCCACCAAGTGGGGCGTCAACGGATGGTCCGAATCCCTCCGCCAGGAACTGCTACCGGACGTCCGGGTCACGCTGATCGAACCGGGTGTCGTCGACACCGAGCTGCCCACCCACATCACCCACGAGGCCACCAGGCAGGCCGTGCAGCAGGGCTACGACGCGGCCGCGGTCAAGCCCGAGGAGATCGCCGAGGTCATCGCCTTCACCCTCGCCCGCCCCCGTCACCTGGCGATCAACGAGATCCTGCTCCGCCCCGCCGGCCAACTCGGCTGACGGCGATCCAGTCCACCCGCACGACACCGGGTGGACCGGTTCAGTATTTCCGCCGGGATTTCTTCCCAGTGGCAGCGCGGTACTGCTGATCGGGTCGATGGTCGGCACCGGCGAGTTGAGCCTCGGGCCAGCTACGGCCGAGTGAGCCGACGGGCACTTCATAGGAAGCTCACATCTTTTCACACAGAACGCATCGACAGTTTCTCTATCGTCATGCGGCATGCGTGGTGTGACACACCTCCCCGGGTTGCGGGACAGGGATTCGGGATGTCCTCCGCGAGATCTGATCTCGCTCCCAGCGGCCCCGTTGATCGCAGTCCCCGGGAACGTTGGAAATCTCGCCGGCACGCAGCACCGGGACAGCATCGACCATCCGACCGCCAATATTTCGCAGAACACGCTCTAGTCGGGAGAAAAAACGATATGCACACCACAACGATCGGCACGCGGACACGGATGGCCGCCCTCGCAGTGGCCGTCGCCGCTGCGCTCACCGCTTGCAGCTCCGGCGAGAGTGGAAGTGACTCACCTGCGACCGGACTCACCATCGCCGAGCAGGGCAGCTTCACCGTCGGCGGCACCATGACAACCGCGCCCGGCCAGTTCGATCCTCGTCGTCCCGCCGATCCGCAGGGACAGACCTATCACGGCGACCACGCCTACGCCTACTACCAGGTGCCCCAAGACACCCGGAACCTGCCTATCGTGATGCTGCACGGTGCCGGCCAGTCCGCCAAGACCTGGGAGACCACCGCCGACGGCCGGGAAGGTTTCCAAAACCTGTTCCTGCGCAAACAGTTCTCCACTTATCTCGTCGACCAGCCGCGGCGCGGTGACGCGGGCCGCGGCATGGTCGGCACCACCGTCACCCCGACCCCGGACGAGCAACTGTGGTTCAACCAGTTCCGCCTCGGGACCTGGCCGGACATGTTCCCCGGGGTGCAGTTCCCGAGCGACCCCGCAGCCCTGGACCAGTTCTACCGTTCGATGACACCCAACACCGGTCCCTTCGACGCCGGGGTCATCTCCGACAGCCTGTCAGCCCTGTTCGACAGGATCGGCGAGGGGATCCTCTTCACCCACTCCCAAGGTGGCGGGCCCGGCTGGCAAACCGCCATGAAGAATCCCGACGTGAAGGGTATCGTCGCGTTCGAGCCGGGCAGCGGATTTGTCTTCCCCGAAGGGGAAGCACCACAACCGATCCCGAACGGCTTCGACACTCTCAGCCCGGAAACCGTTCCGATGGAACAGTTCACCGCGCTGACGAAGATTCCGATCGTCATCTACTACGGCGACAACATCCCCAGCGAGCCCACCGATCAGCCGAATCAGGACAGCTGGCGGGCCCGACTCGAGATGGCACGGCTGTGGGCCGATGCAGTCAACCGCCACGGCGGCGACGCCACCGTCGTCCACCTGCCCGAGATCGGCATCATCGGCAATACCCACTTCCCGTTCTCCGACCTCAACAACACCCAAATCGCCGACGAAGTCTCGAAGTTCCTCGCCGACAAGCAACTCGACGGCAAGTAGCCGAACTCCCCTTTGTGAAAGGCGATATCGTGCGTTTGTCCTCCAAGGCCGCCCTGCTGTCGACGTCAGCCTTGCTGGGCGCCGTGATCATCGCGGCGCCCGCCCACGCCGGAAGCCCTCAGATCGGCGTCTGCCCCGAGATTTCTCGGCCTGCGGCTCCCGGTTCCCCGGAGAATTTCACCGGTCAGGTGCAGAGTAGGTCACTGTTCGGCGCGACCGATCACCTCGAAGCCTCGGGCGGTGAGGTCGGTTTCGAGCCGCACGCCCGGACCGCCTGGCATACCCATCCCGCAGGTCAGACGTTGATCGTGACCGAGGGTACCGGGTGGGTGCAGGAATGGGGCGGCCCCAAGCAGGTGATGACGGTTGGCGACGTGGTGACGATTCCGCCGGACGTCAAGCACTGGCACGGGGCGACCGCCGTGGACGCGATGACGCATATCGCCGTCGCCGAGGCAGTCGACGGCAGCCGTGTCACCTGGATGGAGCAAGTCGGCCCCGAACAGTACTACCTCTGAGAGAAGGAACTTCTGATGAAACTGTCCAGATGGGTCGCTGTCCCGGGAACGATCGTCTCGCTGTCGGTGCTGGCCACCGCATGCTCGGAGAACAACCCCGCGTCCTCGCCTTCGCCCGCGGCGAAGGTGGAGTCTGTCGATTCGGTCTCCCCGGCGCTGCAACGCTACGGCGACGAAGTCCTCGAAGACCAGCTGTGGCAGCGGACCGAGCTGTCCGCCCGCGACCGCAGCATCGTGACCCTCGCTGCCCTGATCGCCCGAAACCAGAGCGTGGAACTTCCCTTCTACCTCGATCGAGCGCTCGCCAACGGCGTCACCCCGACCGAGGTATCGGAGATCATCACCCACCTGGCCTTCTACTCGGGCTGGCCTAACGCGATGAGTGCCGTCGAAGCCGCCAAACCCGTCTTCGATGCCCGCGGTATCGACGCCGCGCAGCTGCCGGACGTCTCACCTCAACTCCTGCCGGTCGACCAGGAGTGGGAGACCGCACGCCGCAACCGGGTCGACGGCGATTTCGGCCAGGCGGCACCCGGCGTGCTCGGGTTCACCACGGACGTGCTGTTCCAGGATGTGTGGCTGCGCCCCGGTCTGGCGCCCCGCGACCGCAGCCTGGTCACGGTCAGCGCGCTCGTCGCGACCGGTCTCACCGGGCAGATCCGCTCGCACCTGACCCGCGCGATGGACAGCGGCCTCACACAGGCCCAGGCCTCCGAGGTGCTCACCCAGGTCGCGTTCTACGCCGGCTGGCCGTATGTGTTCACCGCGATGCCGGTCTTCAAAGAGATTTTCGAAGCCCGCCGGTGAGTTGTCCCGAATCGAGGAGGTAACGCCTATGAGCGCGCTGGACGGTAGCAACGCCCCCTGGCGGAAGGAAATCAATCGCAGGACCTTCGTCGGATCCTCGCTGGCGGTCGGTGGCGCCGTAGTGGCGGCACCGCTGCTGGCCGCCTGCGGTGACTCCGAGAACGGGGCGAGCGAGGCACAGACATCGGTCGTGCGGATGCGGATCAACGGCGAAGAACGCGAACTGACCGTCGACAACCGCACGTCGCTGCTGGACATGCTGCGTGAGCGCGCCGAGCTGACCGGTACGAAAAAGGGCTGCGATCAGGGTGCGTGCGGTGCCTGCACCATCCTCGTCGGTGGGCAGCGCGTCAACTCCTGTCTGACGTTGGCTGTGATGCACGACGGCGCCGAGATCACCACCATCGAGGGAGTCGCGGACGGCGACCGGCTGCATCCGTTGCAGCAGGCGTTCATCGACGAAGACGCCTTCCAGTGCGGCGCCTGCACCCCGGGCCAGATCATGTCCGGCCTCGGCTGCATACGCGAGGGCCGCACCAGATCACCGGCCGAGATCCGGGAATGGATGAGCGGCAACATCTGCCGCTGCGGGGCCTACACCAACATCGCGGCCGCTATCGGCACCGCCGCCAAGGAGAGCTGAACGCATGTTCCCCTTCCGATTCAGCAAGGCTTCCGACGAGCAAGCCGCGCTCAGCGCCGCCGCGTCGGGCGCACGCTACGTCGCCGGCGGCACCACCCTGGTCGACCTCATGCGCGAAACCGTCGAGCGACCCGAGGCGGTCGTCGACATCAACGCGCTGCCCTACCGCGACATCGATGTGCAACCCGGCCGGTTGCGTGTGGGTTCGCTGGTGCGGATGGCGGAGATCGCCGCGCATCCCGGAGTGCGCGAACAGTTCCCGATGATCGTGCAGGCTCTGGAACTGAGTGCGTCAGCTCAGCTGCGCAACAGTGCCTCCATCGGCGGCAATCTCCTGCAACGGACCCGGTGCCTGTATTTCCGCGACGTCACCGCGGCCTGCAACCGCCGCACACCGGGCGCGGGGTGCGCGGCGAGCGGGGGCCGCAACCGCACCCATGCGATCCTGGGCACCAGCGACAGCTGTGCCGCCACCCACGCCTCGGATGTCGCAGTGGCTCTGACCGCCCTCGACGCGACCGTCATCGCGCGAGACAGCAATGGGGAACGCCGAATTCCGCTCAGCGAGTTCTATCTTCGGCCGGGCACGAAGCCGAACCGCGAGAATACGCTGCGCCCGGGCGAACTGATCACCGCCGTCGAGGTCACCGTCGGTCCGGAAGCACGCCGGTCCGGCTACCTCAAGGTCCGCGACCGTGAATCCTACGAATTCGCACTGACCTCGGCGGCGGTTGCCCTCGACATCGCCGGCGGCAGGATCCGCACCGCGCGGGTTGCCGTCGGTGGGGTCGGTACCGTGCCGTGGCGGCTGCCGTCGGTGGAGCGCGCTGTCATCGGGCAGGCGCCGAGCGCCGAACTGTGGCGCACCGCGGCCGCCACCGCAGCCGACGGCGCGCAACCATTGTCGGAGAACGGTTTCAAAGTCGAATTGATCAAGCGGACCGTCGAACGTCAGCTCTCGACCATCGGAGCACTGCCATGACCCTCGCGAGCGGCCGGCCCATCTCCCGCGTCGACGGACCACTCAAGGTCACCGGCAAGGCCACGTACACCGCCGACAATATCGAACCCGGGCTGGTCTACGCCGTACTCGTGGACAGCACGGTCGCGCGCGGCACGGTCGACTCCATAGATACCACTGCTGCACAACAGCATTCCGGCGTGCTGGAGGTGATCACCGACTTCACCGGCGTCACGCTGCCGTTCGACCCGAAGCAGGTGCGCTCCCACGGACAGCCGATCGCAGTGGTCCTCGCCTCCACATCGGAAGCCGCGATCCACGGCGCAAGGTTGGTCACCGCGCGCTACACCGAGGCACCGCAGATCACCGACATGCACGACCCCGCGGCGCCGGCCGAACCCAACACTCGCACCCCCGACTACAGCCGAGGCGACCCAGAAGGCGCCCTCGCGTCGGCGGCAGTGGTCAGCGATCTGCATTACGACATTGCGCGCAACAATCACAACCCCATCGAATTGCCCGCGACCGTCGCCCGGTAGGACGGCGATCGGCTCACCGTGCGCGACAAGGTGCAGGGCGTGCCGCAGTCGCAGGCGAGCTTGGCCAAGGCCTTCGGCATCCCGGTCGAGAATGTGCGGGTGATCTGCCCGTTCGTCGGTGGCGCGTTCGGCAACGCGCTCGAGGTGTGGCCACATGAACTCATCACGTGTTTCGCCGCACGCAAACTTGCTCGCCCTGTCAAGCTGGTCCTGACCCGCAAACAGCTCTACAGCGTGGTCGGGTTCCGCCCGGCCAGCAGCCAGCGCCTGGCCGTCGGCGCCGACCGGGCGGGAACGATCACCTCGATCATCCACGAGGTGTCCATCGAGACCTCGCGCTACGACCAGTATCTGGAAGCCAACGCGCCGTACGCGCGGTTCATGTACAACTCTCCCAACATGCGCTCCACCGCGCGCCTGGTGCCGCTCGACATCAACCCGGCCGCACCCATGCGGGGACCGGGCACCGTCACCGGCGCGTACTCCATGGAGTGCGCGATGGACGACCTGGCGCACCGGCTCGGCATGGATCCCATCGACTTGCGGTTGCGCAACGAACCGGTGGTCGACCAGTCCGAAGGACTGCCCTTCTCCACCCGGCGGGTCACCGAGTGCTTTCGCCGCGGCGCCGACGTCTTCGGCTGGTCGCGTCGCAATCAGGTGCCCGGAGTCATACGCGAGGGCAACCTCCTGATCGGATACGGCACCGCGGCTGCGGCCTATCACACACTGACCGCCGACTCCTCCGCGGTGGCTCGGGCCAACGCCGACGGCACCTTCGAGGTCCGCAGCGCCACCATCGACATGGGGCCGGGTACGTACACGTCCATGACCCAGGTGGCCGCCGACGCACTGGGCGTGCCGATGTCACGGGTGCGATTCGCGCTCGGCGACAGCACCTTCCCTCCCGCGCCCCTGCACGGTGGCTCGATGACGATGGCCAGCGTCGGGTCGGCCGTGCACATCGCGGGAAACATGCTGCGTGACAGATTTATTCGAACCTCTGTCGTCGATCCCGGTTCCCCGCTGAACGGTCTGCGCCCGGACCAGGTCGGTGCCGCCGACGGCCGCATGTTCCAGACCGATGACCAGGCCCGCGGCGAGACGTACCAGGACCTGTTGCGGCGCCGCGGCTGGAACAGCCTGGATTCCCAACAGGACTGGGATGCCGGCGACGCCGCCGAACGGTACTCGATGTGGGCCTACGGTGCGGTGTTCGCCGAGGTCGCCGTCGACGAACTGCTCGGCACGGTCCGGGTCCGGCGCATGCACGCCTGCTACGACTCCGGGCGGATCATCAACCCGAAACTCGCCCATAGCCAAGCCATCGGCGGCATGGTCGGCGGGATCGGGATGGCGTTGATGGAAGGCACGCACCTCGACTACCGCGACGGCAAGATCGTCAACGCCAACCTGGCCGACTACCTGGTCCCCGTCAACGCCGACATCACCGCCCTCGACGCGGAATTCGTGCCCGCCGAGGACATGATCGCCGACCCGCTCGGAGTGAAGGGGCTCGCTGAGGTGGTGATCGTCGGCGTGCCCGCAGCAGTTGCGAACGCAGTGTTCAACGCGACCGGAAAACGGGTGACCAGCCTTCCCATCACCCTGGAC
Organism: Rhodococcus sp. NPDC059968; assembly: GCF_042738615.1. Classification (NCBI taxonomy): domain Bacteria; kingdom Bacillati; phylum Actinomycetota; class Actinomycetes; order Mycobacteriales; family Nocardiaceae; genus Rhodococcus; species Rhodococcus sp. NPDC059968. The sequence continues at coordinate 49,382 of NZ_JBHWUE010000067.1, forward strand.
ACCCTGTTGTGACGGCTCATCGGCGGGGAGGTCCGCACGCGTGAAGTGCTGGCGGATGTGATGGTGGTCTGGCGGGCAGGCGGCACGGTGGGTGTCGCCACCGTGGTGCGGACTCTGAGGTCGGCGCCACGGCTGCCGGGCGCCACGATGACCGTGGCCCCGGACGGCGTGGTCGCAGGATCTGTGTCGGGAGGCTGCGTCGAGGCGGCGTCGCAGTGCACCTTCCCTCAGCTTCAGACTGTGGCCGACAACCTTGCCGCTCACCGACCGACCGCGGTGGCAACCATCATCGCCCACCCCGACGACAACAGGGTGGGGGCCAGGCTGGTGATCGAGAACGACACGGTCGCCGGCACGCTCGGATCGGCGCGCACTGACGCTGCGGTGCGCGACGACGCGCGTGGCCTGCTCACTGTCGGCCGCAGCACCGTGTTCTCTTACGGGCCGGAGGGAGAGCGACAAGGCGACGGGATGGAGATCTTCGTCGCCAGCCATGCGCCGCCGCCGCGGATGCTTATCTTCGGTGCGGTCGACTTCGCCGCCGCCCTGGCACAGCAAGGATCGCTGCTGGGATATCGAGTCACCGTGTGCGATGCCCGCCCGGTCTTCGCGACTCCCGCCCGGTTCCCCGCCGCCGACGAAGTCGTCGTGGAGTGGCCCCACCGCTACCTCGCGGCCCAAGCCGATGACGGCGCGATCGATGCCACCAAGGTGATCTGTGTGCTCACCCATGACCCGAGGTTCGATGTTCCGGTCCTCGACATCGCGTTGCGGCTGCGCAGTCCGATCGGTTTGGATCTGGGCGCACGCACACCCGAGGAGACGGCGGTATCGATCGTGGCCGAGGTCGTCGCGTCACGGTGGGGCGGTGCCGGTCGTCCGTTGGCCGAGACCGGCGTGCGCATACATCGCGACGTTTCCGATGCCGTCGCCATCACCCGTTGAAGTCGGCCCTCTGCGCACCTCGAGATGATCGGCGCACGCTTCTTATGGATTCCCCAATGGTGTTCATGCGGTTCAGATTTCGAATAGCCCAGCGGCGCCCATGCCGCCGCCGATGCACATGGTGACCACGACGTATCGGGCCCCGCGGCGACGCCCTTCGAGTAGTGCGTGTCCGACGAGGCGGGCGCCGCTCATGCCGTAGGGGTGGCCGATGGAGATGGCGCCGCCGTTGACGTTGAAACGATCGGGGTCGATGCCGAGGTGGTCGCGGCAGTACACCGCCTGGGAGGCGAAGGCCTCGTTGAGTTCCCACAGGTCGATGTCGTCGATCTTCAGGTCGTGTTGGCGGAGCAGTTTCGGGATGGCGTGGACAGGGCCGATGCCCATCTCGTCCGGGTGGCTGCCCGCGACGGCCATCCCTCGGTAGGTGCCGAGGACATCGAGGCCGCGGCGGGCCGCCTCCCGGCCTTCCATGAGCACGGCGGCCGAGGCGCCGTCGGAGAGCTGGGAGGCGTTGCCTGCGGTGACGCTGGCCTTCTCGGTGACGTGCCCGTCCTCGAGGACGGTGCACAGCCCGGCGAGTCCGGCGAGATCGGTCTGTGGGCGGTTGCCTTCGTCCTGGGTCACGGTGACCGTCTCGCCGCCGGCCTCCCCGGTGGAGCGGTCGGTGACCGCCTTGGTGGTGGTGAGGGGAACGATCTCGGCATCGAACAGCCCCGCCTGCTGAGCGGCGGCGGTGCGGTGCTGGGACAGAAGTGCGAAGGCGTCCTGGCGATCGCGGGAGACGCCGTAGCGTTCGGCGACGATCTCGGCCGTCTCGAGCATCGGCATGTACGTCTGCGGCAGGTTCTCCACCAGCCACGGGTCGCGGGCCCGGTAGCGGTTCGCGTGATCATTCTGCACCAGCGAAATCGATTCGACGCCGCCGCCGACCGTGACGGTCATGCCGTCGGCAATGATCTGTTTCGCGGCGGTGGCGATGGCCATCAGCCCGGATGCGCACTGGCGGTCGATGGTCATACCCGGCACGGTGACCGGCAGCGATGCGCGCAGCGACGCCTGGCGGGCGATGTTGAGTCCGGAGGCGCCTTCCTGCATGGCGCAGCCGAGGACGACGTCGTCGATCTCAGCAGGGTCGATCGAGGCCCGCTCGACCGCGGCGGTGATCGCGTGGGCGGCGAGGTGCTGCGGCTGGGTGTTGTTGAAGGCGCCGCGGTAGGCCTTGCCGATCGGGGTTCGTGCCGTGGAGACGACGACGGCTTCTCGTGTCACTGGGTTCCTTCCGGAGTGAGGCGATGATGTTCAGCAGGGAGCCGGGGTTCGGCGCCCTCGCGAATCGGCGGGATCACTTGAAAATCGACCGTTCGAGGACACGGAAGTCATGGCTCGGGATGACCTCGCAGTCAAGGGCTTCGATCTTCAGCAGACTCTCGTGATAGGCGACGAGATCGGTGAAGAGTCCGACGGGAATGTGGTCGGCTTCGGCGTCGCCCTCCCAGTTGTCGTACAGGTAGACGCAGTCGCCGGCGATGAGGTAGCGGGTGGTGTCTGCCTCGACGAGAACGCCCTGCGAGCCCGGCGTGTGTCCTGGCAAGGCGACCAGTGAGATTCCCGGAGCCAACTCGGTGTCACCGTCGACGGGAACGATCTTGTCCTCGGCTCGCTGCCAGGCGGGGTCCATATGTGGCAGTGCTTCGAATTGCCGGCAGTGCCAGGGCACGGGCTGTCGGGCGAAGTCGAGTTCACGTTGCTGGACGACGACGCGTGCGTTGGGGAACAGATGGTTGTTCGAGCTGTGATCCCAATGCAGGTGTGTGTTGACGACGAGGCGCACGTCGTCCGGATCGATCCCGGCGGATCGCAGCGCCACCTCCGGTCGTTCCTCGACAGTTTGTTCCATCTTGATGCGGTGGGTGTCCCAGGCTCGGCTGAGGTCGGCCCCGGTATCGACGACCACGGGCGCGTCCCCGCCTTCGATCACGAACATGATGAGCGGGAGGTCCATGGTGTCGCCCCATCCCCGCAGATAGGTGAACGAGGGCTTCGGGAGGCCGAATACTCGGCCGACAGAGAATGCTCTGATCGTCAGGCTCATGGGACCACTCCGATGTAGTTGTCTAGTTGTTTTCAGCTCGTGCGAATCCGATGTCGGGAGGGAGTTCGTCCAGTGCCCTGCTGCGGGTCTCTCGAAGGACGAACGTGCACACAAGTCCCACCAGGCAGTAGCCCGCCAGGAAGATCCCGAAGACAAAGCCGCCGTGACTACCGATGATGCTTGCTGCTACCAGCGGGGGGATACCACCCCCCAGGATGGCGGCGAGGCTGTAGGCGAGACCGGCGGCGGTGAAGCGGTAGCGCGTGTGGAACAGCTCGGAGAGGAAGGACCCGCAGACTCCCCAGCCGTGGCCGGCGATGAGGAAGCTCACGGTGATGCCGATCCAGAACGCGACTGGCGACTCGGTGTCGAGCAGGGGGAAGAGGACCAGCGCCCAGGGTATGCCAATCATGTTGACGATCAGCAGAACAGGTCGGCGGCCGATTCTGTCGGACAGGATCGCACCCGAGATCATGGCCAGCCCGTTCACCACGTTCCCGAAGATCCCGGCCGCGAGCACGCCGTGCTGACTCAGGTGCAGCGTAGCGGTCCCGTAATTGATCAGATACGCAATCCCGATGTAGCCGAAGGCAAACGACGACACGAGCGCCCCGGCGCCGAGGAGGATCTCCCTCCATTGGTTGGCCAAGGCGTCCTTGAACGGGAGACTGCTTCGCCCGCGCCGCTTGACCTCGTTCGCGAAGATCGGGCTCTCCTCGAGCTTGAACCGGGCGTAGAGGCCGACCGTGACGAGAACGATGCTGAGGAGGAACGGAACACGCCAGCCCCAGGCGATGAATGCCTCGTTGCTCATGAAGAGGCCGGTCACGAAAAAGGTCGACAGCGCGAGGATGTTGGCCACGGCTCCGCCGAGGTTGGTGAACATCGACCAGAAGCCGCGGCGGTCGCTGGGAGCGTTCTCGGACGTGAACAGTGCAGCGCCTGCCCATTCACCGCCCGCGGCCAACCCTTGGGCTATGCGGAGCACGATGAGCAGGATCGGTGCGACGACCCCTGCGGTCGCTGCGGTGGGCAGCAGACCGATGATGACCGTGGCGGTACCCATCAGGCACATCGTGGAGATGAGCGTCCGCTTAGGGCCTGTGACAAAATAATGTCGCTTTAGCTGGTTTCGGGCGTTACCGTTGAGCTATGACGGATGTGGCGGACTCGGTGGCGCGGCGGTATG
>NZ_JBHWUE010000068.1:0-52799 GCF_042738615.1 Rhodococcus sp. NPDC059968
CGCAGGTCGGACGATCACCCACGCCCGTAACCAACTCGCTGACGCACAACGAAACTCACCACGGACACATCAGTCGATCGGTGGATTTAGGCTTAGTCTTACGAGTCTTCCATGCATGCATCAACCGTTGTTTCCTGCCGGCTAACAGGCAACACCGTTCTCGTGGGCGGTGCCGCACTGATCGTTGACAAGATCGTGCGGCTCGCCGCTGCGAACCCAGCACTTGAACAACTGGCGGCCCTCCCATCGATCGGTATCCGGATCAATGTCCATCGTCGGGGGGCTGTGATCACCGCGCAGGTCTGTGACCTCGTCGGCCGCAACCGCAACATAGTAATGCCCCTGCTGCCGACCAACCCTTCGCGGTCTCCGCCACCCTCGTCTCTGTCGGATATCTTCGCCGACCTACCGGCGGCGAAGACCCGATGTTCGAGAAACTCCACGAACACCGCGGCCACTCCTTCGCGCTCCGCTACGAATGCCGTGCCGGATACGGGGTCGCCGTGCGGCTGATCCGAACGGCACACGGCCCCATGTCCACGGTGTACACGGACGTACTTCTCTCCGGATGTCGATGCTCCGGTGACATCCATCAGATCCGCACTTGGCGCAGTCGTCAGCGGCACCTTCGCAGCCCCTATCGCCCGAGACCTCACCTACACCACCAGAGGCTCCCCCTAAATGGACCTCTACGTCATCGACTCGAGCGCTATGCCCATGGTCGCAGCGGCAACCGTCACCGAACCTCATGGGGTACCCCGACATCCGGCCAAATCGACGCCGCCCCGGCACTGTGATCGGTTCGACTGCAGCGGAGTTCAACAGTGGAAGTCAATGTAATTGACAGCTGCCAACCAACCAGGTGAATCGGCGCCTCCTACAAGATCACCAATCGCCCGACAGACGAAAGCACTCAAAAGCAATGCCCCACTTAACTACGCGACCATCCCGCCGCGCGATCGCCGATTCTGAGTCGGCCAGACCATCCAATAGCGCCGAACCCAACGTTGAAGCGGCGATTCGCAACTACCGGCGCCGACGCAACCACCGCCGCGCTGTCCGATCCGGCACGTTTCTCGGCCAGCTACAACGGAAGGAATTGAATGAATTCATCGGCTTCGCCGAAAAATGGGCACCCTACGGCGGCCCACCTGACGACGAGACTTTCGTTACGTTCGGAATGACGCCGGCCCGCTTTCGCCAACGACTTCACGAGCTGATCATCGAAGCCCGACAGGACACGCCCCTCGATACGGCGCTGAATCACCCGCTTGAACACCGCAAGACGGCGTAACGCTCCTCGCAAGCCCAGTCTTTCAGTGAGGGAACACCATCGCGCACAAGTCCATCACCACGAAACGCCGCCACACTGTCCGTATCAATCGTCTGCCTGAACCTTTGACGAGAACCATGGGTCGCAGCATTCGGATGAAACCCGAGAGATCCTCGATCCACCGCCGCCCACGCCGGGCTTCGGAAGAAACCGGGCAGATCATCAGCCCGGTGCTGCGCAGCGGCGCGCAACTCCTTCAACTGGAGGTAGAAGAAATTGCGTGAGTTGCCGTCCTGGTTGAGTGGAACGTCCAAGCTCGCGATCAACGGATCCTCGAGTTCCCACGGCTCCTCATGCGCGATCCACGAGACGGGGGCGTTCTCGGCCATCCACGTCAACAGCAGTGTCTCCCCTACGTGGAAGGCATACCGCTTACCCGAACCGACAAGGCGCTACAACCCGTTCCCGACCTCATCCGCGACCACCAGCAGTCGCTGGCACGGGGCGCGGCCTGGCAAGTACCTGCTCACGGTTGCGCGGTGAGGCAGCGAGGTAGACCGCAGATTTCAGCCTGCGGATCAACGATCGGACTCACGCGGAAGATGTCATCATAGCGCGGCGACAGCGATCTACGGAACCGTCCACACCCCGGCACCCGGCAACAACGTGACGCTCGGAGTCCCGGGAATCCCGACGGCGGCGACAAGCACTCCCGGCCCCGTTGGTACATACCCACGATTCAGCGTGCTTCTCGGTACCACCTGCGTTGTCCCGGTCGCCCCCGTCGATAGATTTCGCCACTGGATACTGCAGAAGCAATAGCTGGCATCGTCGCCTACAAATCGCGTCATCCCCGGTTTTTCAGGGTCGGTCTGCGCAATAACCCATCCACCGACGGCCGACGACAACATGTACGGCGGAGCAGCCGTTACACCGAACGTCGGAAGAAAGAACTGCACGTCCGCCGGTGCAGCGTGAGCAGTTGACGTCACGGACAACGCGATACCGAACGACGCGAGGACCGCGCTGGAAGCGGCGGCGATGCCGCGCACGACACGAGATATACGCACTGCCTGGGCCATGGTCGCCCCCTTCATGTCACCCCGCCACGGTAGAGGCGGACGATCCCCGTAGTAAGTGTCGCAAAAGCACAGCGATCGGCGGTGTCATTCGGGTGGGCTACATCAGCAACGTGCGACGGTCACGGCTCGCCCGAGGTGAGGACTTCCCCAGGCCTCCGCGGTGTTGGACGTTTGGCTGACAGGGCGGGGCGGGTCGGTTACAACTGAGAGGGCATCGACAGTGACGCGTAGGGTCACCCCCGCGATGGGGGCCGGACGACACCACGCGTCCGGTGGCCGATGCGTTCAGCGAAGGAGCAAACGTTCGTGCTCGAGAACGAATTCCACCCCGTGGTCCGCAACCCGTCGCCGCCCACCGATCCGCCGCCGCTCCGGCGAACGACTCGCCCGGACCGGGCACCGATGGTAGCCACTGGTCGATGCGGGGCTGCGCGGCAAACCCTGGTCGACGCCGAGCCGGAGCGAAAGTCCGAGGGCGAGGACGAGGACCAGCGTGAATCCTCGTCGATACCCGACGATCCGATCATCTGGCCCGACCCCAGCCCGCTCGCCGACTGGTGGGACGAGGTACTAGGCCGGCCGTCGACCACCTGAGGGCCCGCGGATCTGTTCGCATGTGTGGATCACTGCGGCCCAGTTTCGGCGTGTCGGCGGAAAGCACGGTCATGGCTGGTGCTGTGTGCTCTGCTGAAACCACACAGCGGCCGGGAGGTGCGGTGTGCGAGCTGGGTTCGGACTGATTCCGATGAGCCCGACCGAGGCGATGTTCGTGCTCCACGAGTCCCGTCGCACCCGATCGACGTGGCCACCCTGACCCTGTTCGATCCCCCGAACGGCACCGCACCCGCCGCCCACGCCGCCACCATGGTCGAGCGCCTGCGCGCCCACGCCGAGGCCGCGGACTTGTTCCGAAAACGCGCTTTCCGCCCACTGCACGGGTATCCGTGGTGGTCGGCTCGAGGACTCGATGCCCCTCGATCCGCAGCACCCAATGTGGGAAATGCACGTCATCGAGGACCTGACCGACGGACGCACCGCGGTGTACACGAAATTTCATCTGTCGCTGACCGACGACGCCTCCGGGATGAGGCTGCCGCACCGCACGCTCTCGGTCGACCCGGACCTCCGGGACTGCCCGGCACCGTCGAATCCGTCGGTCGCGGCCCCAACGCGACATCCCTCCCTCGACCCACGCGGGTTGCTGCGGTCCGGCCCGGGCATCACGCGGGAGATGGCGGCCACCATCCCTACCTTGGTCCGCGCCGGCTACCACGGACTGACCGAAGAACACCTGACGTTGCCGCTGCAGTCCCCTCCGACGATCTTCAACGCCCCGACCGGCCGCAGCCGCAAGGTCGCCGCCCGATCCTGGCCCCTGAAACAACTGCGCCGGCTCGCCGCCTGCACCGGTGCCCCTTCGGATGTGGTCGTGTCCCCGAGACGCCGTTGACCGCGATGCTCGCGGTCCCGCTCGACCTCGGCGAGGGCCCCACCATCGGGCCGGGCAGTTGAGCATCACCCTCACAAGCCGATCCGGGCAGCTCCACGTCGTGGTCGTCGGAGCTCGCAGCTGCGGCAGAACCTCGCCACGTACACCGGCCACCGCCCATTGCCTCCGACGGATAGGGGGAGCAGTGTGAAACAAGGGGAAATGACCGGCGACGCCGCGTCGGCGCCGCCCTGAGGAGAAGGGTGCCGATCGTGTTCGCACGCTCAACCACAATTCAAGCGCATCCGTCGTATATCGACGCCGGGATCAAACACGTCCGCGACACCGTGATGCCGGCATTGGCGGACGTCGAGGGCTGCCTCGGAATGTCCTTGCTGGTCGATCGCGGCTCGGGCCGGTGCATCGCGACCAGTTCGTGGCGGGACGAGGAATCGCTACGCGCCAGCGAGGGACCGGTGCTGAAGCTGCGCGACGACGCAGCCGAGGTCTTCCACGGCACCACGGAGGTATCGCGGTGGGACATCGCTGTCATGCATCGCGACCACCATTCGGAGCGCGGGGCCTGTTGCCGGGTCACGTGGTTCAAGACCGAGCCGGCCCACATGGACCGCGGCGTCGATGTGTGGAAGATAGCCGCACTGCCCAAGATGGAGGAACTCGACGGCTTCTGCAGCGCCAGCCTGATGCTCGACCACGCCGCGGGTCGCGGGGTGTCGTCGCTGACATTCGACAGCGCCGAGGCGATGGAACGCAACAGGGAACGCATTGACCGGATCCGGGACGAAGGAGTTCGCGAGGCGAACGCCGAGGTGCTCGATACATGCGAGTTCGAGCTCGCCATCGCGCACCTGCACGTCCCCGAGATGGCGTGAATGTCGAACTGCCCAGAAGCACAATCTCAGCCTGTTTCGACGGCCGCCGCAGCGGTTGGCCGTCATTCGAGACGGATACCGACAACGACAAGCGGTCTATGTGGATCAATCCCAACGACAAGATCAAACCCGACGACACAGTGGATCGAGGGTTGCGCCGGGGCGTGCAACCGGTAGCTCCCGCCCGCAGCTCGCCAATGCCACGACCGATCTGATACGCACGGTACTGCTGCCGAGCAGCGGGTGAAGCTGTCGAGATCACTATGACTCAGCCCCTCACCTCACCCGGGCCGTCGGCCCCTCCGACGCGCTGACCCGCACACAAGGTAGCGGCCGACACGCCGGGTGTAAGTGTGCACTGCTCGTCAGCACCATGGGTCGCGCCGACGGGGGAACCGGTGCCGAGGGCCTTGTGGAGTCATGGTCGAAGCTGTCCGGTGCGCAGCGAACCGGGTATGAGCACGGTGTTGTCGGTACGGGCTGCGCAGGTAGCGGGTTCCTGTCGACATCCATCGGCTCGGCTGACTCGTCCGCCGGCCGGGCCCCCATCCCCAGTCCGGCCGACTGGCGAATTGCCCGACTTGTCCTATCCGGGACTTTCGGCCTCGCGCGGTCGTCCGCACGTCCTGTACAACTAAACAGGGATGCCGGTTTGTGACATGAACCACACCTAACCGTTATCTTACGACCCGATTACCTGGAGCTGAACCCTCAGCCCCTGAAGTACCTGCAGTGGCAGTGCGGATACTCGACACGGACAGACGGAAGGAGGCCTCACATGCTGCTGCCGATGTCGCCGACCGATTCGCTGTTTCTCCTCGGCGACTCCCGGGCGCATCCGATGCACGTCGGTGGGCTTGCGATCTTTACTCCGCCGGAGGGCGCCGACGCGGCCGAGATGGGGGCGATGTTCGCGACAGCAGTGGACTCCGACGAGGTGGCCCCGATATTCCGCAAGCGGGCCCGCCGATCGGTGACCACGCTGGGGCAGTGGGGCTGGGACACCGCCACCGACGTCGACGTCGATTATCACGTGCACCGCAACGCCGTCCCCGTGCCGGGCGGCATGTGCGAACTGATGACGTTGGTGTCCCGACTGCACGGCACCCCACTCGATCGCGGCCGCCCGCTATGGGAGATGCACCTGATCGAGGGCCTCGCAGAGGGCCGCTACGCGGTATACACCAAGATCCATCACGCCCTCGCCGACGGCGCGTCCGCGATGAACCTGTTGCGCCGCAGCATGAGCGAGGACCCCACCCGCAGGGGTATGCCCGCCCCATGGCAACCCGCCGCACCCGCCACTGCGACTGGCATGGCCGGGCCGGCACCAGCGTCATCGATGCCGATGAATCTCCGCGGCCTACCAAGCCAAGTCCTGCGCGCCGCCCGCGACGCGGCCGGCGAGGTCGCAGGTCTGGCACCGGCGCTGGCCGGCACCGTCGACCGCGCCCTACGCGCCGAGGGCGGGCCGCTGTCGACGCGGGCACCGCACACAATGTTCAACGTCGCGATCGGGGGCGCCCGGCACTTCGCCGCCCGCACCTTTCCGCTCGAACGGATACGGCTGCTCGCCAAACACGCCGACGCCACCATCAACGACATCATCCTGGCGATGTCCGCCGGAGCACTGCGCACCTACCTGCACGATCTCGGTGCGCTGCCCGCCGAGCCACTGATCGCGATGGTTCCGGTCTCCCTGCGCCCCAACACCTCCGGCACCGATTCGGAATCCGCGAGCGGGAACCGGATCGGGGTCCTGATGTGCAACCTCGCCACCCACCTGCCCGACCCCGCCCACCGGCTCGACACAGTGCGCACCTGCATGCGTGAAGGCAAACACGCCCTCCGCGCGATGAGCCCCGGACAAGTGCTGGCGACGAGCGCCCTCGGCGCCGCCCCCCTCGGTATCGAGATGCTCCTCGGCAGGCGGGGACCGCAGCGTCCGCCGTTCAACCTGGTGATCTCCAACATCGCCGGGCCCGACACCCCGCTGTACTGGAACGGCGCCCGCCTCGACTCCCTCTACCCCCTGTCGATCCCGGTCACCGGACAAGCCCTGAACATCACCTGCACCAGCAGCGACGACCAACTCGTATTCGGGTTGACCGGCTGCCGGCGCACCGTCCCGAACCTGTACCCGATGCTCGACCACCTCGACATCGAACTCGACGCCCTCGAACAGGCAGTCGGCCTGTAAGCCACCCCGTGGCCGCCGTGACCGACGGCGCCGTGGTGACGGTGATGATCGAAATCCTCTACTCGACATTAGTTTCCCCCGGACAGGAAGGAAGAACACCCTCCGATGAGCACACCGAACACCTTGACCACCTCCCCACGCCCCGGCCTCCACAGGACCTCGATCAGTACCGAGGAGATCAGGACCCGGATTGCCGCCCTATTCGCCGATCGCCACTCGACCGGCGCCACCGACACAGCACCGGCGTCCGCCCGGTAGGAAGGAATCCCGTGAACACGCACAGGGCACTGCTCATGCTGCTGCTCGGCGGCACCGCCGCCCTCGAGGTCCTCCTCCGCCGCCCCACCCCGCGGCGCCGCGGCCACGGTGCCCCATTCCACGCCAACGGCTGACACAGCCGCCGCGCATCATCGTCCCCGGCCCTCGACTCACGAACGACCCGCCGACACCCCTCGGCGTCGTGGCTCGGCTATGCCGCGTTGCCATTCAGGGGCGCAGGACAGCGGGGACTCGCCCGGCGCTGCCCGGTTGATCCAGCGGATCGGCGGCTCGTACCGCCGCCTGCCCCCGACTGGTGCACAGTTAGAAGTCGACCCCGTGGCCCTCGAGCCACCGCGCAGGGGTGAACCACGCTGTATCGAGGTGATACTCCTTATCGAGGGCATCCAAGATCGCATGCGCATCCACCCCGCAGTAACTCTCGTACATCCGAACATGAAGCCCTGAACGCTTTTTCACTGCATCGAACAGAATGCCGTGACGGAACAGAACCGTTTCGGAAGGACGCACCATGAGGTTGCCGCCGCGGTCGGCCGCATCTCCGTCGACAACCTCCAGACACAACACCATGCGGGGATCTGTCGAAAGCACAACAAGCAGCAAATCCAGATCCTGCGGGTTCGTCACACCGTGCCATGGCCTTCTACCCTCCCTGCCGCCGACCGCCACGCAGTCGAGCGCCCGACGCCAGGGTCGACCTTCGACGATGTGCAACCGGCCACCGGGCCTCAGAGGCGGAAGCGGACAGTTCCCCGCCGACCCGGATGCGGAGACATGCGTAGTTCCGTGTTCGGTCGTCATAGTCCCGGCGTGCCCGCAGCCATCCGTCCTGAAACATCGGACTGCCCGCACAGGCCGGATCCGCGAATGCATCCACCGAGTCCCCCGTCCACCGCCCTCATCGTGAGGTCATCGCGTCGCCGCGAGCCCATATCGTTCCGGGCGCGGCGGCGCGGAATCGAACGCGAGTCACCGTGTCCATTTGGGGGGGACCCTGTCGGCGCGCGCGGCTGACCTGCGGGCATTGAGTATCGCGCCTCTTGGCTGCGGCTACTTCCAACACCCCGACTTGGATTCGAGCGGACCCGTCTGGTGGATGAGGCTCTTTCCGCCAAGATACTTTTCCGATTTGCTATTTTCGATGCATGCAGTGTCGAGTACAGCATTTTGGCTGAGGCGAGCATTGTGTAATGGACGTAGAGTAGGTGCGTAAAGTGACGAAGGAGTTGGAATGGCGCGCCAAATAGTTGTCGAACACGTCGACGATATCGACGGAACTGCCATTGCGGAGGGAAAGGGCGAGACGATCACCTTCTCCGTGAATGGAATCGACTACGAGATCGACTTGTCGGCGAGGAACGCGAGGGAGTTCCACAAGAAACTCGATCACTACATCGATTACGCCACGAAGACGGGTGGCCGCAAGAATCGATCCGCGGGCACACTCACGTCGAGTGGTGAGGTCAAACGGAAACCTGTGCGGCGGGACCGTGACCATGTGAGGGCAGTACGGGAATGGGCTCAGGAACAGGGCTATGACATCGGTGTTCGCGGGCGCATTCCTACCGCGATCGCAGAGGCCTACGACGCTGCGCACTGACGCCCGTGCGCCATTGCATTTGAGTTCCACGGTCGAGTGGATTGAATGGGAAGCCGGGGGGCGATCGGGCATTCGCAGGTGGCGTGTCGGCGAGGGTCCCTGCGCTAAATTCTGCTCCAAGATCTGTCATTCGACGCGAATGCCGGGTCTTGGAGCAACAGCAACCTACCGCCGCCCTTCCGCGGAACGATTTGTCCATCAGGCAAACCGCCCCAATCTCGTTTACGGCCCCTCGCGAGAATCCGACCTTTTCTGAGCAGCAGGATGATCAATGAATGATCGTGATGCCTATTCAGCGATTCGGCGGCGTTGTTCCAGCGCACACATGCCTACGCCACCCCGCCACGAAGTCACCCACACCTCGCAGGAGCGCAGAGCGCCACTACCATGAACAGAGCTGAGGCGTCGGCGGCGACGCTGCGGAAAATCTCGACAACGAGCAGGAGATGCACAGAGGCCCGCCGGTTAGCCGGATCGCAACGGTCACTGCCGTTCTCTGCAGATCTCTGCAGATTTCTGGCGTCCCGATTCCCCGGTGGTTCATGGTGGCCCCGCGCTGTGAGTCTTCCCGTCACCTCTCGCCTGTATCGATACCGAGATCAGTACGGATTCAAGCAGGCGCACACCATGGGGCCCGAGTATGGCCTGTTCGACTGAAGGCCTCGACACCTTTCTGCCACAACACCACTGAGCTGAGCTCCTCATCACCCACTCCTTGATTCGCCACCGACATGAAATCGGGCGGTTACGGTCCTGCGGTCAAGTCGACTTGGCTAACGCCAGACTCGAGCGGTTGGACTGCCCCATGAGATCGGTCAGAGAGGCCGATGATGGCTGTCATGCCGAGCAACGCCACGAGGCTGGCGATGGCGATGCCGCCGAATGCTACGGGGCGAAGACCCGGGCATCCTGCTGTCTCCAACGCCCGGCAGCAGAAGGTCCCGTCGCCGGCGACCAGAAGCCCGGCAGCGATGTAGGTGAGTTCTGATGCCACGGCATGGAGACCTCGGTTGGGGGGCGGACTTCGCAATTGCCACGCCGAGCGCCGCTACGCTAATGCTCATGCATCTCATGCATAGTCACGCCGGGTAGGTTCGCTCGTTCGCGAGGTGGTTGCGGGCCACACTGCCGACGGTGGGCCTGGGACCATCGTGCATATTCCACGTCATGTGTCCACCTGGGGCGATGGCGTGCCGAAGAGCGATTTTAGCCTGGGGCGAATTCCCAGTGAAACTTCTGAGCAGACCTGATCACCGCCGATTACGGTAGCCGCGTAGTCGCGTGTACCGATCGGGTTTCGAAAGCTCGTCGTGGATGATCTGAGCGATCTCGGCGAGAGCTTCGGGCTGGTCCATATCAGAGTGTGTGCTGTGGATGTCATGTGACTCAATGTTGCCAGTGACGTATGGCTCCCAGCTTTCGGCAGATGAGTCGCGTGAAGTCAAGCCGTCTTCCGTCAACGTTGGGCGGAGAAACACCATATCCCCGTGGTAGAGCGGCGGGACATGGGTCTTCGACAGCTGCAGATGATTCCGATAGAGCGTAAACGCCGCATCCTCGATGGGCGCATACTCGGGCGCGTCGACCATCTCTCCGTATCGGGTGTGTGCCCATGCCCGTATCGATTGCTGCAGTTCCTCATCCGAGGGTTTCTCAACGGTGTGAAGATCCGTAAGTCCGGCCGCGCTGTCCATCAAAACGAGCAGTACAACCTCGAGTCCTCGGCGTTCCAACGCGGTGGCGATCGCATGGGCGACAAGGCCACCGAACGACCAACCCAGCAGAAGGAACGGGCCGTCTTCCTGAACGGTGAGGATCTGCTCGAGATAGTCGGCGGCCATCCTCTCGATCGACGTCGGTAGCGGCATCACTCCATCGAAACCCCTTGCTTGCAGACCATATATGGGCTGATCGGGAAGGTGGGCACGAAGGCCCAGGTAGCACCAGCTCAGACCGCCGCCCGGGTGGATACACCACAGCGGCGGTCCGGACCCTTCGCTTCGGATCGGCAAGATCACCGCGAACGGATCGAGCAAATCGGGTTCAGTGGCCTCACCTAGTCGGGGTGCGAGTTCGGCGATCGTCGGGGACTCGAAGACCACCCGGATCGGGACCTCCACCCCCAACTCCGACCGAATCCGGCTCACCAACCGCGTCGCCGACAGCGAATGCCCACCCAAATCGAAGAAACCGTCATCGATCCCCACCCGCGGGACGTCGAGCACGTCCACGAACAACGACGCCAGCGTCTCCTCCACCGGCGACCGCGGAGCCCGGAACACCCCACCGATGAACTCCGGTGCCGGCAACGCCCGCCGATCCAGCTTCCCGTTCACCGTCAACGGCAAGCGATCCACCACCACGACCACCGCCGGAACCATGAAGTCCGGCAACAACCCGGCCACGAAACGACGGACCTCGCCCCCCATACCTGTGTCGCCACCGTCAACGACTACATAACCCACCAACCCGATGTCAGCGGCGGCGGCCCGGACAATCACCACCGCCTGAGTCACCGCCGGATGCTTCAGGAGAACCGCCTCGATCTCCGCGGGCTCGACCCGGAACCCCCGCACCTTCACCTGCTCATCAGCCCGCCCGACGAATTCGAGCACCCCACCAGCCGTCCACCGCACCAAATCCCCCGACCGATACATCCGCGCACCCGACACCCCGAACGGACACGCCACAAACCGCTCCGCCGTCAACCCCGACCGACCCACATACCCCCGAGCCACCTGCACCCCCGCGATATACAACTCCCCCACCACACCCACCGGAACCGGCAGCAACCCCGCACCCAACACAAACACCCGCATACCACCCACCGGGGCCCCGATCGGCACACCCACCCCAGCCGTAGGTTCACCCAGTCTCCGGAGCACATACGTTGCCGCGAACACCGTCGTCTCCGTGGGCCCATACCCATTTACCACAAGCGGGCCATTCGAGCGCTCACCTGGCAACCACCCCCGCAACCCTGCCGGGTCCAATACCTCTCCACCGAACACCACCAACCGCAACACAGAACCCAACCCCACCGCCGGATCCTCGCGCTCGATCTCCGCGAACCCGTCAAACGCCGACGGCGTCTGCCCCAGCACCGTCACACCCTCACGAACCACGAGCTCCCACAACCCGACCGGTGAACCCACCACCTCCCACGGCACCACCACCACCCGGGCCCCGTGCACCAACGCACCCCACAACTCCCAGACCGAAAAATCGAACCCCACCGAATGACACCACGCCCACACATCCGCGGCCCCGAAACCAGCCCACCGATCGGTCCCCACGAGCAACGACACCACACCCCGATGACTCACCGCGACACCCTTCGGAACACCCGTCGATCCGGAGGTATACATCACGTACGCGGTGTTGTCCGGTCGCAGTGGGGTTGAGCGGTCGTTGTCGTCGGGGTTTCTCACCTCCGAATGTCCACCCCCGTATGACTCGTATGAGATGGCGTCGAGAAGCACTCGGGGAATGCCGACGTCGGGCAGCATACTTGCGGTCGTGACGTCGCTGAGAATCAAAAGCGGTGCGGCGTCGGTGAGGATGGTCCCGGTTCGTGCACTCGGATAGTTCGGGTCGATAGGGAGAAATCCGCCTCCGGCCTCGAGGACCGCCAACAATGCAACGATCAACTCGGGCGATCGCTCCAGTGCGACCGCTACCAGCACTTCGGGTCCGACACCGGATCGGATCAGGCGGTGTGCGAGCTGGTTTGCTCGACTGCTCAGCTCCCGGTAGGTCAAATTCCGGTCACCGAACGTGACCGCCACCGCATCCGGAGTAGCGGCTACCTGGCCTTCGAACAAGCCCGGGATCGTCGAGTTTGCTATCGGAATGCTCGTGTCGTTCCAACTGTCCAGTACGAGTGTGCGTTCCGCGGGCTCGAGGATCTCAAACCCTTCGATCCTCCCCTGCGGATCCGCAACGATCAACTCCAACAAGTGCACATACCGCGCCGCGATTCCCTCGACGGTTTCCCGATCGAACAGATCGCTCGCGTACTCGATGACTCCGGCCAGCCCCGGCTTCCCGTCAGAGGTCAGTGTGAACGACAGATCGAAGCGGGACGTTCCGGTCGGTGCCGGCAGCACGTCCCACGCCAACCCGGGAAACTCGATGTCGGGAAAAGCATTGTTCTCCAACGCGAACAACACCTGGAACAACGGATGATATGCAGGCGACCGGGTCGGATTCAGCAAATCCACCAACCGCTCGAACGGGGCCTCCTGATTCTCGTACGCCGCCAATGCCTTCCTGCGGACCTGGTCGAGGACCCGATCGAACCGCGGATTCCCCGACACATCGACGCGCAATACCCAAGTGTTGACGAAAAACCCCACCAACGGGGCCAGGGCTTCGTCGGTGCGACCCGCAATCGGCCCTCCGACCGCAACGTCCTCCCCCGCGCCGAGTCTGCGGAGCAGCACCGCCAGCACGGCCTGGAGGACCATCGATGGTGTTGCCCCGCTACGTCGGGCCAGTTGGGTTACCTCCGAGTCCAATTCCGGTTCGACTGTGAACTCGACCGTGCCGCCGCGGTAACTCGGTGCTGCCGGTCGGCGCCGGTCCGCGGGTAGCTCGATGCACTCCGGCAATCCCGCCAACTCGGTACGCCAATAGGCAACCTGCGCTGCCAGCACACTCTCCGGATCGGACTCCTCACCCAGGATCTCACGCTGCCACAACGTGTAATCGGCATATTGCACCGGCAACGGAACCCACCCCGGGACGCGGCCCTCCGCGCGGGCCGCATACGCGACCGCGATATCACTGGCCAACGGTGCCAACGATCCTCCGTCCCCGGCGATATGGTGAAGGACCAGCACCAGCGCGTGCTGGTTCGGTCCGCATCGCACAAGCGTTGCACGCACGGGGATTTCTACCGACAAGTCGAATCGATAGCCCGCCGCCTCCGCGACTGCATCCAACACAGTGCTGTCCTCCGCATCGACGACCTGAACCGGCAGTGCCGCGGCGACCTGCGCAGCCGGCAAGATCCGCTGGAACGGCACACCCTCTTCCTCACCGAACACGGTTCGCAAGCACTCGTGCCGAGCCACCACATCCCCCACTGCTGCCAAGACCGCCGCAGTGTCGAGATCTCCGATCAACCGCACCGCCACCGGAATGTTGTACGTCGCCGACGGCCCCTCGAACCGATACAGGAACCACAACCGGGTCTGTGCAAATGACAACGGCACCCGCTCAGGCCGCGCCCTCGCGGACACCGGCACCCGGACCGGGCCTTCGCTGAGTCGGGGTGCGAGTTCGGCGATCGTCGGGGACTCGAAGACCACCCGGATCGGGACCTCCACCCCCAACTCCGACCGAATCCGGCTCACCAACCGCGTCGCCGACAGCGAATGCCCACCCAAATCGAAGAAACCGTCATCGATCCCCACCCGCGGGACGTCGAGCACGTCCACGAACAACGACGCCAGCGTCTCCTCCACCGGCGACCGCGGAGCCCGGAACACCCCACCGATGAACTCCGGTGCCGGCAACGCCCGCCGATCCAGCTTCCCGTTCACCGTCAACGGCAAGCGATCCACCACCACGACCACCGCCGGAACCATGAAGTCCGGCAACAACCCGGCCACGAAACGACGGACCTCGCCCCCCATACCTGTGTCGCCACCGTCAACGACTACATAACCCACCAACCCGATGTCAGCGGCGGCGGCCCGGACAATCACCACCGCCTGAGTCACCGCCGGATGCTTCAGGAGAACCGCCTCGATCTCCGCGGGCTCGACCCGGAACCCCCGCACCTTCACCTGCTCATCAGCCCGCCCGACGAATTCGAGCACCCCACCAGCCGTCCACCGCACCAAATCCCCCGACCGATACATCCGCGCACCCGACACCCCGAACGGACACGCCACAAACCGCTCCGCCGTCAACCCCGACCGACCCACATACCCCCGAGCCACCTGCACCCCCGCGATATACAACTCCCCCACCACACCCACCGGAACCGGCAGCAACCCCGCACCCAACACGAACACCCGCGTGTTCCAGACCGGCACTCCGATCGGCACGTTCGTCCCATCCGAAGGATCGCATTGGTGGTAGGTGACCTGAATGGCTGTTTCGGTCGGCCCGTAGACGTTGTGTACCGCGGCGCCGCTCCGCTCCATGAAATGGTGGGCCGTCGCAGGCGGCAGAGTCTCGCCGCCGCAGAGGACTCGCAGCAACGATTCACAATCGCCAGGCTCGAGTCTGTCCAGGAGCATCGCCAGCATCGAAGGAGAGAAGTCGCCGGTGGTGATGTTCTGTGATCTGATCGTCTCCGCGAGATACGTCGGATCGCGGTGCCCCTCGGCCTTGGCGATCACCAGGCGCGCCCCGATCTGGAGCGGCAGGAACAGCTCCCACACGGACACGTCGAAGGTCGCGGGAGTCTTCTGCAACACCACGTCATTGTGGTCGAAACCGAAATGGTCACGCATCCAGAGCAACTGGTTCACGATCGCGGCATGGCTGACAGCGACCCCCTTCGGACGTCCCGTCGACCCGGACGTGAAGAGCACGTATGCCGTGTTGCTAGGGCGCAACGCGACGATTCGATCCGCGTTGCCGATGGGTGCGGACTCGAAATCCGCTGATTGCCCGGAATCGACCTCGAACACGGGAGTACCGCCCGGGATCTGCAAACGATCGGCAGACCGAGTCAGCACACAGATCGGTGCCGCGGACTCCACCACGTGCCGGGTGTGGGCGGCGGGGTAGTCGGGGTCGATCGGCATGTACGCTCCACCCGCCGTCACGACACCGTAGATTGCCACCACACGCTCGATCGATCGGCGTATCGCGACACCGACCAGCGATTCAGGACCTACGCCGTGCTCGATCAATTTCCGCGCCAAACGATTCACCCGATCGGCGACCTCTCGATACGTCAGCGCCTCGTCGTCGGATATCACGGCCACTGCGTCGGGTGTGCGAGCCACCTGGCGCGCGAACAGGTCGGGAAGTGTCACCTCGGGTACGGGCACCGCCGTCTGGTTCCACGTGTCCAGCACCAGGTCGCGCTCGCCTGGTTCGAATACGTCGATGCGGTCCACCGGGGTGTCGGGGTCTGCCGCGATAGCCTGCAGGATACGGGTGAGCCGCCCGGCGAGGGTTTCCACGGTCGCGGGGGCGAACAGGTTGGGCAGGTAGGTCACGGTCAGCCGGAGCTGGGTATCGACGCTCGCGACCAGCGTCAGGGGATAGTGCGAGGCGTCGAGTGCGCGAACCCCGGTGACGACCATGCCGTCGATCGCGGTGGCCGCGGTCAACTCGGGCCGATCGACCGGGTACGACTCGAACACGACCAGGGTGTCGAACAGATCGCGCACCCCGGCGGCCTTTTGGATCTCCGTCAGCCCGAGGTAGTGGTGGTCGAAGAGATCGGCCTGCTTCTCCTGCAACCGGGTCAACAACTCCGCGGCAGTGTCACCCGGTGTGGACTGCACCCGCACCGGCACGGTGTTGATGAATAAACCCACCATCGACTCGACACCGGCAAGTCCAGCCGGTCGGCCGGAGACCGTCGCGCCGAACACGACATCCCGCCGGGCGGTCAACCGTCCGAGCAGAATCCCCCACGCTCCCTGTATGACGGTGTTCAGCGTGACACCCAGTTCGGCGGCCCGCACCGATAACCTCGCGTCCGTCTCCGGGGATAGTTCGACCGACACGCGCTCTTCTCCCGGAGCGGTGTCCCGTTCCGGGTGCGCGGGCGCGAGCAGGGTCGGTTCGTCCACCCCGTCGAGGGCTTCTGCCCAGATTCGAGAAGATTCGACGCGGTCGCGCTCGGCCAGCCAGACCAGGAAATTCCGGTACCCTGTAGCCCTGGGTAGCGCGGCGGCGTCGCCTCCCGACAAGTACAGCGCGAGTAGTTCCTTGGCCAGCAGCGGCATCGACCACCCGTCGAGCAGGACATGATGATTGGTGATCACCAGCTCGAATCGATCCTGTCCCATCGTCACGAGTGTGAAGCGGATCAGCGGCGGCGTCGCCGGGTCGAAGTGTGTGGCCTGATCCTCGATGCGAAGCCGCTCGAACTCGCCGTCTCGCGTGTCCTCCGGGAGGTTCCGCAGATCGACCTCGCGCCATGGCAACGCGACCGCGTCGAGGACGACCTGCACCGGCCCGCTTCCGGAGTCGTCGACGAACGCGGTCCGCATGTTCGCGTGGCGATCCAGCAGCGCTTGTCCCGCAGCGCGAATCCTTTGCGGGTCGACCGTTCCGCCGAGATGCAGAACAAGCTGGGTGGTGTACGCGTCGAACCCCGAACCGGCCAGCATCGCGTGGAACAACAGGCCGGACTGCAGCGCTGTCACAGGCCACACGTCCACCACGCCCGGGTACCGCTCCTCCCACGTCTCGATATCGCACTGCGACACCGACACCAGCGGCACATCGGTCGGTGTCAACCCGCCGACGCCCGGCTCCTCCACGTGCCGAGCCAGTGCAGAGAGTGCATCGAACCACAGGTCGGCAAGTTCCTGGACGTCATCGCGGGAGAGCACTCCGGTGGGGAAGCCGAACGTCGCCCCGAGGTGCGGACCGTCCGGACCATCGGTCACCATCGCATTGACGTCCACTTCGGCCATCGCCGGCATGTCCGGCTCCATCGACGCGGAGGGGTCCGCTCCCTCGCTCACGGGCATCCAACCGAGGTCGCGCAATTCCTCCGGAACATCCGCTGTCGAGATCCGACCCAGATAGTTGAAACTGATCTGTCCGCCCGGATACTTGTCGAGTTCCGGGGCGGTGTCCGCATTCAGATAGCGAAGCAGCCCGTAACCGATTCCCCGGTCGGGCAGCGCCAGCACCTGTTCCTTGACCGCTTTGACCACACTGCCCGCTGCGAAGCCGCCGGCGAATGCCTCGTCGAGATCGGCGCCGGCGATGTCGAGGCGAATCGGGAAAGCAGTCGTAAACCAGCCGACCGTGTGGGACAAATCGGCCCCGGGTAGGACATTTTCCTCTCGTCCGTGACTCTCCAGAGAAATCAACGACGACGACTCGACCACCCCACGGCGACGGCGCCAGCGAGTCAACGCCATCGCCAACCCCGCCAGCAGACCATCGTCGACCCTGCCGTGAAACACCCGGGGAATCGAGGTCAGCAGTGCGTCCGTGACGTGTGCGGGCACCTCCAACCGCACGTAGTCCACGGTGGACAGGACATCGATGGTGGGTTCGCATCGGCGCACACCCAGCACCGGGTCGGAACCCTCGAGAATCGATTGCCACAACGGCAACTCGGCCACGCGCCCGGGCCGCAATGCCTCGTCCACGAGCCCGTGCGCCCACCGCCGCATCGACGTCCCGGCCACCGGCAGGACCGGCCGTTCGCCGGTACGCACCCGTGCCCACGCCGCCGCGAGGTCCGGGATCATGATTCGCCACGAGACGCCGTCGATGATCAGGTGGTGGGCCACGACCAGCAGTCTGCCCGGACGATCCACCGACTCGTCGCCGTGACGAGGCACGCGGTCCAACCAGACGAACTGCACCATCACGCCCGCCGACGGATCCAACCGCCCCAGCGCCGCATCCAACTCGGCCGATGCCGGCCCCGGCCACTCCGGATCGCCCGGTGCGTCATCACACTCGACCCGTCGAATCAGGCGGTCTACATCGACCGTGTCCGGCGGGTCGACCAGAATTTTCTGCTCCCCAGCGTCATCGGTCACCAGACGCGACCGCAACATGTCGTGACGGACCAGGACAGCGCCGATCGTGGCGACCAGCCCGGCCCGATCGATACCGTCGGGCAATTCCAGCACCATCGTCTGCGCGAATCGGCGGAAACCATCACCCCGCACGAGCAGGAACCGTCCGATCGGTGTCAATGGCATCGACCCGACTGCGCCTCCGGACAACTCCTCGAGCACGACCTGATCCGAATCCCGGTTCAGGAGGGCTACCTCGGACAGACTCGCAACAGTCCTGTGCTCGAACACATCCCGCGCCGTGAAGACCACACCCTGCGCCTTGGCGCGCGACACCAGCTGGATCGACCGGATGCTGTCGCCGCCCAGATCGAAGAATCCGTCGTCGAGCCCCACCTGCTTCACGCCGAGCACCTCGGCGAACACGAGAGCGAGGATCTTCTCGGTCTCGGTCTGCGGAGCCCGGAACGTTCTACTCGACAGGAACTCCGCTTCCGGCAGCGACCTGCGGTCGAGCTTGCCGGCCGGCGTGAGCGGCAACTCCTCGAGCACCACGATTGCCGATGGGAGCATGTACTCCGGCAAACGTCTCGCGGCCACCGTTCGTACAGTCTCGACATCCACCGCGGCCCCTGGTACGGGAACCACGTACGACACCAGCACCGTCTGCCCGGACGAACCAACCTGATCGATCGTCACCACGGATCCGATGCAGGGCTGCTCGGCGAGCACAGCGTCGATCTCCCCCGGCTCGATCCGTCGACCCCGCATCTTGATCTGGAAATCACTGCGCCCCAGGTACTCCAGCGTCGGCCCGGATTCCTGCTCGACCCACCGCACCACATCACCCGTGCGATACATCCGCCCGCCCGGTCGGCCGAAAGGATTCGCCACGAATCGCTCCGCCGTCAGTGCCATCCGATCGTGATATCCCCGAGCCAGCGGGGCCCCCGCGACGTACAACTCCCCTGCCACGCCGGGCGGCACCGGACGCAGCCACATATCGAGCACCACCAGTGACGCGCCCCGCACCGGACCTCCGAGGGTCACGGGACCGTGTGGTTTCATCGCCGGTGAGATCGCCACCGCCACCGTCGCCTCGGTCGGCCCGTACAAGTCGTACATTCGCCGTCCCGCAGCGAACAACGCCACCACGGATACCGGAACCGCCTCCGCACCCGTGAGCAGGCATCGCACCGACGACATTCGCTCGACCGGTACCGTCGCCAACATCGTCGGGGTGAGGAACGCGTGCGTCACGGCCGCGCTATCGACAATCCTGCCCAGCTCGTCACCACCGGCCACGCCCGCCGGAACCACCACCGTCGCCGCTGCCGAACCAGCGGCCAGCAGGTACTCCAGCACCGACGCATCGAAACTCGGCGACGCGACCTGCAGCACGCGTGCCTCGGCCGTGACACCGAACCTCTCCGCCATCTCCCCCGCGAGATTGCCCAGGCCCCGATGCGGCACGACGACGCCCTTCGGCTCACCCGTCGTCCCCGACGTATAGATCACGTACGCCGGATGATCGGCCCGCAACGGACTGAGCCGTTCCGCATCGCTCACCGATTGAGCAGACCGATCGGACCACTCGGCTCGCACCTCCGGATCGTCGAGCACCCACCAGTCGAGTGCTTTCGGCAGGGTATCGACGCACTCGGCGACCGTGATTCCGAACCCCGCGGTGGAATCGGTGATCAGGTACTCGAGCCGACTCGCCGGATGCGACGGATCCATCGGAACGAACGCACCACCCGCCTTCGCCACCGCCCACACCGCCAGCACCGACTCCACCGACCGCGGCACAGCCACGGCCACCGTGGATTCCGGCCCGACTCCGCGTGACATCAACACCCGTGCGATACGGCTCGACTCGTCGTCCAGCTCTCGGTAAGTGAGCGAGCGCTCCCCGCACACGACCGCCACCGCGCTCGGATCGTGGTCGACAGCCGCAGAGAGGATCTCCGGCAATGTCGGGACCGTCTCCGTCTCCGCCGCGCCGCGAACGGGAACCAGCAGGCTCCGTTCCTCGGGGGCGAGAAGGTCGATATGCCCCGTCGCGGCCTCCGGCGCAGCCACCAGTGCTTCCAGAACCCGCTGGAACCTGTCCGCGATCCGCTGCACCTCGTCGTCACCGAACAGGGCTGGATCGTGCCACAACGATACGGACGTCCGCTCACCGGCTTCCACGGCGAGTGTCAACGAATAGTTCGTTCCACCAATCGAATCCAAGGATGTGACCGCGAGGCCGCCGCTCGACTCGAGAAGGGATGCCAGGCTCCGGCGATCGATCGGATACGACTCGAACACCGTCAAGGTGTCGAACAGGGCCCCCACCCCGGCGACCCGCTGGATCTCCGGCAACGGAACATGATGATGCTCGATCAACTCCGCCTGCTCCGTCTGAACCCGGGAGATCAACTCGGCAATGGATTCCTCAGGATTCAGCCGGACCCGCACCGGGATCGTGTTGATGAACAGACCCACCATCGACTCGATGGCGGGAACCTGCCCGGCCCGACCCGACACCGTCGCGCCGAACACCACGTCACGGCGGCCGGTATGCATGCCCAGCACGATCGCCCACGCGACCTGCACGAGGGTATTCATCGTCACCGACAACCGAGACGCCAACTCCACCATCTGAGACGACAGACCCTCGTCGAGCACGCGTCCAAGCACGGACGATCCCCGTGCCGCCTCCGGACGCCCCGTCACGAGCAGCGCCGGCTCCACATCTTCGAGGACGTCTTCCCACGCCTCCAGCGACCGCTGCCGATCCTGGGTCGCGAGCCACCCCAGATACCGGCGATACGAGACCACAGGCTGCAGTACCGATCCGTCCCCGCCGGCACCGTAGGCGATCAGCATCTCCCGCATCAGCAACGGCATCGACCACCCGTCGAGCAACACGTGGTGATACGCGAAGATCAGCCGGAAATCTTCGTCACCCATCGTGACCAAGCCGAACCGCAGGAGCGGTGGCGCCGATACGTCGAATCCGGTAGCCGCATCGTCCGAGAGAAGTCGTGCCAGCTCGTCGTCTCGCTCCCCTGCTTCGACACCGCTGACGTCGGCTTCCCACCACGGCAGCTCGAGGCCCTCGAGTACCACCTGCACCGGCTCGGCCACCCCGTCGGTGAGGAACGCGACCCGCAGGTTCGCGTAGCGGTCGAGTATCGCCTGCGCCGAGGCCTTCAGGCGGTCCGCATGTACCTGTCCGGACAGACCCAGCACGGTCTGCACCTCGTATGCATCGGTCGATTCCGAGGCCAGGATCGCGTGAAACACCAGGCCCGCCTGCAGCGGTGCCAGTGGCCACACCTGCACCGCGTGGGGATACCGCGCCTCGACGGCGGACCGCTGGTCCGGAGTCGGACTCGGCAGCGGCACGTCCTCGAAGATGACGGAGTCTTCATCCCTCATGCGGTGCGCGACCGAGGCCAGGCCGGCGACGGACCGTTGCTCGAATACGTCACGCGGCGATACCAGCACGCCGCGAGCCTGGGCCCGTGACACCACCTGGGTCGACATGATGCTGTCCCCGCCGAGCCGGAAGAAGTCGTCGTTGACGCCCACCCGGTCGACGCCGAGGACGTCGGCCAGCACCGCCGCCAGTATCTGCTGGGTGCCGGTTCGCGGAGCCCGGTACGGCGTGTCGGACTCGAGGTCCGGCTCGGGGAGGGCTCTGCGGTCGAGCTTGCCGACCGGTGTGAGAGGTATCCGGTCGACGACGACGATCGCCGACGGCACCATGTAGTCCGGTAGACGGCCCGCCGCGAGCACCCGCAACGCCTCGACGTCCACCTCGACCCCGGGCGCCGAGACCACATACGAGACCAGCACCTTCTGCCCCGACGGACCTGCCCGGTCCACCGTGACCACCGATGCCACCGCGGGATGCGAGACCAACACTGATTCGATTTCTCCGGGTTCGACCCGGATTCCGCGGATCTTGACCTGCTCGTCGGCGCGGCCGACGAAGTCCAGCGCGCCGTCGGTGCTCCAGCGCACCAGATCCCCCGAACGGTACATCCGCGAGCCGGGTTCGCCGAAGGGGCACGCCACGAACCGTTCGGCCGTCAACCCCCGCCGACCGATGTACCCGCGGCCCACACCTGAACCGGCGATGTACAACTCGCCGACAACGCCCGCCGGGACCGGCACCATGCCGATGCCGAGTACGAATGCCCGGGCATTGCCGATGGGCGTCCCGATCGGCACGTTGACCTCGTCCTCGAACCCCTTCGAACCGGGCATCGAATGGGCGGTGGCGCACACGGTGGTTTCGGTCGGTCCGTACGCGTTGACCAGGGTGATCTGCGGGTGTCGAGTGAGGACGCGTCGTACGGCGCTCGGGGCCAACACATCGCCCGCGGTGACCACCTGACGTGGCTGGTCGAGCACTCCCGCGGCCTCTGCCGACGATTCACTCAACAGATGAAACAGGGGGGTCGTCACGAACATTGACGTCACACGACGCGCGGAGACGACCCTCCCGAGCGCATCGATGTCCAGTGGCCCGGGTGGAGCGACAACCAGCTGGCCTCCGCCGAGGAGTGTCGGCCACAACTCGTACGCCGACGCATCGAACGCCATCGACGAATGAAGCAGCACGCGCTCACCGGGTCCGTCCGGCCATCCATGCAACGCCAGGTTGACCACATTCGAGTGGTTGACGGCGACCCCTTTCGGGGTCCCGGTCGATCCGGAGGTGTACATCACGTACGCGGTGTTGTCCGGTCGCAGTGGGGTCGTGCGACTTCTCGCGTCGGGGTCGATGTTCTCAGGCAGTCCGTCCTCGTCCGCGATGGCGTCGAGGACCACATGGGGTATACCGTTGTCGGGCAGCGTGTTTGCGGTTGTGGTGTCCGTGAGGATCAGTAGTGGTGCAGCATCGGCGAGGATGAACTCGGTCCGCGCACTCGGATACCGGGGGTCTATCGGCAGGTACGCGCCCCCGGCCTCGACGACCGCGAGTAACGCGACGACCAACTCCGGTGACCGCTCCAGTGCGACCGCCACCAGCATCTCCGGCCCGACACCCGCGGCGATCAGATGGCGTGCCAGTCGGTTCGCTCGACTGCTCAGCTCGCGGTATGTCAAACTCAGGTCACCGAACGTAACGGCCACGGCATCAGGAGTCGCGGCGACCTGCTGCTCGAACAAGCCCGGGATCGTCGAGTCCGGGATCGGTACGCGCGTGTCGTTCCAGGTCCGCAGTACCAGCTCGCGGTCGGCTGGTTCCAGTATTTCGAATCCCTCGATCCGCCCGTGTGGATCCTCGATGATGCACCTGAGTAGCCGCACATACCGGGCCGCGATGCCTTCCACCGTTCCCCGGTCGAACAGGTCACTCGCGTACTCGACGACCCCGGCCAGACCTTCCCGCCCATTCGGGGTGAGAGTGAAGGACAGATCGAAACGGGACGTCCCGGTCGGCGCCGGCAACACCTCCCACGCCAACCCTGGGAACTCGACCTCGGGAAAAGCATTGTTCTGCAGGGCAAACGAGACCTGAAACAACGGATGATAGGCCGTCGAACGGGTCGGATTCAGGAGCTCCACCAGCCGCTCGAACGGCGCATCCTGATTCTCATACGCCGCCAACGCCTTACCCCGCACCCGGTCGAGCACCTCGTCGAAACGCGGATTGCCGGACATATCGACTCGTAGCACCCACGTGTTGACGAAGAACCCCACCAACTCGGTCAGTGCTTCGTCGGTGCGGCCCGCGATCGGCCCGCCGATCGCAACATCGCTGCCCGCTCCGAGCCGGCGGAGTAGTGTCGCCAGCGCCGACTGCGACACCATCGATACCGTCGCCCCCCGACCCCGCGCCAGTCGCTCGAGATCGCGATGCAGGTCCGGTGGGATCTCGAATTCCATTGTGCCACCGCGGAAACTCGATGCCGGTGGCCTGCGCCGGTCCGTTGGCAGCTCGATGCAGTCGGGTAGGCCCGCCAACTCGGTTCGCCAGTAGGAAACCTGAGCGGTCAACACGCTGTTCGGATCATCCTCGCTACCGAGCAGCTCCCGTTGCCACAGGGCGTAGTCGGCATACTGCACCGGCAAAGGCGCCCACCCCGGTGGGTGGCCGTCCGCGCGGCCTGCATACGCGACGGCCACATCCCGAGCCAGCGGCGCCAACGAGCCCCCGTCCCCCGCAATGTGATGGACCACCAACACCAGCACCTGCAGGCCGGGTCCGCATCGCAACACCGTTGCCCGCAGTGGAATCTCCCCCGACAGGTCGAACCGGTACCCCGCTGCCGCCGCAACCGCCTCCTGCATGTCGTCGACCTCGACATCGATCACCTGCACAGGCGCATCCACCTGATCGGCGGACAGGATCCGCTGAAGTGGCACCCCGTGCTCCTCCCCGAATACCGTTCGCAGACTCTCATGCCGGGCCACCACGTCCCCGAGTGCTGCCACCAGGGCCTCGGTGTCGAGGTCGCCGGTGAGTCGCACCGCGACCGGAATGTTGTAGGTGGCCGACGGACCCTCGAAGCGGTGCAGGAACCACAACCGGACCTGCGCGAACGACAACGGCACCCGCCCATCTCGCACCCGTGCGGTCACCGGCGGCCTGGGCGGGCCTTCCCTGAGTCGGGGTGCGAGATCGGCGACCGTCGGCGCCTCGAACACCACCCGGATCGGCACCTCCACCCCCAGCACCGTGCGGATCCGGCCGACCAACCTTGTCGCCGACAGCGAATGCCCGCCGAGATCGAAGAAGCTGTCGTCGATCCCCACCCGCGGAAGACCGAGAAGTTCAGCGAACAACGAGACCAGCGTCTCCTCCAGCGGCGACCGCGGGCCCCGAAACACCCCGCCGGTGAACTCCGCTGCCGGCAACGCTTTCCGATCCAGCTTCCCGTTCACCGTCAACGGCAACCCGTCCACCACCATGATCACCGCCGGCACCATGTACTCCGGAAGCCGCCCCACCACAAACTCTCGCAACCCCACACCGGTGACGGTGACGGTGTCGGTGGGCTCGACGACCACATATCCCACCAACTGCCGCCCCACCCCAACAGTCGCCGGGGTGTCCCGGGCAATCACTACCGCCTGCGCCACCGCCGGGTGCGACAGCAACACCGCTTCGATCTCCCCCGGCTCCACCCGGAATCCCCGCACCTTCACCTGCTCATCCGCGCGCCCCACGAACTCGAGGACACCACCACCAGTCCACCGCACCAAATCCCCCGACCGATACATCCGCACACCCGGCACCCCGAACGGACACGCCACAAACCGCTCCGCCGTCAACCCCGACCGCCCCAGATAACCGCGCGCCAACTGCACCCCCGCGATATACAACTCCCCCACCACACGCACCGGGACCGGCCGCAACCCAGCACCCAACACGAACACCCGCACCCCGCCCACCGGATCGCCGATCGGGACACTCACCCGATCAGGACCCCCCTGAGATTCGGGTAGCGAATACATTGCCGCGAAAACCGTCGCCTCGGTCGGTCCGTACCCATTGATCATCCTCATCTGTGGATGGAGGGAATCCCCGCCCGGATACCAGCCCCGCAGCCTGCCGGGATCCAGCACCTCTCCGCCGAGCACCACCGTCCGCAACACCGAACCGGACCCCACCACCGGGTTCTCGTGCTCAACCTCCGCGAGCTCGTAGAACGCCGAAGGTGTCTGACCGAGGACTGTCACGTCTTCCCGACACACCAACTCCCACATTTCGATCGGTGAACGCACCACGTCCCACGGCGCCACCACCACGCGGCCCCCGTGTACCAACGCACCCCACAACTCCCACACCGAGAAGTCGAATGCCACCGAGTGGCACCACGCCCACACACCCGTAGTGTCCGAACCCACACGGTCGGCGGTTCCCGCGAGCAACGACACCACACTTCGGTGGCTGACGGTGACGCCCTTCGGCGCCCCAGTCGACCCCGACGTATACATCACATACGCCGCGTGATCGGGGCTCAACGGGCTGAGCCGATCGCTGTCCATGGGATTCAGATCAGCGCGACCCCCAGCGACAGCTGCTGTGTTCTCGAGGTTCAGGTCTTCATCGAGCAGTATCTCGTCAATGTCGTTGTCGGGCAGCGTGGTCACGGTGACTGTGTCGGACAGGATCAGCTGCGGAGCGGCGTCGGCGAGGATCGTCCCGGCTCGAGCGCTGGGATAGTTCGGGTCGATGGGAATGTAGCCGCCGCCGGTTTTGAGGACTGCTAACAACGCCACGACCAACTCGACCGAGCGTTCCAGTGCGACGGCCACCAGGGTTTCTGGGCCGACCCCGGCCCCGATCAGAGAGTGCGCCAGCCGGTTCGCCTGCGTGTTGATTTCTCGGTAAGTCCAACTCCGGTCGGAGAAGGTCACCGCTGCGTCGTTGGGTGTCGCCGCCACTTGTCGTTCGAACAGTTCCACGACAGTGGTCTCCGAGAATGGCGGTGCGGTGTCATTCCAGGTCCGGAGTATCAGCTCGCGCTCGGTCGAATCCAGGATTTCGAACCCTTCGATCCGCCCGTGCGGATCCTCGACGACCAGATCCAACAAGCGCACGTACCGGGCCGCGATGGCCTCCACCGTTCCCCGGTCGAACAGGTCACTCGCGTACTCGATGGCCCCGGCCAGACCCTGCTGCTTGTCAGGAGTGAGGGTGAAGGACAGATCGAAGCGGGACGTCCCGGTCGGCGCCGGCAACACCTCCCACGCCAACCCTGGGAACTCGACCTCGGGAAAGGCATTGTTCTGCAGGGCGAACGAGACCTGAAACAACGGATGATAGGCGGTCGAACGGGTCGGATTCAGGAGCTCCACCAACCGCTCGAACGGCGCCTCCTGATTCTCGTACGCCGCCAATGCCTTCCTGCGGACCCGGTCGAGGACCTCGTCGAAACGCGGATTGCCGGACAGATCGACGCGCAATACCCACGTGTTGACGAAGAACCCCACCAACTCGGTCAGCGCTTCGTCGGTGCGGCCCGCAATCGGCCCACCGATCGCAACATCGGTCCCTGCGCCGAGTCTGCGGAGTAGCACCGTCAGCAGCGATTGCAATACCATTGATGGCGTCGACGCACTCCGGTGAGCCATTTCGATTATCGCCGAGGCATTTTCGGGTTCGATCGAGAACTCGACCGTCCCGCCGCTGTAACTCGGTGCGGCCGGACGACGCCGGTCGGCGGGTAGCTCGATGCAGTCGGGTAGGCCCGCCAGTTCGGTTTTCCAATAGTCGAGTTGGGTGGAAACCACACTGTCCGGGTCTTGCTCGCTGCCCAGCTCCTCTCGTTGCCACAGGGCGTAATCGGCATATTGCACCGGCAACGGCGCCCACTCCGGAACCCGCCCCTCCGTGCGGGCCGAATACGCGACGGCGATGTCACGTGCGAGCGGCGTCAACGACGCTCCGTCCCCGGCGATATGGTGGAGCACCAACACCAGTATGTGATCCTGGGTTCCGCACTTCATCAACGTTGCTCGGATGGGGATCTCGTGTTCAATGTCGAACCGATACGCTGCAGCCGAGATCACTGCCGCCGATCGTTCGTCCTCCCCGGCCTCGATTATCTGCACTGCCACGGGCACCCGATCGGTGGAAAGGATTTCCTGGAACGGGATCCCTTCGGCTTCCCCGAAGATCGTTCGCAGGCTCTCATGCCGGGCCACCACGTCCCCGAGTGCTGCCACCAGGCCCTCGGTGTCGAGGTCGCCGGTGAGTCGCACCGCGACCGGAATGTTGTAGGTGGCCGACGGGCCCTCGAAGCGGTGCAGGAACCACAACCGGGCCTGCGCGAACGACAACGGTACCCGCTCGGGCCGCACGCGCGGGGCGAGCGGCGCCCGAGCCGCACCGGCACCGAGTCGCGGCGCCAGCGCGGCGACCGTCGGCGCCTCGAACACCACCCGGATCGGCACCTCCACCCCCAGCACCGACCGGATCCGGCCGACCAACCTTGTCGCCGACAGCGAATGCCCGCCGAGATCGAAGAAGCTGTCGTCGATCCCCACCCGCGGAAGACCGAGAAGTTCAGCGAACAACGAGACCAGCGTCTCCTCCAGCGGCGACCGCGGGCCCCGAAACACCCCGCCGGTGAACTCCGCTGCCGGCAACGCTTTCCGATCCAGCTTCCCGTTCACCGTCAACGGCAACCCGTCCACCACCATGATCACCGCCGGCACCATATACTCCGGAAGCCGCCCCACCACAAACTCTCGCAACCCCACACCGGTGACGGTGTCGGTGGGCTCGACGACCACATATCCCACCAACTGCCGCCCCACCCCAACAATCGCCGGGGTGTCCCGGGCAACCACCACCGCCTGCGCCACCGCCGGGTGCGACAGCAACACCGCTTCGATCTCCCCCGGCTCCACCCGGAATCCCCGCACCTTCACCTGCTCATCCGCGCGCCCCACGAACTCGAGGACACCACCACCAGTCCACCGCACCAAATCTCCCGACCGATACATCCGCGCACCCACCCCGAACGGACACGCCACAAACCGCTCCGCAGTCAACCCCGACCGCCCCAGATAACCGCGCGCCAACTGCACCCCCGCGATATACAACTCCCCCACCACACCCACCGGAACGGGCCGAAGCCCCGCACCCAACACGAACACCCGCGAATTCCGTACCGGCACACCGATCGGCACCGACTCACCGATATACTCGTCCGACGGTTCGACAAGCTGGCTCGTCACGTAAACGGTGGTCTCCGTCGGACCGTACCCATTGACAACCCGGACACCAGGAATCGCGGCACCAACAGCAGTGAGCAATCGACCTGACAACTGCTCACCGATGAACACCACCGTCTCTGCCCTCACCGTGCCCTCGATCTGATCGAGTATCTCCGCGAACGCCGACGGGACCGTGCTGATCACACCCCCGGTCCAGCTTCCGTGTTCCCCGAGCACGAGAACGTCCCGGACCACGTCGATGCTCCCGCCGGCGCACAACGCAGCGAAAATCTCCAACACCGACACATCGAAGCTCACCGACGTACTTGCCAGCATCCGCGCCAGCCCTCGCGCACCGAGACTCGAGACCACCTGCACCATGCAGTTGACGACGTTGTGGTGGTTGATCGTGACCCCTTTCGGGGTGCCGGTCGATCCGGAGGTGTACATCACGTACGCGGTGTTGTCCGGTCGTAGTGGTGTTGTTGTGCGGTCGCCGTCGTCGGGGTTGGTGTCCTCCCGCTGTCCTGCCTCGTCCGAGAAACCGTCGAGCAGCAGTGTGGGGATGCCGTTGTCCGGCAACATGCTTGCGGTAGTGGTGTCGGTCAGGATCAGGATTGGCGCAGCATCGGTTAGGATGAACTCGGTCCGCGCACTCGGATAGCGGGGGTCGATCGGCAGGTACCCGCCTCCGGCCTCGAGCACCGCCAACAACGCCACGACCAACTCCGGTGACCGCTCCAGGGCGACCGCCACCAGCACCTCCGGCCCCACACCCGCACCGATCAGCTTATTCGCCAAACGATTTGCTCGAATGCTCAGCTCCCGGTAGGTCCAATTCTCGTCACCGAACGTAACGGCCACCGCATTCGGAGTCGCGGCTACCTGGGCTTCGAACAAGCCGGGAATCGACGAGTTCGGTAGCGGTGCGCTCGTGTCGTTCCAACTGTCCAGGACGAGGTTGCGTTCGTCGGGCTCGAGAATCTCGTACCCCTCGATCCGCCCGTGCGGATCCACGACGACCCTCTCGAGCAACCCCACAAACCGGGCCGCTATGCCCTCCACCGTCCCCCGGTCGAACAGGTCACTCGCGTACTCGACGACCCCAGACAGACCCTGCCACCCATCGGGAGTGAGAGTGAAGGACAAATCGAAACGCGACGTCCCGGTCGGCGCCGGCAATGTGGTCCATTCCAGACCGGGAAACTCGACCTCAGGAAAAGCGTTGTTCTGCATGGCGAACGACACCTGAAACAACGGATGATAAGACGTCGACCGAGTCGGGTTGAGCAACTCCACCAACCGCTCGAACGGCGCATCCTGATTCTCATACGCCCCCAACGCCTTACTACGGACCTGATCGAGGACCTCACCGAACCTGGGGTTACCGGACATATCCACGCGCAACACCCACGTGTTGACGAAGAACCCCACCAACTCGGTCAGCGCTTCGTCGGTCCGCCCCGCGATCGGCCCACCGATCGCGACATCCACCCCTGCACCGAGCCCGCGGAGCAACACCGCCAACACCGACTGCAACACCATCGATACCGTCGCCCCCCGACCCCGCCCCAGTCGCTCGAGATCGCGATGCAGTTCCGGGGCGATCGTGAACTCCACGGTGCCACCTCGGTAACTCGATGCCCCCGGACGCCGACGATCGGTGGGTAGCTCGATGCACTCCGACAGACCCGCTAACTCGGCCCGCCAGTAGGTAACCTGCGCAGCCAGCACACTCTCCGGATCATCCTCGCTACCCACAAGCTCCCGCTGCCACAACGTGTAATCCGCGTACTGCACCGGCAACGGTGCCCACCCCGGCACCTCGCCCGCCGTCCGCGCCGCATACGCGACCGCGATGTCACGGGCCAATGGCGCCAACGAACCCCCGTCCCCCGCAATGTGGTGGAGCACCAACACGAGCACATGCTGTTCGGACCCGCACGCCAACACCGTCGCGCGCACCGGAACCTCGCCAGACAGATCGAACCGATGTCCCGCCGCCTCCGCAACGGCCCCCACCAACACGTCCTCGTCGATCTCCCTCACGTGCACCGGAATTGGTGCCTCCCCTGCGGGAAGGACCCGCTGGAACGGCACCCCTTCGTCCTCCCCGAACACCGTCCGCAGGCTCTCGTGCCGAGCCACCACATCCCCGACAGCTGCCACTACCGACTCGATGTCGAGGGCACCGGTCAACCGCACCGCCACCGGAATGTTGTACGTCGCCGACGGCCCCTCGAACCGATACAGGAACCACAACCGGGCCTGCGCAAATGACAATGGCACCCGATCGGGCCGCAACCACGGGATCAACGGCACCCGGACCGGGCCTTCCCTGAGTCGAGGTGCCAACTCCGCAACCGTCGGCGAGTCGAACACCGCCCGGATCGGAACCTCCACACCCAGCACGTTGCGGATCAACCCCACCAGCCGCGTCGCCGACAACGAATGCCCGCCGAGGTCGAAGAAACTGTCGTCGATCCCCACCCGAGCAAGTCCGAGCACGTCCCTGAACAGCGACGCCAGAGTCTGCTCCACCGGTGACCGCGGGGCCCGAAACACGCCACCCGAGAACTCCGGCGCCGGCAATGCTTTCCGGTCAAGCTTGCCGTTCACCGTCAACGGCAACCGATCCAGCAACACCACCGCCGCGGGCACCATGAACTCCGGCAGTCGCCCGGCCACGAAGTGTCGAACCTCGGACGACAGTCTGCTTGCACCGGGGTCGTTGACGTACTCGGACATGTCATCGAGTGGGCCGTCGGGCAGGTACGCATCGGACACAGCGACCGATCCCTGCGCATTGTCGTGTGTCCGGGTCGTGATGTCGGTGAATATCACGTCCATCAGGCCCGGTGTCGGTGACCAGGTCACCGACACCGCGAACCCCAAGTTCTCCCCGATGTCGTGACAGTCCTGAGGTAACACCGCGTCCGACCGACCGTCCGCGTCACGCTGGGGGTGGACGTGATCGCGGTCAGCGGCGTCGTCGAGAGCGTGTGTAGCGTCGACATCGGGCGTCACCCCGGCGTGCGGCACGCCGATCACCCGCGCACAGTCCGGACGCTGGTCCGAAAGGTATTTCCGCAGCGCGGTTGGATCGCCGAATCGCTGCCATGACGTCGACGGCACGGAAGCCAACGACCGGGTCTCCACGGGCATCTTGCGCAGCACGACTTCGTATCTGTAGCAGCTCAGTTCGTTGACTGCTCGGACGTGCTTGAGTTGAATGTCGACGGCGCCGATATCGGGGATCAGCTTCGGCAATGCAGTGAAGAACTCCGGCGCGAGCAGCAGCTCCTGCTCGGCGGCAATGTGCCGGCGCACCCGATCGCGTACCGCCATGGCAGTCGTGTCGGCATCTGCGTGAGCGATCTGTACGCCTGTCGCGAATTCCCGGAGCAACGCGAGATTCCGCACGTCACCGAGGAACAGCCTGCCCCCAGGGCGCAGCAATTGCAGTGTCGTGCGGATCACGTCGATCAGATACGCCGCATTCGGGAAGTACTGCACGACCGAGTTCAACACCACCGTGTCGAACACCCCTCGAGGCACACCCTCGAGGTCGTCGGCGGCCTGGACGCGTAGGTGCACCCGCTCGACCCAGGGGTCCCGGTGATCCGCCAATCGGGACCGTAGAGCGTCGATCGTGGGCGCGGAGAAGTCCGTGCCCCAATATTCTTCGCAGTGTGGCGCCAACTGCGACAGCAGCAGTCCTGTTCCGACTCCGATCTCCAGCACCCGAGTCGGATCGAGCTCGCGAATCCGTGCCACGGTCGCCGCGCGCCATTCCCGCATGTGTTCGAGGGCGATGGGTTCCCCGGTGTAGCTGCTGTTCCACCCCCCGAAATCCTCGCCGAACTCCGTCGGATTCACCTGCTCGCCGGACGCTTCACCGGAATACAGGTCGTCGTATACCCGGTGCCACTGCGAGACCAGCTCGGCCTCCCGCGCCCGGTCACGGACGAGCGAGACACCCCGATCGAGAACCACGTACCCCACCAGCTGCCTATCGGTCCTGGATGCCTCGTCCACCGGGCCGGTGGCGGCGGGGGGTTCGCGGGCAATCACCGCCGCCTGCGCCACCGCCGGATGCGACAGCAGCACCGTCTCGATTTCTCCCGGCTCGACCCGGAACCCCCGCACCTTCACCTGCTCGTCCACGCGTCCGACGAAATCGAGCTCGCCGTCGGACGTCCACCGCGCCACGTCGCCGGATCGATACATCCGCGAACCGGGTTCTCCGAACGGGCACGCTACGAACCGTTCCGCCGTCAGCCCGGGCCTACCCGCATATCCTCGGCCCAACCCGAACCCGGCGACATACAATTCCCCCGCCGCTCCTATCGGCACCGGCACCAGGCCCGACCCCAGTACGAATACGCGCGCGTTACCGATAGGAATCCCGATCGGGCTTCGACCACCGTCGGCGACGCCTGCGGTCAACTCCAGATGGCTCACATGCACCGTGGTTTCGGTGATTCCATACATGTTCACCAGAATCGGAGCGTTCGGGCGTTCGCCCGGGAACCAGCCACGTAACCGGCCTGGGTCCAATGCCTCTCCGCCGAACACCACCATTCGCAGCACCGAATCAAACCCCGGAGAAAGGTCCTCGCGTTCGGCATCTGCGAACTCGTAGAACGCGGACGGGGTTTGACTGAGGATCGTCACCTGCTCCCGCCGCACCAGATTCCACAGCTCTTCGGGCGAGCGCACCACTTCCCAGGGCACGATCACGGCCCGGCCGCCGTGTACCAATGCCCCCCACACCTCCCACACCGAGAAGTCGAAGGCCTGCGAATGACACCACGCCCACACATCCCCGCCTCCGAAACCGCACCACCGATCGGTCCCGGCAAACAACGACACCACGTTGCGGTGGCTGATGACGACCCCTTTCGGGGTGCCGGTCGAACCGGACGTATACATGACGTACGCAGTATTGGCCGGTCTCAGCGGGGCGATCCGATCATCGTCGACCGGGTCGATCACCGCTGTCATGCCGTCGGTGTCGGCGTCGTTCAGGTCCAACACGAGACAGGGAATATCGTTGTCCGGCAACGATTCCGCGGTCGCGGTGTCGGTCAGAAGCAGGAGTGGGGCGGCGTCGGTGAGAATGAAAACGGTTCGTGCACTGGGATAGTTGGGATCGATCGGAAGATACCCGCCGCCCGCCTTGAGAATCGCGAGTAGCGCGATGATCAATTCGGAGGAACGCTGCATCGCGACGGCCACGATGGATTCCGGGCCTACACCGCGCGCGATGAGATACCGCGCCAACCGATTCGCTCGACCATTGACGTCTCGATATGTCCAGTGCCGATCGCCGAGAGTGAGCGCCACCGCGTCGGGTGTCGCGGCGGCCTGCTGTTCGACCAGGCCGGCAATCGTAACCTTGGGTACCGGTACTCTCGTGTCGTTCCAGGTCCGTAGCACCAGTTCGCGTTCGGTGGGTCGGAGGATGTCATGTTCCTCTATCCGGCCCGCCGGATCGGCGACGACCGCACGGACGAAAGCCATCAGCAGATCTGCATAGAGCCTCACATCTTCACTGCTGTACAGCGCGCCGTTCGCGTCGATCTCGATGTGCATGCCGGCGCTGTTCCGACCGCCGTAATAGATCGAAATTGAAAGGTCGTCCACAGGGCCGAACGTCACGCCGCGCATGGATGCTGGATTGCCTGCAAAATCGATCGAATCGAAGAACGGAATGATATTCAGAATCGGACCGAACCGGTTCTCCACGGATCCGGACAATCCTCTGTCCCTTCTGACGTCAGAGCCCTGGTAACGGGAATGACGCAAGATGGAACGAATCTCGGTACCCACGTCGTGTGCGACTCCGGCGAAAAGCGATCGCGGTGGGATCTCTACCCGGAAGGGCACCGCATTCGACACCAATCCCGGTGTTCGGCGGGCGGCCCCGACCCGGTTGGCGACGGCCAATCGCATCATGAACTCCGACATGCCCGACAGTCGATGCAACAGTCCTGCTACCGATGCTGCCAGGAAACCCGGCATCGGTATCCCGATCGACTCCGCCGCCGTCCGCCATCGAGCGGTCTCGTCGTCCGACACCGCCAGGCTGTGATGCAAGGTCACGGGAACCGGCGAACTCGGATGCCTCGGCAGTCGAAGTGCTTCGGGCAAGGCAGCGGTGTAGTTACGCCAGAACTCCTTGTCGCGGGTGAATCGATCGGACCGCCGGTAGCGTGCAGCCTCGTCGACGATCAATTCCGGTCCGCCGAACCCCGAGTCGGGAATCGGGATCCCAGTCTTCAACGCTGTGTAGATCTCACCGATTCGACTCGCAAGAATGGCGACGCCGAACCCGTCCATCACGATGTGGTGGCACACAGCACAGAGGAAGAAGCGCGTGTCGTGCACCTTGATCAAGCCTGCTCGATACAGCGCATCCCGTTCCAGATCGAAGGGCACAGCGCCAACCTCTGCCATCGACGCTTTCGCCGCCGATTGGGGGTCTGCCTCAGCGCTGACATCGATGAAGAATGGCTTCCACGAGTTCGATGCCCGCACGACCTGGCGGGGGCCATCCTCGTCCTCGACGAAATTCACCAGTACCGAGCGAGCCTCTTCGGCCACTCGCTGCAACGCGGCTTCCATCACCGGAGGGTCGATGTCGCCGGAAATATCGAGATAGGCTGCAATATTGTTCGACAGGCCAGGCGCCAACTTCTGCGCCAGCCAGAGCGCCTCCTGGGCGGACGAAACCCGAAATGAGTCCATCGCGACCATGATGTGCCCTCCCGAACGGCGGTAGGGATTTCGCCAGGTGGCGACAGCGATCAGTCTCCAGAAAGTTTACTCGGCTACCCCCTCTCAACGGTTGATTCTTCACAGCTACGAGGGGGAGGTTCTTGGGGTCCTCGATGCGTCTACCGGGTCTTCCGGCGTGTGGGGACTGCAAGTCCACAGATCAACTCGGCACGCGGCGGCCAGCGCCCTCACCGTCCCCGGCGCGGACCTGCTGCGCGCACTCGCCAAGAGGCTGACCTCGGGCGAGTGGCGGTGGTCGGCTGACGAGCCGACCGCCGGAGCACCGACATCGCCCGACACGCGCCGCCCGCGGCCATGCCGATCGCGGGGACGCCGACGCACAGTGCGCGCCCGCCGGCCATCGGCTATCCCTCCTGCCGATCGCCCTTCCGATCAACGAAGCCGTCCCGGCCCGCCGCCTGCGTTTCCACGCCATCCCTGGCAGCCGGGTAATCCGGCTGCCCCTCATCAGGCGTCGGCGATGCCAACGCCGACTGCTACCGGTAGCAGTATGAATCGGAGGAGGCGTCGCCACCCTGGAGGCGAACCTGGTGTACCCGCAGACCCCGAAAGTCCTCGCCATGAGGGAAGAAGCGCTCGTCGATGGTCATTCCGCCGCTAGGATCGGCGTGCATCTCGGCCATCCAGGCACCAACCCCGTCCGGGTAGAACTGGTCGTCCCAGGCGCCGTAAAGGGAGTTCGTGACGTAGACCCGCCGGCCATCACGGCTGATCTCGACCATCTGTGGGCCACCGGACAGCGGCTGGTTCGGTGCTGCCGGATGGGGGCTGTGGCCCACGATCCCGCCGAGCCGGATGGACCCGGTCTCTACGGGGCTGGCTGGGTCGTGCACGTCGAACTGTTTGAGTTCCCCGGTACCCCAGCACGAGACGTAGAGGCATTTGTCGTCGACCGACAG
Source organism: Rhodococcus sp. NPDC059968 (assembly GCF_042738615.1). Lineage (NCBI taxonomy): Bacteria > Bacillati > Actinomycetota > Actinomycetes > Mycobacteriales > Nocardiaceae > Rhodococcus > Rhodococcus sp. NPDC059968. The sequence goes on from NZ_JBHWUE010000068.1 coordinate 36,826, forward strand.
GTCGATGTCGCTGACCAGCGGTGGCACCGCGCCGAACGGTTTCAGCGCAGGCGGCAACAGGTCGGGATCGGCCGGCTCGGCCGGGACAGTGATCACCTTGTCCACCGCCCAGCTGTCCCCGTCGCGGTGCCAGCGCCACACCGAGGCCGACAGGTCCTCAGTCGAGATCACCACGCCGAGGAATCCCCACGTGGCCTCCGGGTCGTGCGAGGGGCGCAGCTCGAGCGGCATCTGGTGCTGCGCGCCGAGATCGACTCGTTGCTGGTGCTTGCCGGTGGCGAGGTCCCAGAAGTGGATCGCGTGGCCGTACTTGTTCTCCAGCAACAGCTCCGGTACCAGCCCGTCCTCGATCATCGATGGCGTGCCCCACTCGCTGCTGATCAGTGTGTTCTGGTTGAGATGCCACCAGGCGTCGTACGCGAAGTATTGAGGCCCCCGGTCGGTCTCCCATTGCCGGAGCACTTCGAACGTGTCGTGATCGAGCAGTGCGATCCCGCCCGGCCCCTCCGATCCATTTCCGCCGCCGAGGCAGGTCATGAACACGCCGTCCGGCCCGCAGTGCAATGTGTGTGGTCGGGAGTAGCCGGCCTTGGCTGCGAGCTCGGCGCTGTCCACGATCTTGGACAGGGTGGGCTGACGTGGGTCGGGTTGGGTGTCGAACACGTACAGCTGGGACGAGCGCAGACCCGGCACGATCAGGTACCGGCGGGCCAACCCCTCCATGTGATGACCCTCGTGTTTCAGCGCGCTGCTACAGGCGTTCCAGCCGAAGTGGTGCAGCTCGTTGCCCCGGTGGGGTACCTCGGTCCAGCCCACCACCCGGCCGTATGTGCCCGAGCCCGGATCCACGTCGACCACGCTCAGCGCATCGGGCTTCTCCGCTGCGCGATCGAACGCGACCACGTAGGCCAGCTGCTCCGGTGGGGCGGCGGCCGCCTCGGCTGCGCTGCGATAGAAGGTCGGGTCCATGGTTGGCTGATTCATCTCAGCCTCCTTCGTATCGTTACGACGAGACCCGCTCGTACCTCCCGTTACAGCTACCGCAACCCGCGCCCACGGGTTCGCAGCGATGAGAGGACGCACGGCTCTCTCGGTGAACACCAAACCCGTCTGCGCGCACAGACACCCCGCCGGTCCGCCGCGTACCGGGACATGGATACCCACTAAGGATAGGAGCAGCCGACGACGGGCGGAACCGGCTCGACCCGCCGACTCCAGCTCTTGTGGGAATCCGACAAACCATCTGTCGGGAATTGCGATCCTCAGTCAGAACTACATGAATCCCCACCGGGCAGGCGCACGATGACCTACCCCGGCAGTGCATAGACATGCAGTCAAACACGGTCCTGATTCCGATCGGCGGGGTGCGCCTATGTCGAGACCAGGCTCGGTGCCGCTTCAGGCCTCGATCATCGGTGCTGTTCGCGGTAGCGACTCGGACTGATGCCGTAGGTCGCCGTGAATGCCCTGCTGAAGACTGACAGATCTATGAACCCGAACTGGGACGCGATATCGGTCAGCGATCGGGGGGTGTTGCGTGGTGCCACCATCGCTTGGCGGCAGGCCTCGAGTCGGTGTGCGCGAATCGTGGCAGCGGCGGTTGCGTCGAAGCGCGCGAACAATCTGTGGACGGTTCTGGTGGAGACGAAGAACGCGTGAGCGATGCCGGACGGGGACAGGCCCGGGTCGTCGAGGTGCTGTCCGATGTACCGCACCATGTTCGCGTACAACTCCCGCATGGCGGCATCTGGATCCTCGGGCTGACACTCCTCCTGCGCTGCGGTGATTGCCAGGTCCGCCAGGCCGCCGGCGAGCCCGATCGCGCCCCCAGAGGACACATCGCCGTCGGCGGCGAGGAGGCCGGACAGCATTGGCGACAGCAACTGTCCCACAGGGGAAGTGGACCTGACAGTCCGCGCCGTCAACTGCTGCGATTGGCTCTCGGTGAGCGACACGGAGGCCCGCGGCCAGGTGAACACGCGGAGGTGCCATTCCGGATGCAGGTTCCAGGTGAATGGTCGTGAGGTCTCGTAGAGGGCGAAATCACCTGGGCCGAGAATGCATGTACGTCCGTCCTGGATGAGCTGTCCCTCACCCGCGACCACCATGCCGATCTGCATCAAATCGAGTGGGTGACGGTTGGTGAGCCTCGCCGTTCTGCGGAAGGATTGAGATGTCGCGGTGACGTCGGCAGCCATCAGGTGCGCGAAATGGCGGGTGTGGACCGCGCCGGTAAAGCGGGCAGGCTCGGCGGGGTCGATGTCCAGCGCGACGAAGGTGTCGCGGATGGTGTCGATCCAGGTGCCGAGCGTGGTGGTCCGAACCACCTCGCGGCGCTGCTGAGGTGACGGCCCGACACGCGACAGTGAAGGTTCCGGCTCTGGCGTTTTCACAGGCTGGCAATCCGGGCAGGAGCTATGCACGAGGTCGCCGTCAGGCGGTGGCAACGACGACATGAACGGCTCCCTCTGCTCGCGTGAACCTCACGCTAGGAGCGCGGAAACCGCATGTCAACGCGCACCGACCTCTTTACGCGGAAGAAACACGATTTCACCCGTGACAAAAGCTGGCAAACGTATCAGGGCGTAAATCACGCGGACCGGACTCGACGGACAGCGGTCGAGACTGTGAATTCTGGCGCTCAGTGGCTCCGCCCCCACGATGACGATGTCGCGGAGTGCAAAGGGGGCTGTCGCTGAGTGTCAAACATGGCGCCCCGGAAGCTCCTACCGTTCGAGTACGCCGGAATCCCCGGACTGTTGAGACCTCTTGACCGATTGATGTTTCCTCGTCCCGGCCGCCGGCGGATAGCCGATGTAGACAGAAGGACAAACTATGGAAGTCGTCGCCGTTCGCTACTCAGTGGAGCCTGGCATATCCGGCCGTGGCCCAAACGAAGAGACATAGCATGCCGCTCCTGCTGCTCGACGCTGTCATTGCACTTCTCCGAATGCTGATCCGGCCCTACCGTTGGCCCGCCGACTTGAAGGACGGTGTCAACAGAATCGCGACGGCACGAGCCGATCGACGGTCAATGGCACTGCACGCATACTTGGCGGGGACACACGACGAGCGCATGTACGCCGATGATCTCGGCGGCACAGCTACGTCCTGCGGAGAATCCAGACTGACCACCCCGCCCGGTACGAAGGCATCGAATTGATCACCATGGTCGGCAGCACTGGACCGCGAGGGCGGACTGCATTGTCCGTCCAATCGGGTGCGAATCGTTCGAACACCCAATCTTGGGCCCGCGCAATGCGCATCTCGTTCCGACGGCCCCAGCACATCACTGGACATCCCGTCAGGCGGGACAACGGCGCTGAACTTCGTCCCCCTCGCGCCTATCGGGTCTTGTTCTGTCGCAATTCGTTCTCGGCGTCGTGCACTCTCCGGCAGTGACCAAGGGTTCCAGCGCCGAGTGTCGCTAATCGTCGAACTACCTGTCGCTCGCAGTCAAATCCACACCGGCACAAGACGATAGCTTCGACTCGAACCGAGTTGCCGAACGTTCTCGGCAAACCCAAACTCGATGAATGAGGAGTCCTCATGGAATCTGCAATCGGCGACCATCTCACATGTCCGCGGAGTTTGACCCGGCGTGTGCCGGACGACTACCAACCCCCTTTCCCCATGTGGGTAGGACGTGCTGACGACCGCTTACAGCAGGTAGTGATGGCGTATCTCGGCGTGCAGTTCCGCGGCGACGAGCAACGCCCCGCCGCGCTTGCGGCCATGTGTCACATCGTTGCCAGCTTCGATCTGGACGACGGCCCGCTGCACCACGACCTGACCCATCACGCGGACAGTCAGGGCTACGAGAATCTCATCATCGTGGGATACTGGAAAGACATTGCTGTCCACAGTCGCTGGCTCAAACGCCCTGCTGTGGCCGATTGGTGGGCATCGGACGAACGACTGTCCGAGGGGCTTGGCTACTTCCGCGAGATCGTAGCCCCGCGGGCCGAGCAATTCGAAACGCTCTACGCCTTTCAGGACCACCTCCCTGGTGTCGGCGCTGTCATGGACGGGATCAGCGGCGAGATCAACGAACACGGGTACTGGGGTTCGATGCGCGAACGTTTCCCGATCTCCCAGAATGACTGGATGCAGCCCTCGGGCGACCTGCGGGTGATCAGCGGTGATCCTGCTGCGGGTGGCCGTGTGTTGGTACAGGGCCACGACAACATCGCGCTGATTCGGTCCGGCCAGGACTGGAAAGATGCCGAATCCGAAGAACGCGACCTGTATCTCGACGAAATCCTCCCAACTTTGCAGGAGGGCATGGACTTTCTTCGCGACAACGGCGAGTCGGTGGGCTGCTACAGCAACAGGTTCGTGCGCAACATCGATCTGGAAGGGAACCATCTCGATCTGAGCTACAACATCGGCCACTGGGGGTCTCTCGACAAACTCGAACGCTGGGCAGAATCGCATCCGACCCACCTGCGAATCTTCACCACCTTCTTCCGCGTCGCCGCCGGCCTGTCAAAACTCCGCCTCTATCACGAGGTCTCGGTGTTCGACGCGCGCGACCAACTGTACGAATACATCAACTGCCACCCCGAGACCGGCATGCTGCGCGACGCCCAGCCCGTCAAGCACCGAAGTGAAACAGATCACGTGAGGAGCACCACCTGATGACAGTCATCCGACCGGACGACGATGCAATCGGCTCTGCCGCAGATCATTACGGCCTACATCTCGACGCTGCGGCTCGGCAGGAGTTCGCAGGCCTGGTCGATAGCGCGCTCGGTTCCTACGACGTGGTCGACGACCTGTACGCGGACGAGAGCTTCTCAGCCCCCTCCCGCGATCATGCGACACCTGATGTGAGCGACAATCCCTTGGGCGCGTGGTACGTAACCACGAACATCTCGACCGCAACGGGTGGGCCGCTGACCGGCCGCCGTGTGGCGATCAAAGACAACGTGACCGTCGCGGGCGTGCCCATGATGAACGGATCGCGATCGCTGGAGGGGTTCGTTCCCACTCGTGATGCAACCGTGGTCACCCGACTGCTCGATGCCGGTGCCACGGTAGCGGGCAAGGCGGTGTGTGAGGATCTGTGCTTTTCCGGTTCGAGCTTCACCCCGGCCAGCGGTCCAGTGCGCAACCCGTGGGACCCCGACCGCGAGGCGGGTGGATCCTCCGGCGGCAGCGCCGCTCTCGTCGCAGGCGGCGAGGTCGATTTCGCGATCGGCGGCGACCAGGGTGGGTCGATCCGCATTCCGGCCGCATTCTGTGGCGTGGTCGGCCACAAGCCCACGTTCGGGCTGGTCCCCTACACCGGTGCCTTCCCCATCGAGCGCACGGTCGATCATCTCGGGCCCATCACCCGCACGGTCGAAGACGCCGCCCTGCTTCTGTCGGTGATCGCTGGCCGCGACGACCACGATCCCCGTCAACCAGACAACCTCGTGGTGGATGACTATGTGTCAACCCTCGACTCCGGGATCGACGGCCTGCGGATCGGCGTCGTGAGTCAGGGGTTCGGGCACGCGGTCTCACAGCCGGAGGTCGATGATGCGGTCCGCGCGGCCGCACAACGGTTCACCGACGCTGGTGGTGTGGTCGACGAGGTGAGTATTCCGTGGCACCTGCACGCGTTCCATGTGTGGAATGTGATCGCCACCGACGGCGGCGCCTATCAGATGCTCGACGGCAACGGCTACGGTCTCAACGCAGACGGCCTCTACGACCCTGAACTGATGGCGTACTTCGCGCAGCGCCGCATCCAGCACGCTGATGCCCTGTCCGAAACCGTCAAACTCGTCGCCTTGTGCGGCCATCACGGTGTCACCGCGTTGGGCGGATCGAGCTACGGCAAGGCCCGCAACCTGGTGCCACGCGCTCGCGCCGCCTACGATGCGGCGCTGGAAGACTACGACGTCCTGGTCATGCCCACCCTGCCGTACGTCGCCTCCGAACTACCGGCGCAGGATGTGGACCGAATCACCTACGTCACCAAAGCCCTCGGAATGATCGCGAACACTGCCCCATTCGATGTCACCGGCCACCCCGCCCTATCGGTGCCGGCAGGTCTGGTGAACGGACTTCCCGTCGGAATGATGATCATCGGAAAACGCTTCGACGACGCCACGGTCTTACGCGCCGGCCACGCCTTCGAACAGATCCGCGGCGCCTTCCCCACAGCGACCGACCAACCGGCGACCTCGGCACCTCTGAGTCTCGCCTGAGCCAAGGCGCGTCCCACCCGCCTACCCAGACCACCACTTCACAAGTATCAGCCCCTACAGAAAGTGGAAACAATGTCGGCAACGATCGAACACTCACCAGACAACGCGGCACCAGCTCAAGCACCGGCGTCGGATCGCGCGTGGGCACTGTTCCGTGCGCTCGACGGAAAGGGCCTGGTCCCAGAGGGTTACACCGAAGGGTGGAAGAAGACCTTCGAGGAGGACTTCAGCCCGAAACGCGGCGCTGAACTCGTCGCGCGAGCGTGGACCGATCCGGAATTCCGCGAACTGCTACTCACCGACGGCACCGCGGCCGTGGACCAGTACGGCTATCTGGGACCGCAGGGTGAGTACATCGTGGCGCTCGAAGACACCCCCACCCTCAAGAACGTGATCGTATGCTCCCTGTGCTCGTGCACCGCGTGGCCCATCCTCGGGTTGCCGCCGACCTGGTACAAGAGCTTCGAGTACCGTGCCCGCGTCGTCCGTGAACCTCGAAAAGTGCTGTCAGAAATGGGCACCGATATCCCGGAGGATGTCGAGATCCGGGTGTACGACACCACCGCCGAGACCCGCTACATCGTGCTGCCCCAACGGCCGGCCGGCACCGAAGGCTGGAGCCAGGAGCAACTGCAGCAGGTCGTGACCAAGGACTGCCTGATCGGGGTCGCAGTCCCGCAGGCCCCGGCCAACTGAACCACCGAATCGAAGGAGATAGACCCATGGATGGAGTACACGATCTCGCCGGTGTTCAGGGATTCGGCAAGGTCCCCCACACCGTCGACGCCGATATCGGCCCCACCTTCCACACCGAGTGGGAACACCTCCCCTACAGCTTGCTGTTCCTCGGAGCGGCGGACCTGGGGGCATTCAGTGTCGACGAGGTCCGCCACGTCGTCGAACGGTTGGAACCGCGCCACTACATGATGACGCCCTATTACGAGAGGTACGTCATCGGCGTTGCCACCCTCATGGTCGAAAAGGGCATCCTCACCCACGACGAACTCGAAGTCCTCGCCGGGGGCCCGTTCCCCTTGTCCCGGCCGACCGAGTCGGAGGGACGTCCAGCCCGCACCGACACCATCACCTTCAGTGTCGGGCAACGTGTCCGGGTACGCGACGAGTACGTTCCCGGGCACATCCGAATGCCCGCCTACTGTCGTGGCAGGGTCGGGACCGTCACCCACCGCACCAGCGACGACTGGCCGTTCCCCGACGCCATCGGCCACGGCCGCACCGATGCTGGCGAGGAGCCGACCTACCACGTCAAGTTCGCGGCCGAGGACCTCTTCGGAGAAGACACCGACGCCGGCAGCGTCGTAGTCGACCTATTCGAGGGGTACCTCGAACCGGCAGCCTGACCCGCTGCCCAGACTGTCACCAATGGCGTCGGCGGGTACGCATCCCGCGTGCGCGTACCCGCCGACGCCCCCTCCATCGCCGGCATCTCCCCAACCCCGCTGAAGGATTCAGAGCAATGGCCGACACACGACTTCCTGTGACCGTACTGTCAGGTTTCCTGGGTGCAGGAAAGACCACCCTCCTCAACCAGGTCCTGCGCAACCGTGAAGGCCGGCGGGTGGCCGTCATCGTCAACGACATGAGCGAGATCAATATCGACAGCGCCGAAGTCGAACGGGAGATCTCACTGAGCCGCTCACAAGAAAAGCTCGTCGAGATGACCAACGGCTGTATCTGCTGCACCCTGCGCGAGGACCTTCTCGCGGAAATCAGTGCACTGGCCGCCGATGGACGATTCGACTACCTCCTGATCGAATCGTCCGGCATCTCCGAGCCGCTACCGGTCGCTGAGACGTTCACCTTCATCGACACCGACGGACACGCTCTGGCAGATATCGCCCGCCTGGACACCATGGTGACCGTCGTCGACGCCCACAGCTTCCTCCACTACTACCAGACCGGCGGCCGCGTCGAGGCCGACGCTCCCGACGACGAACGCGACATCTCCGACCTGCTGGTCGATCAGATCGAGTTCGCCGATGTCATTCTGGTCAGCAAGTCCGACCTCGTCACAGCAGGGCACCTGACCGAACTGACCGCAGTGCTGCGCTCACTCAACCCAACCGCCCGCATACAGTCTATGTCCCACGGACAGATCCCGCTCGAGACCATCATGGACACCGGGCTGTTCTCTTTGGAGAAGGCCGCCCAGGCACCCGGATGGCTCCAAGAACTCCAGGGAGAACACACTCCTGAGCCGGAGGAGTACGGAATCAGTTCGGTGGTCTACCGTGAACGCGCCCCCTTCCACCCCGGGCGGCTGCACCAGTTTCTCACCAGCGAATGGTCCAATGGGCGTCTCCTGCGCGCCAAAGGCTACTTCTGGAACGCGTGCCGATTCACCGAGATCGGCAGCATCTCCCAGGCCGGCCACCTGATCCGACACGGCTACATCGGACGCTGGTGGAAGTTCCTGCCCGAAACCTACTGGCCCGACGACGATTACCGCCGCGCGGGGATACTCGACAAATGGGAAGAGACAGTCGGTGACTGCCGGCAAGAACTGGTCTTCATCGGCCAAGGAATCGACCCCGACGCACTGCGCCACGCACTCGACGCGTGTCTGCTGACCACCGCCGAAATCGAACTCGGCCCCGACACCTGGACAACATGGCCCGACCCACTCGGCGACGGCCATACCGACCAGGTCACCAGCACCATAGCCCAAACAAACACCGTCTGACCCCGATCCTTTGCCCGACCGATAACCCGCCCACCGTCGATCCGTTGCCGTCGTGGGCTGGCGAACACCACGGCCCCGCAGACGGCTGCCAGATCGCCCCGTGGGCGCGCGCAATCGCCGTCGCCATCAGATTGACCTGGGCGTCAGCGATACCGCGCCTTCGTCGTCGATCCACATATCCAGATCCGGGTCAGGCGCAACACGTCAAACCAGCGGCACCCGATCGCGTGCATGCGGATACGATCGGTCAGGGTTCGAAAATGGTCCGCATCGGTCTTCGTCCCCAATGTCATTGTCCGGCGTAGAGCAGCTCGGCCACCACATGGTCCGGCAGCGCCCTCAGGCTGATCTCATTTCTGAATGCAATCACCGATTGTGTTTGCCGCCAGTGCAATTCGTCGGGAATTGATTCACCTGACTCGGCTCGAAGTTTCTGCCATCGAGTTTGGTGGTGGTTGTGTTCTGGGGGCGAGGTCCGCGACCGCCAGGGTGGTTGCCGGAACCCACGCCCGACACCCCTCCCGCTTCGTGTCACCTGGCAGCGGCGGTCACCCTGTGCTGTCGGGCGGTGGCCTCTGCCCGGCCACCCCCGGCGGGAGGGCGGACATGGTGGTGATGGTGCGTCACGCGGACGCGGTCGCCACGAGTGCGTGGCCCGGGCTGGACGCGGACCGCCCCCTGAGCACGCTCGGCGACCGACAGTCCGTGCATCTCGTCGCCGCCCTCGCCCACGTCGGACTGTCGGCGTTGCACTCGAGTCCCACCCTGCGCTGCCGACGAACTCTGCAGTCGCTGTCGGTGGCACGGCGACCGCCGATCGTCGACGACCCACTGCTCGCCGCGAACGCCTCGGGTCGGCGAACTCGTTGCCGCGTTCGACCGATCGGACGAGGCACCTTGTGGTGCACGCACAGGGAGGTGTTCGAGCAGCTGGCAGGGATCGCCGCCGAACAGGGCGCCTCCCGCTCTCTGCCCGACGGGAAAGACCGCCAAGGCAGGTGTGTGGATCGTGCACCACGACCGGGATCCCGATACATCGCGCCGACTCCCCCGCACTGACCGAGTCCCCATCTCGGGCACGACGGTTGACCGGGTGCGATCGAGGCCGTGTTCGGGCGGCGGTGGCCGGTGAAACGGAGCCCGCCACTCGCGAAGGCAGGTGGCGGGCTCCTCGCACGGCTTCGCTGGGCCGGTGGTGTGATTCACGAGAACTACCCGGCGATCGGAGTCGAGGACAGATTCGCCGCAGGTGATCCCCACGTCGATCCGTGACCCCGCCGATCGACCGGCCTGATGGGCCGCCCGGTCCCGCACGCCGTGTGGCGTCCGTGGACGGATCACCGTGCCCGACTGATCGCCGTACCCACGGTAGGGGCACAACATGTCGTCGCTGATCCGGGCGGTGCCACCGACTCGCACCACCCGGGGCCGAAATCCACCGGCGAACGTCTCCCCGCCGACCACCACCAGTCCCTTCGCCCACCTCTTTCGCGGCGAGCGAGGACCGACCCCACGCCCGGGGCGGGTCTTTGAATCCCCGTGTCGCCCGTCGGCCGGCTCCGGCGCTATCGCTGCGGGCCACGAACGATGCCATGCACTCACAGAGCGGACACACTCGACCGAGAACATCCCGAACCACACCGCCGATGACGGTACATTCGGCGGTTCGGCGCTTGCCTCTATCGGCACTGTCCGCCCGGTCGTCACGCATACGCCGGGTGCGCGCAGGTGGGCGGCGAACCTCGATTCGACCTCGGGGGTGACGACGAGCACGGTTCCGGGAACGGCGGTGTGGTCGGCCAGTGCGGTCGGGTCGGGCCATCGGCCGGCGATTCGTCGCGGGAGGGGTGCGGGTGACCGTCTCCTCCTGCCTGACCCGCGCCGCTGCCTCGAACCCGGTGGCGGACTCCACGGTCCCTTCGGACGGTCGGCGAAGCCGTCGTGACCCACACCAAGCCCGGGGTTACCCGCCGTCTCCGGCGCTGGCACGACGTCCGGGTCGACTACAGTCCATTTTCGGCGGCCCGAATTTTGGCAGATCGTCCTGTCATGTCACCGATCGACCGAAGAGGGCTCGCCGCCCAAGGTGCCGAGGTGACACCTGATGTCCAGCCCCACAGCAGGAGAGCGAAGATGAGTGAGTCCCCAAGTGAGTCCAAGGTCATCGACAACGTAACGAAGCCGCTGTACGCCACGGTCGGTGCCGGTGATGCGGCCGTCCAGGCCGTTGCCGGTACCGTCGCCGAGGTGCGCCAGCGCGCCGAGCACACCGGCACCGAGGTGTCCGGGTGGTTCGAAGACGCCCGGGAGCGTGTCGGGTCACTGCCCACCGATGTACAGGAGCGGATCGAGGCCTTCCGGCAGCGCCTCGCCGGGTTGCCCTCGGAACTACCCGGATGGGCGCAGGTGCGGGAGGCGTTCACCGTCGAGGAGCTGCGCAAAAATTACGACGAGTACCGCAAGGGTGCCATCGACCTGTACGCCGACCTCGCCGAGCGCGGCGCGGGGACCGTCGAACGGCTGCGCACCCGCCCGGGCGCCGACGAGCGCACCGAATCGGCCGACGACGACGCCGCCCAGATCGACGAGGCCAACGCTGCCCCCGCCGAGAAGGTGACGACCCGCTGACACACCCCGATCCCGGGACCCTACGGTCGGTGGTACCGAGCCGCCCTCGCGCCGCACCTGCGCGAGGGCGGCTCCCGCACTCATGACCGCCTGTAGTGGGCTCGCTCGACGTGGCACGCGGCCCGGGCAATCCTCGAACGCATCACCGGCGATCTCGACGTGCCGACCCGCAACGGACCGCTGAACCGGCCCGGTCCGGCCCCCCGGTTCGGTCTCCGCCCGGCTGGGGATGCACAGGGATCCGGTCGAGGACGCGGCCTGTGGCCGACCCGCGTCACGGCGGTGATGGATTCGATTGGGGTGACAGGTTCCCCGAATAATGAACACCGAGATGGCGGGACCGAAGGTCTCGCTGGAACGATGTTCACAATTCGGGGGGAGCCCCAGTTTCCTTGGCGCCTCTCTTGGCGGACCGGGTCGGTTTGGCGGGTGTCTTGGCGGCACCCTTCCTCGCGGGTGTCTTGGCGGCAGCAGCCTCCTTCGCGGGTGTCTTGGCGGCTGCAGCCTTCTTCACGGGTGTCTTGGCGGCAGCAGCCTTCTTCACAGCAGCAGCCTTCTTCACCGGCGGCACCTCGGACGGCACCGGTTGGGCGGTTGCCTTGGCGGCAGCAGCCTTCTTCACGGGTGTCTTCGCGGCAGCAGCCTCCTTCACCGGCGGCACCTCGGACGGCACCGGCTCCGACTCGGGTTTGGTGGTGATTCGAGGTTTCCCCTCGAGTCCGGCCTTGGCTCCCTCCGATGTTTTCGTCTGTTGCCGCAGCTTGCTGTTCGTCCAGGACCAGGCGCCCTCTCCTGCGTCCCGAAGAACCCCGACTGCATTTCTGGCGGCGCGCGCGGCGCCGCTGATAACGTTCATGTAGCCTTCCAGCAGTCACGGCCGCCGACGCACGGGCGGCCTTCTCGGACGTACCCATCACCGGACAGACTAATCGTGGACGTGAGTCAACGAGCGACCGGCGGATTGTGCGGTGCATATCGGTAAGTAGTGCGGCTGGCATAAACCGCCGTCGTGGCCCCGTCGCATGCACCCGTCGACGTTTCGTTCTCGCTCATGAGGGTCCCATGCCGCGGTCCGGTCGAACCGCGCCGAATGTACTGAGCACGTGACGCTTTTACAATACGACCGCACCGGAAACGCGGTGATGACCCCTGCGTCGATCGCACAGGCATCTCGCGTGCCCCGCGGACACGCGCGCCCTCAGTTGTGCCGCCCCTGGGATAACGGGCACTCCGCGCGAACCGAACCAACCCGCGAGGGTTGACACCTGCAGCCGACTAAACTTGAGATCACCTGGTCGTGAGGTGATTCCATGGGTGTGCAGGTGCGGGGACCAGGCTTCGGGGTCGATGGGTGATGGCCGAATTCGATCCGCTGGTGACGCAACGTGATCCGACTCCCGGGATCGCGGTGGAGTTGGCCGGTGCCGGGTTCGAGGGCGCCCACGAAATCGGGCGCGGTGGCTTCGGCATCGTCTACCGCTGCCTGCAGCGGGCCCTCGACCGGACGGTCGCGGTCAAGGTGCTCACCGCCGATCTGGATCCGGACAACCTCGAACGGTTCCTGCGGGAGCAGCGCGCCATGGGCGCGCTGTCCGGCCACCCGAACATCGTCAACATCCTGCAGGTCGGCACCACGCCGTCTGGGCGGCCGTACATCGTGATGCCGTACCACTCCCGCGATTCGCTGGAGGCACGGATCCGCCGGTCCGGCCCGCTCGAGTGGAGCGAGGCGCTCGGGATCGGCGTCAAGGTGGCCGGGGCACTCGAGGCCGCACACCGGATCGGCACTCTGCACCGCGATGTCAAGCCGGCGAACATCCTGATCACTGACTACGGCGAGCCGCAGCTGACCGACTTCGGCATCGCCCGCGTCGCCGGTGGTTTCGAGACCACCTCGGGCACGGTGACCGGGTCGCCGGCGTTCACCGCCCCGGAGGTGCTCGAGGGGCGGTCGGCGACCGCCGCATCGGACGTCTACGGATTGGGTGCGACGCTGTTCTGTGCCATCACCGGGCATGCGGCATTCGAACGCCGCAGCGGTGAGCAGGTGGTGGCCCAGTTTCTGCGGATCACCACGCAGCCGGTTCCGGGCCTGCGGGGCGCGGGAATCCCCGGCGACGTGTGCGCCGTCATCGAAGCGGCCATGGCCCGGAATCCGGCCGATCGGCCCACCTCCCCGGCCGAGTTCGGGGAGAACCTGCGAATGCTCCAGCAGCGGCACGGCCTGATCGTCGACGACCTACCGCTGCCCGCCGATCCGATGCTCGCCCCCGACGACGAGCCCTCGGGCCGATCCACCTCGGGCCGGTACAGCGCCCAGCGGTGGTCCGGGGCCCGCACCCTCACCCCACCGGCCCCGGAGACCCGATTCCGTCCGCCGACACCGACCCGGACGCTGGTGCACCGCGGCCGGTTGCTCGATCTGCTGCGGGCCGGGCAGCGGCGACTACTGACCGTCATCCACGCGCCGACCGGCTTCGGCAAGACCACGCTCGCCACTCAGTGGCGCGAGGCGCTGGCCGGGGAGGGGCTGGCCGTCGCCTGGCTGAGCGTCAATCGCGACGACAACAATGTGGTGTGGTTCCTCGGGCACCTGCTCGAGGCAATCCGGCGGGTGCGCCCCACCCTGGCCGAGGATCTCGATCAGGCGCTCGAACATCACGGCGACGGGGCCGACCGGTACGTGCTGACCGCGCTGATCAACGAGATCCACGACGCCGGCGAACCCGTCGTGCTCGTCATCGATGATTGGCACCGCGTCGACGCTGCCGCGACCATCGCGGCAATGGAGTTCCTCCTCGACAACGCCTGCCACCACCTGCAAGTCGTCGTGACCACCCAGAGTCGCTCCGGCCTCCCCATGAGCCGGATGCGGGTGCACGACGACCTGGTCGAGATCGACTCCACCGACCTCCGGTTCGACGCCGCCGAAGTCCACGCCTGGCTCGTCAACCTGGGCGGCTTGACACTCGAGCAGGACGACGTCGACGAGCTGACCGCGACAACCGAGGGGTGGGCGGCGGGCCTGCAGCTGGCGTCATTGTCGCTCCGCGGCAGCGACGACCCCGAACAGCTCATCGAGTCACTGTCCGGACGGCACCGCGCTATCGGCGACTACCTCACCGAGAACGTGCTCGACACCCTGGAGCCGGACATGCTCGACTTCCTGCTCGCGACCTCGGTGGCCGAACGACTCCACGGTGACCTGGCCGCCGCGCTGGCCCACGTCGACCACGGACAGATCATGCTCGAGCGGGCCGAGGAGCGGGATCTGTTCCTGCGCGCGATCGACGACAACCGGGAGTGGTTCCGCTACCACCCGCTGTTCGCGCAGTGCCTGCAGCAACGCCTCGAACGCGAGCACCCCGAGCGGATCGCCGACCTGCACCGCACCGCGTCCCGGTGGTTCGCCGAGCACAAGCTGGTCAGCGAGGCCGTCGACCATGCCCTGGCCGCCGGTGACCAGGACCGGGCCGTGGAGTTGGTCGAACGCGATGGAACCTATCTGCTCGAGCGCACCCAGATGTCCATCCTCCTCGGGCTCGTCGCGAAACTCCCGCCACGAATCGTGGTGTCCCGCCCCCGATTGCAGCTCGCGGTGGCGTGGGCGAACATCCTGCTCCATCGCACCGAGCCCACACAGCGGGCACTCGACCTGGTCGAATCCACACTCGGCGACGGCTCGCGCACCGCCGCCGAGATCGCCGAGCTGCGAGCCGAGGCCGACGTGGTGCGGGCCGTGGTGGCGGCTCGCGCCGACCGGGTCGATGGCGTCGACGAGTTGCTCGCGGCGGCCCTGTCGCGGCCGGACACGTTGCGGCCGTTTGTCGTATCCATAGCCGCGGACGCGGCCACCTTCGCCGCGATCTACCGGTTCGACTTCGCCGAGGCACTCCGGCGGCAGCAGTGGGCCGCCCCCTACCACGCAGAGAACATCGGTCCGTACGGCGTAATGCACGGACACTGTTTCGTCGGCATCGTCGCCAACGAACGCCTCGATGTCCGCGAGGCCCAGGACAGCTTCCGGACAGCCCTGCGGCTTGCCCGGCGATCGGGCGGGAGCCATTCATTCGCCGCGCGGCTCGCGGGGTCGCTGCTCGGCGAACTGCTCTACGAGCAGGGCAAGCTCGACGAGGCGGAACGGCTGCTCGACGAGGGCTGCAAGCTCGGCGCCGGCGGTGGCCTGGTCGATTTCAAGCTCGCCCGATACGCCGCCGGAGCCCGGATCAAGGCGCTGCGCGGCGACCGATCAACGGCGACACAGCGGCTCGACGAGGGCGCCCGGACCGCCGCGACGTTAGGCCTGCCACGCCTGCGAGCCCTGATCGAAAACGAACGGATCAGGATGTGAACTGTCCTGGGTCGGGTGGAGACTCCTGATTGAACCAGGAGAATGAAATCATGCCAGCACCGAGGAAGTACGACACCGAGACCCGTGAGCG
>NZ_JBHWUE010000069.1:0-51099 GCF_042738615.1 Rhodococcus sp. NPDC059968
CTGGAGAGGCTCGAGGAGCGGACACGGGCCAGCGGCACCGAGTGGGCACTAGGGATCGAGGCCCGCTCGCGCGCGCTACTGAGCGACGGCGACGCCGCCGATGCCCTCTACCGCGAGGCGATCGAGCGGCTCACCCGCAGCCGAATTGTTGTTCATCTCTTCCGCGCACGCCTCCTGTACGGCGAGTGGTTGCGTCGTGAGAACCATCGCTCGGCCTCACGCGAACACCTGCGTGCCGCTCACGAGATGTTCAGCCACATCGGGGCAGACGGCTTCGCCGAGCGTGCGCGCCGCGAGCTTCTGGCCACCGGCGAGACCGCACGCAAGCGCACAGTCGATACCTTCGGCGAGCTTACGGCGCAGGAGGGCCAAATCGCCAGGCTGGCTTGCGACGGGTATACCAATCCGGAGATCGGCGGCCAGCTGTTCATCAGCTCTCGCACCGTCGAGTGGCACCTGCGCAAGGTGTACACGAAGCTGGGCATCGGCTCACGCAGAGAGCTTCGTAACATGCTAGCCAGCAACGGAAACGCGGCGCTGCCGACGTAACGATCGACGACGCCTCGACCACTCAAGAGAGTGCGATCCGGCAAGGCTTTCCGAGGGGATTCTGTCATCTGACCGATGTCGGGTGGCCGCCTCTGGCCTAGCGCCTTGTGCTCCGTAGTGCGCAGGCGCGGGCGATCGCTTTCGTGGCTAGGGGTCGGGGTCCCGCCGAGCAGGAGGCGTATTGGCCCGTACCCGTGGTCGTGCATTGTGAAGCGACAGCCTCGAAAAGCGCTGCTATGTTGTTGATCACGTCGCTTACGATGAACACGTAGCCGATCAAGCCAGGCGGCGAGTCCAGCAACGGGGGTCCACTGCAAGTGCCCCACTCGCGTACGGCTCTTGTGAATCTGTGCGCGATGCCGCTGAAGGGGAGCGCGACGGACATAGCGCCGGTCGCGTCGGCGTCCCCCTGAATAACTATCATCGACAGAAACACTTTCTCGACCCGATCACCGTCGAGATCAGCGGGAACGCTCAGTAGTCCCGGACAGCCGCGCCCAGATCGACCGGTAAGCGCGATCGGCTAGATCATGCGCGTCCGGCTTGAGCGCTCGTCGGTGCACAGCTGATCCTCGATGAGACGGACGGTGTCTTGAATGGGCGCGGTGCCGGCCATGATGGAGAGCGTCGTGCGCTATGACTAGATCCGTCACGGTCACTGACCTGAAGCAATTCTCACCTACGGCGGTGCTGATTTACCGCCGAAACCAACGGAGGACGGACAACTCAAGCCCGGCCCGAGGGTCGAGGCGCTCGTAGGGCGGAGGCGCGGGCGATGGCTTTCGTGGCCACTAGCAGAGGGTCTGCACCGCGTAGGGCGCGCTCCGGCCGATAGCTGTGGTCGAGCAGCAGGGACCCGACCGCCTCGAACATCATTGATACGTCCTCGATCACGTCGCTGCCGATGATCAGGTACCCGCCGCTGTATCCCGCTTTCGAGAACCGGAAGGGTTTCACTACGGGTGCCTTGCTCAGCTCCCGCACTGCGCTTGTGTACTTGTGCGCGAGGCCGCGAAATGCGATGGAGGCGGGCAGGGCGCCGGCCGCGTCGGCTTCGTGGATAATCATCATCGACCGGGCCAGATTCGCGAGCAGATCACCCGTCGAGTTCAGTGTGAACGCGTAGTAGTCGCGTTCCCCAGCGTCTCCGGGCAACGATCCGCGAGCGCGATCAGCAAAGTCGTGCGCCTCCTCCAACAGTCGCTCGTCGGTACACCACCGTTGACCCCCGGTCACGCTCATGGTGTTTTGCGCGGGCGCGGCGCCCGCCAGGGCGAAAAGGTATGCGTGGGCTGCCTCTACGTCGAAGATGATGCGGTGCTCCGCGAGGGCCGTGGTGAATACCCGCTCCTCTGTCTCCCCGCAGCCGGGCCTGTCTTGGCCGTGGAAGGTCACCTCGGTAGCGCCGATCGAGATGATGTCACCCGATCGAAGGTGTCTTCGTCCGGTCAGTCGTTTGCCGTTGACGAAGGTGCCGTTGCGGGATAATCCGTCATCTATGACGTCCCAGTGCGTGCCCGTCCATTCGATGACCGCGTGTAACCGCGACACCATAGGGTCCCAACTCAATACGAGGTCGGATCGGTGAGAGCGTCCTACTGTCATCCGCCCAGCGGCCGCGGACAGCATCCACACTCGGCTAGTTCCCTGTTCATCGATGTAGGACAGGCAGGTTTCCTCAATTCGGTTCATGACTACCCCGCGGAATCCTGAATCGCCGAGCGGCATGAGCGCTGCTCATTCGCCGATATTTTGTTTCTGTTTCGGTCCGCGATCGCGTCGCGGCGTCACGGGCGCGTGTGGCCATACCGTTCCGGAGTTCGGGTGTGGTGAGGAGCCGCAGCATTGCCTGGGCCATCCCGTACACATCGCCGCGACGGTAGACCAGTCCCGCGCTGGTGGGTAGAATCAGCCCCACGGTGGCGGGGTGTTCGGGGATGACCACTGCACGGCCGACGGCTAAGACATCCAGTAGCGTCGTCACATCCGAGGTGCTGCTCGGCACGACGAAGTCTGCGGCGACAAGAAGGTCGGTCCACTGCTGCTCGGAGGGGTCCTCGATCAGGTGAACATCGGTCTCGACGTTATTCGCGGCCGCTCGCCGCACGACGGCGCCGCGTTGCGCACCGGTCCCGACGAGTAGGAGCTGCGCCTCCCGAACCTGCCGCACCACGGTGAACGCCGCGGCCAGTTGCTCGGCAGGCTCGGGGTCGTCGAACGGGCCTAACGCGACGATGGTCGGGAGGTCCGCGAGTCCGGCCGGCAACTGGTCGAGCTTCGGATGGTCGAGTGGGCGGTGCTGGTCATGGGTCGGCGTCCCGGCCTCGATGCTTCTGGAATGGGAGTGTGTGTCGGTCATTCTCTGTTTCCTCGTTGTCAATGATTCGCACCTGTCGGCAAATCGTGGGTCTGGTCGTGACCGACCTATTCGGGCCAGCTGGAGTTCTCGATGATGTCGACGAAATCAATGTGGTGGAAGCCGGGAACGAAGTGCTCGAGCACGTCCGCATTGACGGTGCCGAAGGTACTGTCTGGGCGATGCCTGAAGCCGTCGGTGAAGGCATGCAGGATCTTCTTTTTGAAGTTGGGACGCGGGTGCGCCTGAGTGATCTCGGCGAGGAGCGCTTCGTGGGGGTCGCCTCGGCCTATTCCGAGGACATCGGTCTCCACGCCGGCGGTGACCAGTGCAATCTCCGGCGCCAGCCGGTACGGCACTTCCGGCGTGGTGTGCAGCGCGATTGCCTCCCATACGGTTCGTACGTCGGCGGCGAGGATCCCGCGGCTGGTGAGAAACCGTTCGGCTTCGTCAGCTCCATCGAGCTCGAATCGCTGGGTGTCGCCGCGGAAGGTCTCCGTCAGGCCGAGATCATGGAACATCGCGCCGACATACAGCAGTTCCGGATCGGCTGTTCGCCCCAGTCGCCGACCATGGAGCGATCCGAACAGGAAGACGCGACGCGAATGGTGAAACAGCAGCGGCGGCGCCGCTTCGCGTACGAGTTCGGTCGCATCGTTCGCCAGGGATGAATCGGGAATTGCGATACCGGCTATCACCTCGGTCATGATGATTCCCTAAAAGTGTTGGTAGTAAACGGAACTCGGTCTCAAGGTCGATAATGCGCTCTGCGGCGGCGACTCGTAAGGAGCCGGCTTTCCAGTTCGCCGATGATTCGCTGTCGGGATCGGCGGCGCCGGAGCGGATGGTGTTTGGCCACAGCGTGAACCCGGTCGGTGACGAGGCCGTCCGCGCGGTTCGCACTCTCGCACCCTGCTCTCCTGCGGGTGTCCTTCGTCAAACAACAGCAGCGGTGGCGAAATCAATATCGGTGTCGAAATAGTTCGGGCGGACCCATGGCCAGCGCTCGTGATTGTCGGCCAGCCTCTCAGCTGCCTCGTGCGCATCTTTGCGGGCGAGAAGGGCATGTACCAGTGCATCGTGCTGCTCCGGTGTCCGAGCCGGGTTGTCGATATCCGCCTGTAGCTCGTCATCGGTGTCTTGTTGGACGTGTCTCCAGAACTCACGGTCTGCCATCGACCTCATCGACCTCATGGGCTTCTGAGATTCCATGCCCGGCCTGGATGGATCGACGACATCCTTGGCGAGGAGCTCCTCGAGGTCGGCGAAGTTTCCGGCTTGTGATGCGGAAAGGAACGCCCGTACTAGGCGTCGATGCGCTACCAGATTCATTGCAGCCCGGTGCCCACGGAGCTCACGTCGCGCCGCGATACGTTTACGGGCACGTCTGACGAGTTGTCTCGCGTTGGCCACACCGAGTTGAAGAACTTCTGAGATTTTCCGGTATGGGTAGTCGAAGGCCTCCCGGAGAAGATAAGCGGCCCGTTCCGAGGGTGTTAGGTCCTCCAGTATCAGTAGCGCCGATTGGACTTCCTCACGGAGTTCAGGTCCTGTCGCCGGGTCGACGTGGGGGTCCACCGGCTCAGGGAGCCTATGGAGGTCGTATATCTCATGCCGTTTCCTGGCGGATTGGGCGAGTGTGATGGCGAGCCTGGTCGTCGTTGTCGCCAGGAACGCCGACGGATTGATGACCACCGTGCGGTCGGTGCCTTGCCACCGAAGCCAGACCTCCTGAACGATGTCTTCGGCGTCGCTCGCGCTTCCGAGGATTCGATATGCGATCCCAAAGAGTCGAGGTCGAACGCTGAGGAAGGCCGAAGCAGCCTGATCAAGGTCGCTGATCGCTCGCTCGCCGTCGTCTGTGTACGTGTCCAACAGCTTCGCGTCCATGGTCTCGACTCCCTCTGCTCCTGTGTGGTGCCATCTGGCAATGTCTCTGCAACTACAGTCGCGCTTCGGGCCTACCCATCGCGCCCTTGGAGTCCGTGGTCGGCACCCTGGTGGGCGGAAACCGGTCGGATCATTGGTGGCGCGAACTGAGTTGCGGCCACATCGGTGTCGCCTTCATGGCTCACAGGTTAGGAGGATGCGGCGCTATTCATGGGCGCTGAGCGGGTGGTCGGTCCGGGGTTGGGCGGGAGCCTCGATCGGCCCGGCTGACATGCTCATGTACTAGGGCTCAAAGGGTTTACGACGAGGGTGTGTGGTGACCCTCGCTGGACATTCGTGTGAGTCGCGTTCCCTGTCGCAGTCCTCGTCATGGCGCTCCGCGCGCTGTTCTGCCCGCCCCTGACTGCCGGCGGTACTTTTGCCGCTCGGCATCACCGTGCTAGCCGCCGCCCAGCCCTTCGGTTTCTTCGTGTACGCCTACGGCCGTTGCCCCGTCTGGAGCGGACCCGGCGCACCGCGGTTGCCACCAGGGCCCGAGATTGTCATGGGCTACAACGACAACGATCCCGACCCCTTCTACCGCTCGTCGAGGTCGAGGTCGAGGTCGAGGCACGGCACGGGCGGCGTGCTTGGCTTGATGTGATCGGTGAGGAATCGTTCACTCGCCTCACCCCGGGGACGCAGGTCGCAGGTGCACCGTTTCGAGCAGCCGACAGGACGGGTGCTCCTCGCTTCGGGGCACGATGACGCCTGTGTGAGTAATTTCCGCATGGTAGAGAGTCTTTGGGGTAGTGGTCGTGAGTCCGGGTGTTGTCGCCCGGAGCTACTGCCACATCCGTCCTCATCTCGCCTGCCGAGGAAACTCCCTACTGAAGTCCGTCTCGGCTGGTACGCACCGGGCGGCGCCGAGCTTCCGCGATCGTTAGCGTGTGTGAACGCTCGGTGCCGGGCACGACGAGTAACCACTCGCGAGGCGTGTACGTTCCCCTGAGTAGATAGGCGCTGGGTGCCTCTGGACCGAAGATGTCTGCTCCGTGTACGTTCCTGGCGGAGCCGAACTTCTTTCGCGCAGTAAGGGTGAGAGCGTCGTCGGTTTCCATATGCGACATCCGGGTGTGAAACGCATTCACAATTCACGCCAGATGGCCGGGCATCCACGGCTATGACTGTCGCTGTGTGGCCATACCCATCGTCAACCTTGAACGGGTCACAGCGAGAACGATGAGCACAACGCCGAGCAAAGCGCGGGGGTTTCCGCGCTCCTGGCTCCACTGGATCTGTCAGTCGCGAACCTAATCTCAATCGGGCCGGTCGCTATCCGTTACCTCATTTTCCAACGCAACTTCGTCAGTGCCATAACCCACGAGGCTGTCACGGATAAGCCACGTTCAGATCGTGGATGTGTTCCCTGGCCACCAGTGTGAGCGCTTCCGCACCACGTAATCGCAGTGGTGCACATACTCTGGCCAGTTCTCCGTCGTGTGGATTCATTCTTCTGAGTCGCCCGTATCGCCGACCTGCGCCTGCAGCATGGTGTTCGATAGCGGTCGCTGATTACTTGCTGAGTAGCTGCGTGAACTCTGCTGGCGAGCTCTCGCTGTAGGGCGGGAAGACCACGTCGATGGACTCGTCGGCGGGCGAGAATAGCACCGACTTGTTGTGGGTGAGGTTGTCGAAGCCTGCTTTGCCCAGATACTGGCCGATGCCCGAGCCGCCGACGCCTCCGAAGGGAAGGCTGGGGAACATCAGATGCAACATCGTCTGATTGACCGCGCCGCCTCCGAAGGGCAGTGAGGTCAGTAGCGACGAGATCCGCTCCTTGTCTTGGCTGAAAATGTAGGCGGTGAGGCCCGACGGCCTCACCTTGATCGACTTCACAACCTCATCGAGGTCGCTGTAGCGCAGGACGGGGAGGATCGGACCGAAGATCTCTGCCTCCATCACCTTGTCGCTTTCCTGGATCGGATAGAGAATCGTGGGCGCGACATAGCGACCCTCGACGTCGATCTCGCCGCCGATGGCGACCTTTGCCGGGTCGATGAGGCCGGCAAGCCGCACGACGTCTTTCTGGGCGGCGATGAGCGACAGGTCGGGGTTCGCCTTCGGATCCGTGCCGTAGAACTCTCGGACGGCTTTCGTTGTCTCGGCCACGAATTCGTCGGCGACGGATTCGTGCACATAGACATAGCCGGGGGAGACGCACCATTGCCCTCCGAACGCCATGGCTCCCCAGACGAGCTTGCGTGCGGCATCGGCCAGGTTCGCGGTCTGGTCCACGATCGAGGGGTTATGCCCGCCGAGTTCGAGGAGCACTGGCGTGAGGTGCTCCGCGGCCGCGCGCATCACGATCTTGCCGACCGGCACACTGCCGGTGAAGAAGATGAAGTCGAACGGCAGCTCCAGTAGCGCCGAGACGACGGTGCGGTCTCCGCGCACGAGTGCGACGTCTTCCGGCTCGAAGTAGTGCGGGAAGAGCTCGCTGAGCGTGTCAGCTGTGTGGCTGCTGACCTCGGAAGGCTTCACGATCGCAGGGTTTCCGCCGGCCACGATTGATACCAGAGGTGCGACGACCAGAGCGAGAGGTGCGTTGAAGGGGGCGATGAGCAGGGTGACGCCGTAGGGGTCATGGAAGACTTTGCCCTTGTAACCCTGTTTGGCGAAGGTTGCCGGCAACGGTGCGTCGGTGGGCTCCATCCACTGGGCGAGATTTGCTTTCGCGTCAGCGATCGCGCCGAGCGCGGCACCGAACTCGAATGCGATCTCGAAGTTGGCGGTCTTGAAGTCGGCCGCCAGGGCAGCAGTGAGTGCATCCTGGTTCTCGGTGATCAGGCGTTCGAGACGGGTCAGCTGCTTGAGCCGCCAGTCCAGTGACTTGGTGGCATCAGAGGCGAAGCGGTCCTTCTGAGTGCGGAACAGCGAGGTGAAGTCCAGGGTGTCGGACGTGCTTGGCGCCGCGATGGTGATCGTCATTGTTCATTCCTTTCAATGCAAGGCGCGGCGTGGTTTATAGCCGCTAAGGAGTCAACATGAATCCGTATGGGGTCGTGTCGACATGAATCCATAGGGGGTTCCATATGGATGGAAATTGCGCAGGGCCTCATGTCGGCATCCTGGGTTGGTGACAGGGTTGTGCGAACGCGACGTGGTCGAGACCCTCGGGGCGGTTATCGAAGAAGCGGGGAACCTGTGGCGTGCGATCGCCGCCGATATCGAGGCGGGCAGCGGCGATCCGCACTTTGGGTTCGAGGTGGTGGTCCGTCTGCGACGAACTTCCCAGCGCTCCCGACGGCTCACCGAGCTGGCAACCCATATGGCATTTCCGCAGAGCAGCATGACTCGGCTGATCGATGAGCTGGGGGCGGCCGGGTTTGTCGAGCCGACCGGCCGACCGGCCGACCGGCCAACCCGGTGATCGCCGGGCGAAGATCGTGCAGCTTACGGATCTCGGATACGACCGGCTCGCCGTACACGTCTGCGTTTCCCCGATCGCCTCCTGGATCGGAGTCTGCTTTTGCGTGTCGAACAGCTTCGTGTCCATCCTCTCGACTCCTCTGCTCCTGTGTTGCGTGCGCCATCTGGCAATGTCACTGCAACTACAGTCGCGCTTCAGGCCTGCCCATCGCGCCCTTGAAGTCCGTGGTCGGCACCCTGGTGCATGGTTGTGGCCACCTGGGGATGGTGATCGTCGAGACTTGAGGCCACCAGGTGAAGGCGGGGATCGATTGTGGTCTGACGGGGAGGAGCGGCCGCTCCCAAGCGAAGGTCGAACTGTAGGCATCGGAACTCTGCGCACTCGTCTACGACCCGTAGTGGTTACGCACAGCAGCTGTGGATCTCGCCGATAGGCGTGCACACTCCCGGCCATGAGAACCTGCGCGTACGGCCGAGCCGAATATGCGGTCTTGATTCCCAACTGGCACGGCCGAATGGTCCGTCGGCTGCTGCGACATTTGGCCCTTCCGCCGCACGGCCTATTCGACGCGCTGCCCACACCAGCCGAATGATCGGTCGGATCGGTCTGTCGGAGATGCATGAGGTCGACAGTATCCACTGAGGGCGAGCGTGCGCCTTGCGCGGCGGCGGAATCAAAACGTCACTTCGCTCTCATCTTTACCGTCTTTACCGTCGCAGAAATGGAAACATCCACGCCCACAGCAAGGGTAGGTTGTCGGCAGTGTGTAGCGGCGGCCTCGGCGGCAGACGTCATCTCGCGAGCGGTGAGGACCCTACGTGTCTCAAACGTGCGTTGCACCGCCTTGTCTGTGGCCAGCTGGAGGCCCGGCGCCGGGCGCCCTCGGAAGACGCTTCCGGGGTTGTGTCACCGTCAAGAATCGGGTGGGTCACCCCCGACTGCCTGCCCTGCGTCGTCGGGTAGCGTCCCGCGGATCTGTTTGCGGGAACGGATGCCGAGTTTGGCGAACACTTTGCGTAGGTGCCATTCGACCGTGTGTGGGCTGATGAACAGCTGCGCTCCGATTTCCGGATTCGTTAGTCCGTCACCAGCGAGACGGGCGATCTGCGTCTCCTGGGCAGTGAGGGCATCACGTGCTTCAACCGTGCGACTACGTACCGTCTCGCCGGTTGCCTGAAGTTCGCGTCGGGCGCGCTCGGCGAACGCTTCGGCGCCCATGCGGCTGAGCATCTCGTAGGAGATGCGTAAGTGCTCGCGCGCGTCGAGGCGCCGATTTTCGCGGCGAAGCCATTCGCCATACAGCAGGTGGGCGCGGGCGAGATGAACGACGATCCGGGTGCGTTCGAGCCGTTCGATTGACTCGCGGTACAGGGAGTCTGCAGCCTTGCCGCTGGCCAGTAGCGCCCTCGATCTGGCCAGGATGCCCCGGGCCCAGTCGGTGCCGGAGGGGAGTGTTCGTTCCTCGAGGCGTCGCAGGGTATCGACGGCCGCCTCGTGGGCGCCGCTTCTGACGGCCGCCTCGACGAGCTCGACGAGGGACCACCCGAAGAAGCCAAGATCCTCATGTTCGCATGCTCGTCGGGCACCGTCGAGGGCGTCCGGGTAGCGTCCGCGACCGTTGTAGAGGACCGCGGTGACGTACCCGGCCATCCCAATGATCCTGCCCTCGCCCCTGGCGGTCGCGTTCTCGACGCCGGCCTCGATCATCTTGACGGCCTGAGTGTCGTCGCCGCGCCAGGCGGCCAGCACCAGCGACGTGTACTTCACGCGCGCGTAGCCGTTCGCCTCCGTGAGCGCATCGGCCTCCTCGATCAGGGCGGATGCAGAGGCGAACTCACCGGCGTGCAGATGCACGCTTGCGCGGTAGATGAGCGCTACTGGAAGGACTCCGAGTGCGCCTGTATCGCGGGCAAGCTGGACAGCGCGAGTGGCCAGTTCATGCCATGCCTCGTCGTCCCACAGCTCGTGTGCGACCGACTGCGCTATGGGGCATGCCAGCCAGAGCCACCGTCTGATGTCGTCGTCGGTGAGGAGTACCTCTTGCCGAAAGGACTTCAGTCCGCGCCGCAG
Source organism: Rhodococcus sp. NPDC059968 (assembly GCF_042738615.1). Lineage (NCBI taxonomy): Bacteria > Bacillati > Actinomycetota > Actinomycetes > Mycobacteriales > Nocardiaceae > Rhodococcus > Rhodococcus sp. NPDC059968. The sequence goes on from NZ_JBHWUE010000069.1 coordinate 10,278, forward strand.
GATGGGTGCTCCGGCCGGGTAGCCCTCGGTGAACCGCGTGGCGAGCCCATTGAGGAGAAGGTCGAGCGGCCGCGCTGGCAGCGGTCCCGATGGTGCGGCAAGCGCTGCCTGGGCTGCCTCTCGAACTCCGCGCTCACCTCCGAGCCGGCTGGCGAAGATCGCCGCTCCGAGCGCTTCGAGGTATGTCTCATGTGCCAATTCGTCATCGAGACCCTCGAGTTGCTTGGCTGCATCGAGAAGTAGTGGCGTCGCGTCACTCCCGCGTCTGCGGGTGAATGCCATCCGGGCTCGTAACCGCGCCAGTCGGGCGCGCTGAAGATCGTTCAACGGGCTCAATTCTGCTGTTGCGAGAAGGTCGTATGCCGCATCGGGCGCTGCCGCCTCGAACTTGGCTTGTGCGGCGGCGAAGGCTCGCCTTCCCCGTCGTGCCGGATCAGGTGTCAACGCGGTTGCTCGCTCTAAGAATGCCGCCGCCGCTGCGACGCCGCCGCGGCCTTGTGCCCGGGTGGCAGATCGCTCCAGCTCGCTGGCAACCGCCTCATCGGGGCCTATCGCCGCGTGCGCGCGATGCCACGCTCGGCGGTCGGGATCGGATTCAGGATCGGTCGCTTCGGCCAGGGCACGATGCACCGCCTGGCGGTCACCCAAGCCTGCCGCGCGGTATGCCGCTGAGCGCACCAGCGGATGGTGGAAACGCACTCGGACGCCGAGTTCGATCAGTCCCGCGGCTTCGGCTGGCGTTGCTGCATCGGCTCCGATCCCGAGCCTCTCGGCTGCGCGTCTCAGCAGTGGAACATCGCCCACTGGCTCCGCCGCGGCGGTGAGAAGTAGTTGTTGCGTTTGGGCCGGAAGCGACTGGACGCGCCGCAGGAAGCTTTGCTCTATTTGGCTCGCCAGGGGCTGCGCGTCGGGACTGCTGAACCCGCCCGCCAACTCCGCAGCGGTCAGCCCCTGAGGCAACTCCAGCAGGGCGAGCGGGTTGCCGTGCGTTTCGGCGATGATCCGGTCTCTCACGTGCTCGTCCAGTCGACCGGGTATCGCCGAGTCAAGTAACGCACGAGCATCGTCGTCGCGTAAGCCCTGGACTGTGAGCTCCTGCAGCCCCATGAAAGCGCGGTCGTCGCGAGTCCCGCGCACGGCGAACACGAGTGCGACCCGCTCCGCGAGGAGACGGCGGGCAACGAAGACGAACGTTTGCGCGGATACGCGATCAAGCCATTGCGCATCATCGACGAGGCACACGATCGGTTGCTTCTCGGCGGCCTCGGCCAGCAGACTGAGCACCGCCAGCCCAACCAGGAAGCGGTCCGGCGGGTCCCCGGTGCTGAGGCCGAGCGCCACGGCCAGCGCATCGCGCTGTGGGATAGGGAGATGATCTAGATGGTCCAATAATGGTGCGCAAAGCTGCTGCAACCCAGCGAACGCGAGTTCCATCTCGGACTCAACGCCCGCCGCTCGAGCGACGCGACACCCTTCCGCGTGCTCTGCCAGATATTCCAACATCGCGGTCTTGCCGACACCGGTCTCGCCGCGTAAGACCAGCACCTGACTCTCGCCGGTCTGCACACCCGCCACCAGCCGATCCAGCGCCGCGCATTCGCTTCGTCGACCACGCAGGTGCAGCCCCGGTTCATTGTTCGACATCTGCACTGCCACCTCGTCGCGTATTTTACGCGTGACCGCGGGTGGTCGGGGGTTGAACACGTCGAGTTCAGAATCGGGCCGTACAGAACAGGTTCTGTGGGGACCCGCGCGGAGCAGGCGGCGGCGCAGTAGTGGCCGGCACCGGGGGGGGAGATGCCTCCGATTCCGCTCCCGCCGGAGGAGTCAATCAAATCAGGGGCAATTGCGGACTCGAAACTCGAAACGGATCGTCCTGTCACAAGCGGTGAGGCTGTTCGGTCATAGCTGATAACACCGGACCAGACCGGTGATAGAACAGGAAGGTTTCACCATGGCGATTGTCGTCATTGCCGGCCTGGCAACGCTTAATCGGCACGGCCAGGCAGCGGTCACAGCGTACCTCGCCACCGGTGACACGATCTGGACGTACCGGCATCGGCGAGGGCGCTCGAAGTAGCTAACCGGCCGCGGCCCTCGCGTTGTCGTTTGCGATACCCCAGTGTTCTTGCGGTGGCTTTTTGTTTCCGGGCTGGGGCAGTCTCTCCGGCACATGGCTTGAGACCGCTGAGGGTATAGATCGTTTGCTCTGTTCCGAGCCACATCCGCGATGTATTGGTCACCTCGAAACGCGAGCCGCATGACCTCCCTGCATCGGCTTCGCTGACCTCGGAAAACAACGGCAATCCGAATCCTGCTTGCCGACTGTCATTCTCGGCACTCAAGGCCGGGGCCAACACAGAAATGAGTTCGACATGAAGAACCTTGTTCGTAGCGCACTAACCGCGGTCGCGGCCATCACGGTCATCGGAGGGGTCGGCGCCGGCGCGGCGGCGGCAGATCCCGCGGACGCTGTCGACAGTCAGTCGTTAGTCCACCAGTCGTCGATCCACAACTCGTTCCCTCATCATCCCCACCACCCTGTCGCTCCTCACCGCCTCGGCCCCAACCCGTTCGGCCACAACCCATTCGGTCACGACCGCGGAGGCCCAACAGAACGTCACAGGTTCAACCCGTTCCCGTGGGGTCTGTGCCCCGACGTCTCTCCCCAAAGTTACTGTCTCCCCGGACACCTGTGAGGCCAGCTACCTAACCGACGAGAAACTGACGCTGCCGACTACCGCGATTCCGGCCTGCACAGGCCGGTACTTCCGAAAGGGCCGGTTTTCGTATGCACCTTGCCGTGCCTCTCTCTGGCGACGCCGCAACGCGTTGTTAGTCGCACCCACGACGGGTGGCCACAGAGCCGGCCGGAATCGGGCGACCCGCATGTAGGCGACCACGGCGACCCTACTCGTTTGGCGCTATCTCGACGGCACGGCTCTTCCTCTTCCCGCGACGGGCCCAAATGTGATAACACCAGCACACCGCTTCACATATCAAAGGCGAACACCATGACCACGATTCACCTTCACCAGACCACCACTGCCACGCCCGCACAGATCCTCGCCGCCTTCACCGACTTCGGACCCGGCCGCTCGACTATCTTCGCCAACAGCACCGACGAATACCTCCGCGTGTACAGCCAAGGACCTGATCACGTCGACGTCACCGAAGGATCCCACGGCATCTGGGAACGGCTACATTACAACTGGTCCGACTCATACCGAATTCTGATGATTACCACCGATTCCAACATATGGGGCGGCAATTCAGGCCACACCTACACTCTCACTCGCAATCCCAGCGGGACGACCGACGTGGACGCCGTCGTGGTCCGCGAGGGAAAGAACTTCAGAGGACGCCTCCTTGCCCTCGTGCTCGGTGCCGGCGGCAGGCGCGTCCTGGCAAAGCAATTTGGGCAGACCATCAAGGCCGTGGAGGCCCGCTACCAGGACACGAGCGCGGCCGACCTCTCGTAGTCGGGGCGCAAGAAGAAAGGACAAGTCATGATTACTACACGCCGTCGGACCGAGGAGGTGCGGGAGTTCAAAGCCCCGCCCGGACTGCCTAAGAACCTGCAGAAGGTCCTCGTTGATCTCATCGAACTTCAACTGCAAAGCAAACAAGCCCACTGGAATCTGGTCGGCACCAACTTCCGCGACCTGCACCTGCAACTTGACGAAATCGTAGATACTGCCCGCGAAGCCAGCGACACGATCGCTGAACGGATGCGCGCCCTCGACGCGGTACCCGACGGACGATCCGACACCATCGCGGCGTCCACGACTTTGCCCGCCATCCCTCCCACCGAGCTGAGCACCACCAATGCGGTCGACCACGTAGGCACCCGTGTCGACGCCGTAGTCGACACCATCCGCTCAGTTCACGACGAGGTCAACGCTGCCGACCCCACCAGCGCCGACCTCCTGCATCGCATTATCAACGATCTGGAAAAGGCTGCTTGGATGCTCAAGTCCGAAAACCACACACCATGGCGGCGAACGTGGATTGACACGGAACTCTGAGGACGACCGGCGGGAGCAACCACGATCACGTGTTCTTGCAGACCGAATTGATGTTGTGCCCATGGTGTCCCGGTTGCAAGCCCGGCAGAGGACCGGGAGTGCGAACCGAGTCTGCCATGGGTTGGACCCAAGGGACCGGATCAACATGAGCGCGGTCGCACGGAATGTTGCGACTACGGCTCGGGCTGGTTTACTCGTTGACCTCGAGGACCCAGCGATGGGCAACGACTTTGACCTGATCGTGGTGGGCTCCCTACCAAAGAACCGCTGCGAGGATGTACCGGCCAGTGTCGGCTTGGGGATTGCACTCGGTGGGCTGGCTTCTCCTCTGTGATCCGCCAGGGTCCGGCAGATGGTTCGATCGTCCGACCGCCGAACACGACACAGTTCAGCTCAATGCCTCACCACCCGAGGTCAATCGGATCGGTGATCACCACACACCTGATCGCTCTGCAAGCGGTGACGTCGGTTGAGGGAGCGGTCTCAACGCACCGAGCAAGGCGCGGCCGGACTTCGGGGAAGCCGTCACAGTCCGCTACGAACAGAAGCGTAAGTGGCCGCAGGGAAGCTCAACACGGTCACCGGCACCGACTCGGATGTGTCCCGGTGCAGAGTACGAAAGGAATTGGGTCATCAATGAACGAGAAGACCTGGTCAGTGGACATAGTCATCGACGAGCACAAATCCGACGAGACCGGCACCGAGACGCGAGCGCGCGCCCTTCTACGTGCCAGTGACCGGACCACATTCGTAGCGGTGGGGCTCGCAAGACGAAATCCGCGACATACTGATGTTTCAGAAGTCAGCGAAGATATGGCCGTTGCCCGCGCCCTGGCTGACCTGTCGCATCAACTGTACGAAGCAGCCGCGGAACGGGAAGGGGTCACGCGGAGCGTGCTCAGCTCTGCGCGCCTTGCCGACTTCGGCCGCCCAGGCTCCTCGACCTGAGGTGACTCGCGCTGCACGACCTGTTCGCACACAACCGCCGGGATCACGACTCGCTGTGTCAATACAGAGTCGGCATGAATCGTTCCCGATTGTTGGGGACATTCTGGCGTGCTCGATGCGGGTCTCCCCAGAATGCGCGGCGACGCCGAGGGCACACGTGGACAGTGGAATCCGGCTCCGAAGGATATGGACCGGTGAGGCTCCGTGTTCTGGGGCGCGGTAGCGAGAGATCGATATTCCACCACCGAAGTTGCGGACTGCGGCCTCGCATCGAGGTCGAGCAGTTTCGGTCGAATGGGCCCGGTGATGCTGTGATCGTTACTCTGGCTAACAGAGAGTGATAATGTGATGCTTCCTATCGTCCAAGGCAAGATGGGAAATCTGCCCGTCGAGTTGACGAGTTTCGTGGGTCGCCGCCGTGAATTGACGGAGGCGAAGCGGCTGCTGTCGCTCGCTCGTCTGGTGACACTGACGGGCGTTGGTGGTGTCGGCAAGACACGACTGGCTGTGCGTGTGGCCGCGAACGTGCGTCGCGCTTTCGACGACGGGGTGTGGCTCATCGAGCTGGGGGAGCTGAACGATCCGGACCTGTTGGCGGACACCGTCGTCGCCGCGTTGGGGTTGCGAGAACAGTCCTCCAACCCGGCGCCGGAGTTGTTGGCTGAGCATCTCGCCGACCGGCGGGTGCTGCTCGTGCTGGACAATTGCGAGCACCTGGTGGAGGCGGCCGCGGTGCTGGCCGAGACGTTGCTGCGGCAGTGCCCTGGGCTGCGTGTCCTGGCAACGAGCCGCGAACCGCTGGGCATCGGCGGAGAAGCTGTGATGCGGGTGCCGCCCCTGACAGTCTCCGATCCGGACCGGCCGCCATCGTTGCAGGGGTTGGCCGAGTACGACGCTGTCACGCTGTTCGCGCAGCGGGCCGAGACCGCGGCACCAGGATTCGTGTTCTCCGAGGCCGACCGGGTCACGATCACCAAGATCTGCCAGCGCCTGGACGGGCTGCCACTGGCCATCGAGTTGGCGGCGGCCCGCCTGCGGGTCCTGACCCCGCAACAGATTTTGGATCGACTGACCGATCGCTATCGGCTGCTCACCGCGGGCAGCCGCGGTGCGCCGGCCCGCCAACAGACCCTGAAGCTGTCCATCGACTGGAGCTACGACCTGTGTGAACCGGTGGAACAGCAGCTGTGGGCACGGCTGTCGGTGTTCGCCGGCGGCTTCGAGCTCGATGCTGCGGAGTGTCTCGCCGCCGGGCTCCTCGTGCAGGAAGAGGTGTTGGACGTAGTGGCTCGTCTGCTCGACCAGTCGATCCTGATCAGGGAAGTGGTCGGGACCGTAGCGCGGTACCGGCTACTCGAGAGCCTGCGCGAGTACGGATATCAGAAGCTGCGGGAGATGGGGGAGGAGGCGGCCTTGCGCCGGCGGCACCGCGATTGGTGCCTGCAGTTGGTTAAGAAGGCAGAGGAGGAGTGGATCGGCCCACACCAGCTCGCGTGGATCACCCGGCTGGAGCGAGAACAGCCGAATATGCGCGACGCTCTGCAGTTCTGCGTGACCGAACCAGGCGAAGACGAGGCTGAGGCCGGCCTGCAGATCGCCGCCGCCCTACACACGCTCTGGCTCACTCACGGTCTGCTTAGTGAGGGCCGATGCTGGCTCGATCGGGTGCTAGCCCATCACAGCGGCCAACCCACCACAGAGCGGATCAAGGCGTTGTCCGCCAACGCTGCGCTGGCCGCAATTCACGGCGACCTCCGGATGGGCGCGGTGCTTGTCGAGGAGAGTGAGACCCTCGCCGCGCACCTGGGAGGCACGGGGGTGCGGGCCATCGTCACGCACGCCGACGGACTCCAAGCGCTCTTCGGCGGCGATCTGCCACGCGCCGTCGCCTGTTTCGAAGCCGCCCTCGAGGGGTTTCGCGCAGAGGGCGACCTGATGCGGCTGATCGAGGATCTCGTCGGGTTGGAGCTAGCCAGTGGACTGCTCGGCGATATGGCCCGGGCGATCGCGTGTAAGGAGGAGGTCCTCGCGATCACGGAACTTTACGGCGAGTCAGTGCAACGGGCGTGCTCCCTGTGGGCGTTCGCGCTTGCGGTATGGCAGACCGACCACATGCACGCCTCCAGGCTGCTCGAGCAAAGCGTGCGGCTTGCACGGGTGGTGGATGATCGACTCAATGCGGCCATGTCTCTGGAGGCGCTGGCATGGATCGCCGCGGCCGACCACCTCGGTCGGCGGGCCGCCGTCCTGCTGGGCGCCGCCGCCGCGCTGTCACAGACTGTGGTCGGCGCCCCGATCGCCGTCCCGACCCTGCTCACTTACCACGACGAATGTGTGCGGCAAGCCCGTCGCGCGCTGGGGGTGCAAGTGTTTGACGAGGAGGTGCGGCACGGCGAAGCCATGACATTCGAGAACGCGCTCGCCTACGCGCTCGACGAGCGCCGGACGGCATCGCGGACTCGCGCCGACACCGCGACCGGGTTAACCAAACGCGAGCGGCAGGTCGCCGGTTTGGTCGCCGAGGGCCTGACGAACAAGGCGATCGCCGCCCAGTTGGTGATCTCGCAGCGCACCGCGCAGGGGCATGTGGAGCACGTCCTCGCCAAGCTCGGCTTCACATCGCGTGCACAGATCGCTGCCTGGGTCGTCGAGCATGGGGAGACCGAGCGTACGGGCTCAGCAAGCCCCACAGTCTGATGATCGGTCAAGCGATCCTGGGGTTCTCCAGCACGAGGGCGACTCCCTGGCCCGATCCGACGCACACCCCGAGCACGCCGTAGCGGGCTTCGCGGAGCCGGAGTTCGGTCGCGAGGGTGAGGACGTATCTGGTGCCGGACGATCCGAACGGGTGACCGATCGCGACGGCGCCGCCGTTCGGATTCAGGCGCTCATCGGGAACTTCGAAGCCGTCGAGCTGATTCGGTAGCTCTCGGAGCACTCCGAGGGCTTGCGCGGAGTATGCCTCGTGAATCTCCCACACGCCGATGTCGCCGGGATTCAGGCCCGCCCGTGCGAGGGCCTTCGGGATCGCGAACGCCGGCGCTATCCCCATGATCTGCGGATCGAGAGCGTACGTCGCCGACGCCACCACCCGAGCCAGCGGTTCGACGCCGAGTTGTTCCGCGGCGGCCCTGCCGGCGAGGACGACCGCGCTCGCCCCGTCGTTGAGCGGGGACGAGTTACCGGCCGTCATCTGGGTGGTATTCGGTTGCGGGCCGAGCGCTGCGAGTTTCTCGGCGGTGGTGTCTCCCCGAATACTCTCGTCGTGCTCGAACCGACTCGCCGGCACTTTGCGGCTGGCAGGAATCTCGACCGGTTCGATCTCCATCGCGAGGCGGCCCGAATCTCGGGCGGCGGCGGCGTGTTGGTGTGATCGTAGTGCGAAGGCATCGATTTCTTCACGCGTCAGGTTGTAGCGGTCAGCGACGTTCTGCGCAGTCTGCATCATCTCGATGTAGGCGTTGCGTGCGAGGAGTGTCGGGTTGGGAGGACCGCCCGCGCCGGCCCACATCGTATCGAGCATGAAGACCGGCCCCCGTGGCATGAATGGCGCGTCCCCCTTCATCAATGCCCATCCCGAACGAGACATCGATTCGACCCCGCCGGCGAGTCCGATTCCCATCTCGTCGCTGCGGATGGCGTGGGCGATCGAGATCGCTGCGGACAGCGAGGACGCGCAGAAGCGGTTGACCGTGATCGCTGGGACGGAGTCCGGGAAACCCGCGGCGAGGGCAGACCAGCGTGCGATGTCGCCCATCCCCTCGTGGGCGGGGTTCACGCAACCGGCCACGATATCTTCGATCTTGTCGAGCGGCACACTGGTGCGCTCGCACGCCGCGACCATGGTTCGGCCGAGCAGATCATCGGTGCGAACGTGCGAGAGCGAGCCACCGTACCGCCCCACCGGTGTCCGAACACCACCTAGAAGAAACGCATCAGTCATACCGACTCCTAACCCGTGGAAGGGCGCGCGTTACCTGATCAATGGAGCGGTGTGCCGCCCGAAACAACTATTTCGAGCGCGCTGGTCCATCGTGGACTCTAGCGGCCCGAAGGTTGTCCATGAACCATTATAAGATAATGCGAGCATGGCTGCCGTAAATAACACAATCATGATGGTGAGCTCCCCGCCGGGGGCGCCATGTAATGATTCGCTAAACGCGTTGCCCGGCAACGTAATTACATTGATAGTGGTGGCGGAGAACAATACGAATGCCTTCAACTGCAAAATGTTCTGAGTGGTGGGCGTCCGCTCAGGTGGTCCTGATCATCGACGATCTGTTTCGTCCTTTTCGTGGTAACTCGTGTTTCCGCTCTGGGAGTTCGGTCCTGGCCCGGTGTGACCCTCCACAGGCAAGAGGCGATGTCTTGCTGCGTGGCGTTGCATGCATATCCGGACTTCGGGGAGATAGCGCTCCGGGTCGAGCAACGCGTTAGCACTGCTGGGACGGCGGCACGTGGCCCCGCGAATGCGAAAATCGACTGCACGTCGAGGGCGGCTGTCACGAGCATCAGAAGCATAAGCCGCGCCCAAGTTTGTATTCTCCAGCCCGGACGTGCGCGAAGGGTGCACCGATGAAGTTGGCGATAACCCCACCTGCAAACACTCCCATCGGCTACCGAACAACCTGGAACTGGCCCACTGAACTGGAAAATTCGGTGACAGCCAAGAGGCACGCACGATGCGGAGATAGCGGGGGTTGGGCACCCTGGTTCAGGGCGGCCATTTTGGGGAGGGCGGCGCGTAGTTTTCGCTGCCGGAGACGAGTAACAGAGCTGGAAGGGCGATCGAGACGATGGAGTGGTGATGAGCATGGCTAACCTGTGCAGAAGCTGAACAGAAGCTTGGTTATCGAGGGATGTTTCCATGCAGTGGAGGACCAAGACTCCCCTACGCAAGTGGTCACATCCAGCTGGGTTATCGCGCGAGCGAGGGTATCCACCGTTGATCGATGGCGCGCTCGGCAGCGGCGCGGCTTTTCTTCGCCAGGGGGACGAGGTGCTCCATACTAGGTGTGACAGGTGCAAGGATGAGCTCGGTGGTGATGAACTCCGGTTCGAGGCCAGTCATGGCCAGTCCATGCGGGAGCCAAGGCTGCGCGTGGTCCCAACCGTCGCGGGGAGTGCCAGGGCCGAAGCCGCCGCCCCGGGTGGCAAGCACCAGCATTTCCCGGCCCCCGAGCAGTGGGGCGTGAGTGTGCGCGTCCAGCGAGAGCCCCGGGGCGATTAAGTAGTCGACCCACGCCTTCACGCTGCTGGGCGGCCCATAGTTGTAGAGCGGCAAGCCCAAGATGATCGTGGTCGCCTCACGGACTTCCTCTACGACCAGCTCGGACACTGCCCATGCCGCCGATTGTTCGGGACGGCGCTCAGCTGCGGGTGTCATCCCTGCCAGCGCCGATGCGGTGTTGAGGTGAGGTAGTGGACTCGCGCCGAGGTCGCGATAGGTGACTGTCCCGTCGGGATGCGCCGCCTTCCAGGCAGCGGCCGCGCGTGCGGTCAGGGCGCGGCTGACAGACGCGGGCCCGGAGATGCTCGAATCGATGTGCAAAAGGTGAGCCATGAGGGACACACTTCCTTGTCGTAAGATGCAAATAGTTTGTTGATTACAAATCGTGCAGGGGCCGGTGAGTTCGCCGGGCCTTCTTTTGCACGGAGTCGGGCGAATGACCCAGGGCCGTATCGCGGCCAGATCCCTTTCGGCCGGCACTCTGCACCGCGTAATGGCAATGAACGAGCTTTGAGGATCTGCCCGGGCAGTCCCGATGTCGAGCAACCGTCCTCAATCTGCCGCCGTCACCTTCGCGGCCAGCGTCGCCAGTTTGGCGTCTAACTCCTTGGCGGCCGTGCGAAGCGGTCGATTCGGTTCGACAACCATGAGCGATGACGGGCGAATATAGGTTAGGGCGCTTCGGCCGTGCTGTTCTTCGGTGAGCAGGAGTTCAACCGGAGCGAAGAGGCCCGCCGTCACGTCGTGGCGCAGCATGGTGATCGCGATCAGCGGGTTGCCGATCACGATCCGTAAGACTTTTCTTCCGAGACCTGCCTTCTTGATCCAACCACCATGGTTCCACAGCGCGAACAGCATGAAGCCACTCGGGCCGACGTGTGATTGCACCTCGTGTTCATACGATTCCCAGGTCTCGAATCGTGCTGCGATGTCGTCGATAGGTACTGGCTTGTCGCTGACGTCGGCAAGCAGCGCATCGACGAGATCATCGAATCTCTTTGTGCTGTCGAATCGTAAACGGACGCCAAGAAACGGGATTTCGAGGGGATCAGAGGCGGGCATGATCGGCATCCGCGGCGGCGTCTGGCTCTTGGTGTCCAACTCGCTCGTGCACATGAGCGGTCGCCGTGTGATCAACCAGCAGGCTGAGCAGTTCGGGGCGGCTGTAGTGTCCCCTGGCATCCATCTTCGCCTTTCGCCGGTCGATCAACGAGAAGTCGAGATCAGCGATTACCTCTCCCTCGCCGGAACGCACCGGCTCACCGAGTAATTCGCCCATTGGTGACACGATCGCGGTGAAGCAGCCACCGGATATCGGGCCGATCGGGGACCCGGTGTCCGCCATGATCTGGGCCTGCTGACCGGGATCGAGCCAGGCGGTGGCATTGACGAAGAAGCTGGCCGATTCGAGTGCGTGATTGCGCACGCTGACCTCGGTCTGCTCGGCGAAAAGCGGGCCACCGAATGAGCCCGGGAACATTCCCGAGTGAATCTGCTCCCTGTCGGCGATGAGGGCGTAGCGGGCCAGCGGGTTGTAATGCTCCCAACAGGCCAACTGGCCGATGCGCCCGACCGCGCTGTCAACGGCCCGCAGTCCAGAACCGTCGCCCTGTCCCCAGATCATCCGTTCGTGGTAGGTAGGTGCTATCTTGCGCCGACGCTGAATCAGGGTGCCGTCGGCGTCGAACAGCAGTTGTGTGTTGAACAGGGTGCCACCATCCCGCTCATTCACCCCGATGGACACCACCATTCCCGCTTCTCTCGCCGCGTCAGCGATGACGTGTGTGACGGCCGACGGTATGGTCACCGCCTGATCGAGCAACCTGAGTTGCTCGACACCAATTTCGAACGGTCGCTGTACGAACGAGAAATACGGGTAGTACGGGACCACCGACTCAGGGAATGTGGCAAATTGCACGCCACGGCGCCCCAGGTCGGCGATCTTGCCCACCACCTTCTCCACGGTTCCGTCGCGGCTGTAGAGCACCGGACTGATTTGTACTGCAGCTGCTCTTACGATGGTCATTTCGACCACCCGACACGTGTGGTGTTCATGCTCTCGTTTCCTCTGCTCTTAGTTGGAGTGCCATCTGGCGATTCCACTGCAACCACCGTCGCGCGTCGGGCCTGTCCGTCGCGCCCTTGAAGTCCGTGGTCGCCACCCTGGTATGTGCAAGCGGCCGCACACGGACGGTGATGGCCGGGACAGTGACCACGGAGAGGTCGCGAATCTGCGGGTCGGCAGCCGACACCCAGGTGACGTCCATCGGCACCACGAAATGCTGATCGCGATGCCCACAACGTCAACGTGCGGCTAGCGAGCTCGTCTTCGACGATGAACAGGAGGGGTTCAGCAGCCGTGCCACTCGCGCGTGCGCGCAATGAGCTGCGCGGGTGAGAAGGGTCCGAAAGTCAGAGGCGGCGACGGCGAGGCGCGCTCGGTTCATGACTGCACGGGCGTGATCGCTGGAGTGTCCAGCTACCGGCGGGGTGATTGTGGGAGTCCGCCACTGGTCATCCTGGTCGGGCTGGCGAAGTCCGGCCATCGCAGCCGTCTCCGGAGGTAATGTGGTCCGGCAGGACATTTGCTGGTCGCGCCCTCCGCCGGGTGTGAGCCTGTGAGCTGGGGTGATGGCATGTCCCGGGCAGTGTGGTGTCGGCGCTTTCGGGATAGCTCAGGGTGTTAATGGGCACCCATGGGTCAGACTAAGAATTCTTGAATTGTGTTGCACAGCGTAGTTTTGGATACGCGCGTGTTTAATTGGCCTGCTCGAGCTCGTAGCGGAGACTCATGGACCCCGGCAGCCGCATTGCCGCTGCACACATGAAGGTCCGACATACTCTCTGCTACTTGCCACACCGACCGATGGCACACGAAGGCCATTCTCGGCGTCGATGAGGTGATCCGGAACACGACCGAGACAGGATGCGAAGGCCACCCGGCCTAGTTGGCTGCTGCGCTGAGCTGACGGTGCAGGGCGCCACCATCCCAATAGTCGGTACTGGAAGTAATGGCATCGTTGCTGACTTCCACGATTTGGACGCCCGCTAGCCGCAAGCTTTGTCCAGTTGGCTGGTACGAGCCAAAGCGGCCGTGTAGGTGACCGGTCAGCTCGTACGTAATCGCAGCCCGGTTGCCATCCACTAGAATCGTGTCGCACGCCCAGTGCACGTCGGGTAGCGCTTCGAACAGCCAGGTGATGCCAGCCGCGATCTGCGCCGGGCTGTCGTGCTCCGCGCCGGCCGCGATATCTCGGTGTCGGCAGGCTGTGGCGTAGAGTTTCGCCACTTCGTCGGACCGATGGTCGTTGTAGGCCTGGTAGAGGCTGGTGACGAGCTGAAGGGTTGAACCCATTGGGGCGTATCTCCTTTGGGATAAAGCTATCTGAGACGGGAAGTCTGCATCATCTTTGTTGCGGAGTGTCGGCGCAGAAACGACCCGGGCAGGTCAAATGCTTGGGCACTGCTAATGGTGATTGGTGTGAGCTCAGCAGGGCGTTTTGTCCACGTCTTGCTACCGCGATTGCGGAATGGGGACTCCAGGGCAGGCGTTTTGATCCCCGTCCTGGAGGTGCCCCAACACTCGTTGCTGATGCGGCTCTGGTCAGATGACTTTGACTGGTAGCGAGGACAATCCGCGGGTCACATTGTTCAACTCGCGTTCAGGCTCACCCTGTATTTCGAATCGGGCCACAGTCCGTGCCAGCGCGCCCAAGACTGCGTTACCCTCGAGCTTGGCCAGCCCTTGACCTGGGCAACCATGGATACCGTATCCGAATGCGACATGATCACTCGCATTGCGTCGTACGTCGAATACGTCGGGGTCCGTGTACTGCCGTTCGTCGCGGTTGGCCGACGCGAACATGAGCAGGACGCGAGACTGTGGCTCGAGCACAAGGCCGTCGGTGGCATAAGGCTTGGTGGTCACACGTGCGAACATTTGGGCGGGTGACTCCAGGCGCAGTACCTCGTTGAATGCGTTCGGGATCAAACTGGGGTCCGCGCGAACGAGATCCCACTGCTCGGGGTGCTGAGCAAATAGCCAGATTGCACTTCCGATGGCGCTAATTGTGGTATCGAACGCCGGGATTGAATATCCGGCCATGAGTGGGACAACTGCCTCCTGTGGGATATCGCCTCGGGCTGCAGCCTCGTGAATGGTGGTCGCCAAACCGCCAGGGGCCATGCGGTCGGCTGTGCACTTCTCCGCAAGCCAGTTGAACATCTCACCGGCGATCGGCAGGTTTCCGTGCTACGCGCGTTGTCAGGGCCCATTGCGTTGAAGGTGGCAGAACCCCATCGCAATAGTTCGTCTCGCCCTTCCTCGGGGAAACCAAGCATTTCGAGGACGACCGAGATCGGAAAGGTTCGAGCGAGGTCTAGGACCGCATCGAAGTTGCCGAGTGCGAGCAACCCCTCGATGTGCTTGTCTGCTTTCGCTTCGATTGCGGGGCGCAGAGCGGAGAGGGCGCGTGGGGCGAGCCGCTCCTTCAGCACGTTCCTGAGTTGGGTGTGTCCCGGAGGATCCGAATTGATGATGGTGCCGGCCATCGCACCGTTGATGGATGGGTTGAGCCCGACGCCCTTCGCGGAGGAAAACGTCTGCCAATCATCGAGGGCAGCCCGGACCTGCTCGTAGCGCGTCAGCACGTACATCTCGTACTTGGGTAGGTAGACGAGGGGCGCGATCTCGCGAAGCTCGCGGTAGAGCTCGTACGGATTCGCTAGGACTTCGTCGGTGAAGAGGTCGATATCGCTGTGCGGCACCAGCGAGGTTTGGGTTTGGCTAGTGGCCACGGGAAACCCTTTCGTCGAGGAGGAATCGGGATCTGGTAGGGAAAGTCTTTCCGTTTCAATCGCTTTCGCGAGATAATGCCCGCAGTTTACGAACGGCGATCCTGTGGTTGACGGCGGCAACAGTGACCCCATGCTGGCTCCGCCAGCGGAACAGGCCGGTGCCGGCTCGTAGATCGCCGGCGAGCGTTTCACATTCGCCGGAGGCAGGGATGGGGCCGGAGATGGTAATCGCCAGTCCGAATGCCTCTGTCCAGTAGAAGGGGGCCGAAACATAGGGGCTCGCCGAGGTACCGCAGACAAGGGACTGGCCGGCAATCCGGGCTTGCTCGAGGGCTGCCGTCCAGAAGGGTGTACGTGGCGCCAGGACACGTGCACCTCGCACGCGTGTGACGTCACCCGCGGCGACGACTTCGGCGGTTGCCCGGCAATATTTATCAACGACGACGCCGTCGATAAGGTCGAGACCCGAGTCGGAAAGCCACTCTATGTTCGGTCGGCACCCGACAGCGGTAATGACGACATCGGCTTCCAAGGTTAAATGGTCCGATAAGGCCAGACCCGTTACGCGATCTGGACCAGTAAGCCGAATCTGCTGCGGCGCAAGTTCTAGAACGACCCCGGCGTTGATCGCAGCCCGGGTAATAAGGTCGGAGAGATCGGCCCCAAGGTGGGGGACAAGCGTGTCGTGCCGGCTCACCACGGTGGTCTCGAGTCCCGCTGCAACGCACGCAGATGCGACTTCAGTCCCCACGAACCCCCCGCCGATCACGAGCGCCGAGTGCGCCCCCCTCATCTCCTCACGCAGTCGGACTGCATCATCCAGGGATCGCAGTACCGTTTCACCCGCACCGTCGGGGCGTAGCTGACGCGCGCGGGCTCCACTTGCAATAACCACACCTGAGTATTCGAGTGCACCCCCGCCCGAAAGGGTTACGCGCTTTCGTTTGATGTCCAGTCCGATCGCGCGACCGGGCAGGAAGTCGATACCATCCTCCGGCCTCGGAAGATGAACCGACTCAGCCGGCTCAGTCCCGCAAAGCAGTGCTTTTGACAGGGCCGGGCGTGTATACGGTGGGTGAGGCTCATCTCCGATAATCGTGATCGGCCCATCGAATCCGGCGCGTCTGGCAGCTTCTGCTGCTGCGATTCCTGCCGCGGAAGCTCCGACCACGACAACACCGGCTGGGCTCATCGGCTGACTAGGATCGCGGCGACCGGGCACACTCGCGCACCCGCGGAGGCCTCGCGCTCAAGTTCACTGGGCACCTGTGGTTGCAGGATCTCGACATCGTCCTCATCTGGGAGGTGGTAGATGCGCGGGGCGGCTTCTTCGCACAATCCGTAGCCCTCGCATCGTCCTGGGTGGAGAGACAACTCCATTTGGTTACTCCTGATCCGTGCGCGTGTCATGCTCTTGTTGTCCGGTTGGTCGACGGGCATGACCCGTTGGAGGTCCCGGCTCGTATGAGCAAGGACTATCGACGCAATCGCGGACTGACCGGTCACGCTTTCAGATGCCGACACGACGCCACTGCCTCGAAATCGATTCCTCTGTGTCACCGGAGTCCGAGATCGCCTCTTGTGTCCGACGCCACAAGCTTATGGTGATGAAATGCGCATCGTCCAACAGATGTCACGGATGTGAACCATCGACGACGGCGATGTGTTCGCGGGTGAGTTACTGAGCACCTGAATAATTCGGATCGATCCCCTCGTCGAGCGAGGGCTGTTCTAACGCGTGCTCGGAGTCTCAGAGGCCGTCGCCCTCCGTGCGCGATACCGGTTCAAGGGCTGCGGCGGTCGCTGCCACACGGGCCCTCAACCAGCGATGGCCTGGATCATTCGTGTGGCGGGGATTCCAGTAGATTTCCTCGTGGATATCTGGAACGGATATTGGAGGCTCGACTAGCTTCAGACCGTCCATCCGTTGCATCGCGGTTGATCGCTCCAATACGAGGCAGGCGAGCGAGGTGCCCCGGATCAAGAGCGGCGCCATGAGGAAGCTCTCGATCGTCAATTCCACCCGTCGTTCGATGCCGAGGTTGGCTAGATGCCGATCGGCCAGGTTGAGCTGTCGTTCGTTACCGATCGAATAGACCATATGAGGCAAAGTCAGGTAGTAGTCAAGATCGAAATCGTCGATAACCGATGGGTCATGCATTTCACCGTCCAACATGCACAACCACCGATCGGTGAACAGGGGAGTGCTTGGTAGCGACGTTGGACCCATCGTCTCCCGCGGTTCAATGATCAGGTCCGCGCGATCTAGCCGGACGAACGTTTGCACATCTGCAGTACGCGGAAGCACATTGATGGTGACGTTAGGTGCCTCTGCCGACAGCGTCCTAATAAGCGGACCGAGCACGACGGCGGTGGCGTAGTCCGATGCGCTGATCGAGAAGTACCTCGTAGCGGTCGACGGAACGAATGTATCTTTCTCGTTGTCGAAGACCACCCCGATGGATATCAAAGCCTCTTGCACGGACGGGATCAGAGCTTCCGCGCGACTCGTTAGCGTCAAGCCTCGGCCGCTCTTGACCATGAGCGGATCGTCGAACAATCGGCGGAGGCGCGCGAGGGAACCACTCATAGCGGATTGGCTGAGGCTCAGCCGTCTCGCAGCCTCTGTGACACTTCGAGTGTTCAACAGGGCGTCGAGGTCTACCAGGAGATTCAAATCAATACCTCGGAGGTCCTGCACTGAACTATTGTATCGCTCCCGCCGATGGATCGCATCCGTGACATCTGTTAGACCGCGTGTGGTTCGCGCCATATGGTTTTGGTGTCAGGCGAGCGACTCGCTTCGAATGACATTGGCGGACTGAACCAATCCCTCTGCCATCCACGTATTTGCACGAGCCCTGACGGTCTTTGCATCAACCTAACCGACCAGCCGGCGGATCGTGCCCGATGTGGGAGGACCACATGGAACACAATGTCGTTCAACCCCTGGACCAAAAAGAGTTCCGTAACGTCGTAGGACATTTCGCGAGTGGTGTCACGATCGTGACAACTGAACACGCGGGCATTCGATATGGGGCGACGATCAGCGCCGTATCTTCCCTCTGCGCAGATCCTCCCCTGGTGCTCGCTTGTGTGAACCAGCGACTGGGCACGCACGCGGGAATTCTCAACTCTCGCCGGTTCACCATCAATATTCTCGGGGAGGGTCAGGATTCGATCGCACATACCTTCGCGACCCCTGGAGCTGACAAATTCCGCGATGTCGAGGTTGTAGAGGGACCACATGGCCCGCGCCTGGCGGAGGCGCTTGCTCATCTCACATGCGAAGTTATCGACGAGGTTGAGGGCGGGACACACAGGATCTTCGTCGGCAAAGTTCTCGAGGCTCAGGCTGGCACAGGGAGTCCGCTGTCGTACTTCAGGGGCCGATTCGGCAGCTTCGTGCCGTTCGAAAAATCGTCCTGGCTTCGCACACAAGCCGAAAACTCAGTTTCCCACAAATAGGAGGTTCCTCGAATGAGGACAGGAAAACAGTATCTGGAGTCACTCCAGGACGGACGCCAGGTCTACGTCGGAGGTGAATTGATCGACGACGTTACAACTCACCCCAAGACCAGCGGGTACGCGAAGGCGATCGCTGAGTACTACGACTTGCACCTCGCTCCGGAACACCAGGATGTCTTGACCTTCGTCGACGACGACGGTGTGCGAAAGTCGATGCACTGGTTCCTGCCCCGGACAAAAGCCGACGCCGCCCGTCGCCGCGCCTATCACGAATTCTGGTTCCGGCACTTCAAGGGAGGTATCTTCACGCGGCCACCGGCCGGAATGAACGTCGTGATGTACGCCCAGATCGACGACCCGGAACCCTGGGAGGACAACGCGATTGTCGCTGACGGGCGCAAGATCCCGTTCGCCGACAACATCCGGGCACAGTGGGCGCGTGTCACCTCGCACGATGTGGCTCTATCGCCGATGTTCGTGGATGTGCAGTACGACCGGGGACGTGACGATGCCCTCGGCGAGACTCCGATGTTGAGCATCAGGGAGCAGAACGACAAGGGCATCGTCGTCCGAGGCTGGAAGGCGATGGGAACCTCACTTCCCTTCGTCAACGAGTTGCTCGTCGGCAACCTGTGGCGGCCGGGACAGACCTCGGATCAAACTGTGTACGCGATTGTCCCGGTGAACACCCCAGGGCTCTCGCTGGTGTGTCGCCAATCGAACGCCACCCCGGATGCAGACCCCTACGATCACCCACTGTCGACCATCGGTGACGAACTCGACGGTATGGCGTACTTCGACGACGTCTTTATCCCGTGGGAGAACGTTCAGCACATCGGCAACCCAGACCACGCAAAGTGGTACCCGCAACGACAGTTCGACTGGGTCCACATCGAGACCCAGATCCGGCACGCGGTCCATGCCGAACTGATCGTCGGTCTCGCCCTCCTCCTGACCAACGCGCTGGGAACAAACAACAACCCGATCGTGCAATCGCAGCTTGCCGATCTCGTCCGCTTCCGGGAGACCTGCAAGGCATTCGCCATTGCCGCCGAGGAAACCGGCTTCACCACCGCGGGCGGGTTGTACAAACCCAACAACATCTACGTCGACCTCGGACGCGCCCACTACCTCGAGAACATCCACAACGCCGTCAATCAGCTGATCGAGTTCTGCGGTCGCGGTGTCGTGATGTCACCGACGAAGGCCGACTTCGATCATCCATTCCTCGGACCTCGGTTGGAGGAGGCGCTGCGTGGCACGTCGATCAGCGCGCGGGATCGCGTGGCAATCTTCCGGCAGATCAGTGAAAGGTATCTCACCCAGTGGGGTGCGCGGCATGAGATGTTCGAGAAGTTCAACGGTACCCCGCTCTACCTCGTGCGGTTGCTGACGATGCAGCGCACCGAGTACCAGGTCGACGGCCCGTTGACCGACCTTGCGCGACAGGTTCTCGGCTTCGGCGACACCGAGGCGCTCGCCGCTCGGGCGGCCGAGGTGGAGCAGAAGTCCAACTGGGCGTCCGTTGCGTACCAACCCGAGTACGCGCGGGAGCAGGACGTCCGCGACGGCTACTACAAGGCTGCTGAAAAGGTCTGATCGTAGTTGGGGGCTGCCGGGCTGGAGTATTTCTCGGCCCGGCAGCTAATCGGTACGTGAAGGAAGACCGGGGACCTTAGCTGGGTTGGAATCGATCTCGCACGTGGCCCAATGCTTTGGGTCGAAGCACACATCATGCGGTTAACGACAAACTATTGTCCGGCATCCAACTTTCTATTTTTGCGGTGTAGATCTGAGGGTCGCGGCTTGTGGCCAGGCGGAGGAGTAGCGGTATGACGATGCAGGATAGCGGCAATTCATTTAGCCCCCAGGTGTTGACCGAGACGGTCATGCAATCATTCGCCGGCACATCAGATAGCCGACTCAAGGAAATCATTTCATCGCTCGTTCGACACCTGCATGGATTTGTCCGTGAGATCGAACCGACCCTCGTGGAATGGCAGGAGGGGATTGACTTTCTCACGGAGGTTGGTCAGAAATGTAATGCAGTCCGCCAAGAATTCGTACTGTTGTCCGACGTGCTCGGGATATCAATGCTCGTCGAGACGATCAACGACTTGGATTCGCCCGGTGCGACAGACAGTACAGTGCTCGGTCCCTTTCACATGACTGAATCTCCAGTCCGGAAGCTGGGTGAGTCGATTGACATGCTGGGTTCAGGCACACCGCTGCTGGTCACTGGATCGGTACGTGCCGTTACTGGTACGCCGATCCCATATGCCACAGTCGATGTGTGGCAATGCAATGAACAAGGTTTCTACGACGTCCAGCAACCTGACCTTCAACCGGCAGGCAATGGGCGGGGGTTGTTCACGGCGGACAGGCAAGGCCGATTCTGGTTTTTCACCGTTACGCCCAGCCACTACCCGATACCGACTGACGGACCAGTGGGGAAGCTTCTATCCGCAACGAATAGGCATCCGTTCAGGCCGGGCCACATTCACCTGATAGCCCATGCCGGCGGATTTCGCGAACTCACTACGCACGTCTTCGTTCCCGACAGTCCATATCTTGACTCAGATGCTGTCTTCGCAGTCAAGGAATCGCTTGTCGGGGAATTTGCGCGAGCAACGGACGAGGAGGCCTCCCAATTTGAGGTCGAAATTGAATCACCAGTAGCGAGAGTGCAGCTAGTTCTGAGCCCGGAGTACGAAAATGATTCGGGCACACGGATCGGCGCGGTTTGACGATGCAAACCGCAATACCTGCGCAATTTCGGTGCCGGGCTCGCAACTTGCATTCTACGGATATGCTTGGGTTGCCGGTCTGGGCGGCTTTGATGGACTTAGAGGGGCAATAATGATTAATAAACTGTATGCATTTGTACTCGCGCTAGCGGGTGTTTCGTTTGGTAGCTATATCGTGATCCACGAGGTGAGTGAAAGTGTCCGAGGCGACTCGGGAATGCTCGAATCGAGCGCAGCACGCCGATCGGAATGTTGAGAATCCGGAGAACGTTCGGGGTTGCTATCGACTTCGATTCGGTTCCGGCGAGGGGGAAGAGCGGCTGCATGTGCATTTAACAAAATCGATGACTGCCAATGGATGTGCAGCTACGAGAGGAGTTTGTATATGCGTTCAACTGATACCATCCCATTCGGTGATGCGCCAGATCTGAAGATACCCATGCCGAAGTCGTTCGCCAGAACGAGCCTGCCGGGCCGGCTTCTCTTTGGCGAAGGCGCACTTGACGATCTAGCTCATGAACTAGACAACGCGCGCTTCCGTAGAGCGATGTTGATCGTGTCGTCGAATCAGATCGTTCTCGCGCAGAGGAGTCGAGATGCCCTGGGGTGCCTGCTGGCTCTCGAATGGACTGAAGTTAGACAACACGTCCCTGTTGAGCTCGCGGACCGTTGTGCTGCATCCGCAGCGAGTGCTGACGTCGACGTTCTGGTGGCCATTGGTGGAGGTAGCACTATCGGATTGGGCAAAGCGGTCGCCGTCCGCACTGCACTTCCGCTCGTTGTCGTCCCGACCACATACTCAGGCAGCGAGATGACACCAATATACGGACTCACCACGGGGAGGGAGAAGAAGACCGCGCGTGACAAGGCGGCATTGCCGCAGATCGTCATCTATGATCCGCAGTTGCTGACAGGGCTACCCGCGTCGATCGTGGGAACTAGTGGACTGAACGCCCTGGCTCACTGCGCGGAAGCCATATGGTCCCTCAACGCGGACCCGATTACCGACTCATTGGCCCTCGATGGCGCCTACCGCTTGCAGCGTTACCTACCGATGGCTTACAGCACAACGGATGTCGCCGCTCGCGGTCAGGTTCTCGTCGCCGCTTGTCTCGCCGGCACTGCGCTCGGCACTGTGGGCACGAGTCTGCACCACGCACTCTGTCATTTGCTCGGCGGGATGTTGGACGCGCCGCATGCCGAGACTCATGCCATCCTCCTGCCCTACGTCATCAGCTACCTTCAGCCTGCGATACCCGACGCGATAGCAAGGCTGGCCGACGCGATGGGTAGACAGCCCGACAGGTTAGCCCACGACGTGTGGTCCCTGGCCCAGGCGGTAGGAACACCACCGGGACTGCGGGCTGTCGGTGTCAGGGAAGAGCAGGTCGAGATGGTGACGGCCGCAGCTCTGGACAACAACATCGCGAGCCCGCGGTCGCTCACGCATGAGGCGCTTCAGGCCTTGCTTCACGCAGCATGGGCGGGCAAAGATCCCCATCCTGGTTGAACAGCAGCGAGCCTGCAATGCGTCCGACCGCGCTGTAGTAGCCGGTTATCCGGCGCCCGTATTCTCTCGCGACGGACAGGGAATCACGACACATTGTTGATCGAGAGGAAGGCCCCATGCTTGGGCGACATCAGGATGAAACAGCTCTACGCCGCCTAGACCTAGAAGATGACCGTTACGACGCGGTCCAATCCGGTGATGTCGATCGGTTGGCCGCGATATGTCATCCTGATCTCCTGTATACGCACACCGGCGGAATCACCGACACACTGGAGTCCTACACGTCGAAGTTGCGCCAGCGCTACTACGTCTATCACTCGATCGAGCACCCGATTGATCGAATCGTCACCGTTCACGACGTCGCGCTCATCCTTGGGAAGATGAATGCCCGGATTACTATCGGGACACCGAGAAGCAGCTCAGCAACACATCGCTAGCTGTCTGGGTCCGTATCGATTCCATGTGGAAGCTACTGGCGTATCACCCGACCCCGAAATCGCCTACGGAGCAACTTAATCCGTCGACTGAACAAGTGATGGCCGCGACGGACCGATCGCTTTAGTGCGGGTTCCGGTTAGCAGTGCCATCCAGTTGTGGATCCGGAGTGTCCGATGAACGGCGACTTGGCCAGGCTTCAATCCCGAAGCAGGGCCCGGTGACAGTTCGCACTGGGCAGGCTGTCAACGACAGGTTTGGGTGACCCAACGGACCAGCTCGTGTCGGGGTGAGAAGAGTTGCAAAAACAGGTTTTACGCGTTCTCTTCGAACGGGGTGTAACTCATTTCCGCATCGAGCACCGTGCTGATTCCATCAGAAATGCCAGTACTCATATCCAAGGAGTAGTCGTGTCCATCGTGTCCGAATCCACCACACCGCAGAAGGTCGAGCTGACCGACGAGGAGATCTTCGCCGGCCACATCGGGGGGAAGCTCTCGGTCGAGACCACGACCGCCCTCGATACCCAGCGCGCCCTGTCCATCGCCTACACGCCCGGCGTCGCGCAGGTCTCCCGCGCCATCGCCGCCGACGAAACCCTGGCAGATCGTTACACCTGGACCAGCCGCCTCGTGGTCGTCGTCTCCGACGGTTCCGCGGTGCTCGGCCTCGGGGACATCGGCCCCCGCGCCTCCCTTCCCGTGATGGAGGGCAAGTCCGCCCTGTTCAAGAACTTCGCGGGCCTGAACTCGATCCCGCTGGTCCTCGACACCAAGGACCCCGACGAGATCGTCGAAACCCTGATCCGGCTGCGCCCGAGTTTCGGTGCGGTCAACCTCGAGGACATCTCCGCGCCGCGCTGCTTCGAGATCGAGAAGCGGGTCATCGAGGCCCTGGACTGCCCGGTCATGCACGACGACCAGCACGGCACCGCCATCGTCGTCCTGGCCGCCCTCAAGGGTGCGGTCAAGGTCCAGAACCGGGAGCTGTCCGAGCTGCGGGTGGTCATCTCCGGTGCCGGCGCCGCCGGTGTTGCCTGCGCGAACATCCTGCTCGCCGCGGGTATCGCCGACGTGACGGTCCTCGACTCCAAGGGCATCGTCTCCAAGGATCGCCACGATCTGAACGAGGTCAAGGTGGATCTGGCCGCGCGCACCAACCCGGCCGGCCGCCGCGGCGGCATCGTCGAAGCGCTCGACGGGGCGGACGTGTTCCTCGGGGTGTCCGCAGGGACCGTGCCGGAGGAGCTGATCGCGACGATGGCGGAGAACTCCATCGTGTTCGCGTTGTCGAACCCGGACCCGGAAATCCACCCCGACGTCGCCCGTAAGCATGCGGCGATCGTGGCGACCGGGCGCAGTGATTTCCCGAACCAGATCAACAATGTGCTGGCCTTCCCCGGGGTGTTCCGTGGTGCGCTGGACGCCGGTGCCTGCCGGATCACCGAAGGTATGAAGCTCGCCGCCGCCGAGGCGATCCTCTCGGTCGTCGGTGACGAGTTGGCTGTGGACAAGATCGTTCCGAGCCCGCTCGATCCTCGCGTCGCCCCCGCTGTCGCGGAGGCAGTCGCCGCCGCTGCTCACGCAGAAGGCGTCACCGACTAAACGCCGACCATACGCGGAGGATCAGAACCATCGTCAATACCGGTTTGCGGCCAGCGGGCCGGGAAACGAGACCGTCGGCGAACTCGCAGAGGCGGCACAACCTCTGGCCGCTCGGCAGTCACACGGTTGTCGTGCGGAATTGGCTGTCCTGTCGTCCTAGCCGACTCCACATCCAGATCAACGAGGCGGAAAACATGGCACGAACCGTCGCTTCGACGTCCGGTCAACGCCGTTGGGCGGTCTCCACCCGATGGCGTGAATTTGCCAACTGCACAGCTATGGGTGACTACTACTTCTTTGCTCCCGAGAACGAACCGCCCGCCGCACGCCTTCCGCGGGAGCGGATGGCACGCAGGATTTGCTCCCATTGCTTCGTCTTGGACAGGTGTCGTCGATATGCCTTGGTGACAGCGCAGCCGCATGGGATCTGGGGTGGCCTTACTCCGAGCGAACGCGTAGCCCTCCTCGATGGCGCTGGGTACTCGCGGGAAAACCATCGGATTGCATCCGCCGATACCGCGCCTGTGAGGCAAGCATGACTCGGTGCTACCTGCTGTAGACCCATCCCTCGCCGACGACCCGCGCGACAGTTCCATTATCTGCCGGTCAAAGCGCTTGGCGACCCGCCCCACGTGGTGCTGCCTCCGGCAGTTGAGATCCCGGTGCATCCACTGCCTCCGCGAACGTGCAACGCGCACTTGTTCGTTGGATCGGTACCTCCCAACTGTGCCTCCACACCGCCTGGCGCACCTACTAGGGGAGGGCGTGGGGTACGGGTCCGATCTCGATGGTCGACGACGTTGCCGCCAGACCGATCCGGGCCCATTCCACGGTCACCGTAAGCAACACCGGCGCGGGGATTCCGTCTATCCAGTACCGCGGCGTGGTGCGGAAGTCGAGTAACCGCGTCGTTCCGGTCGACAGGATCGGGGCCTGGTACGGGTCGGCCTCGCCCGTGAGATCCCCGGCGCGCACGTGCGTCCGGAGGAACGACCACCGCGGCGACGGGTCCCCGGGGTCGGTCAGCGGTCGTGTTTCATAGCGTGCCTGCTGGGCCGCGTGCCCGTAGGCGGTGAGGGCAAGACGCAGTTCCACCCCGGCCGGGTAGCGAAGGAGGTCGATGAGTTCGACGGTGATCCCGAGGCCGGCAGCGAGAACGGAACGCCCGTGAACAATACGCACCCCGCGCCACGAGGGTGGGGGTGCGGCCGGCCAGCGTCTTCGCATACTCGTCATACTTCCACTGAGACAGAATCTCGACGTGAGAATCCCATCGGAGGAGGACTTTTCGCGTCCCACGGCACGCAAACGACGTTGGTATCCGTGCCGTGGTGTGCACGACAATTGTATCAAGCAACACCTGCACTGGCTGTCTCACCTGTGTGCTCGGCAGTGTGAGTGGGCCGGAACGACAGTG
This sequence comes from Rhodococcus sp. NPDC059968, assembly GCF_042738615.1. Classification (NCBI taxonomy): domain Bacteria; kingdom Bacillati; phylum Actinomycetota; class Actinomycetes; order Mycobacteriales; family Nocardiaceae; genus Rhodococcus; species Rhodococcus sp. NPDC059968. Next base: position 36,462 of record NZ_JBHWUE010000069.1, read on the forward strand.
CCTCTCGGCTATGCGACTGTTGGTGGCGGGGGAGTGGCGCTGGAGGAGGCAGCACCAGCACCAGACGGTGGGCCATCTTGTGGATGTCGAACTTTGGGTTCATCGAGGCGTGTGTGGGTCGGAGTTCCACCCTCTTCGGTGTGGCCGTCGGTAATCCGCCGAACTACCCGCGGACATGAAAAGGCGCTGAGCCCACCGTCTTGCGATCCTGCGAGCAGGTGTCCAATTCACTCAGCGGTACGGACGCCTCTGCGCCGTGGAGTTGCTTATCAACAGGAGAATGGTGGCACAAGATGACCGCGTCGCCACTCGCAGATTGGTGAGCGCATGCGGGACATCGCCTCCATTGGACAACGTTTCGCGTGTGGCTCGACGGGCTGCTGCCGCACTGGTGGTCCATGCGTCCCTGGGCGGGATCTCACTCAGCCGCGTCGCACCCCGTCGCGTTTGCCGGTGCTGCGGGGCCGCACAGACTTGTCTCCACGGTGGCGTAGTGCTCCGCCTTCGGACTCCCAGCGGTGTTGGGCGAGCAGTGCCAGCCGGCGATCCTCGGCCTCGCGCGCACCGATCGCGAGCAGTTTGTCGGCGGTGGAGACGTCGCGCGGACTCGCCGCCGTCATTATGGTCGCATAGGCGAAGACCGGTTCGGTGTAGGGAGGAACCACCAGCAGGACCAGCCGTCCGACCTTCTCGCCGGTGATCGCCAGTGTATTGCTCGACTGGTCGCTGGAGGGTCGCAGGGCCACTGTGTTGCCTGCGTGGTTGATACACGACGGTGCTGGCGACCAGCTGTTCTCGTCGTAGATGATCCGGTCGATGTGATCCAGCCGTCGGGAGAGGGCCGCGAGCAGGGCCGGAAGTTCATCGGTGAGGTGAGTCGATCGCGGCCACCAGGCGCCCTGTACGAATCCGCGGGACTGGGCGGGCTTGAGCCGCAATCGCAGTCCTCGACCGGGTGAGGGTGTCGCCTTCGAGGCATCCACATGCAAAGTTGGTGTGGACATGAGTGGCCTCCCGCCTGTTGATGATTGGTGAAACGGTTGTCGTGGGATTTACGGGTGGGGGTTTCGCCGGCATGCTGTGGGTGCAGTGCTGGGTCATTCTCGGGTGTTGCCCTGCAACACTGCGTCAGTGAGATGTGTGGTGTTTCGGCAGACATCCACACCATCCGGCGGGTATCGCACGAACGGCCCGGCGGTCGAGTTGTGGGGTTTGCCGCAACGGTAGTGTGAGCGATCGTGATGATCGTGGTCGACGGCCCCGAGGCGCAGTGGAGCGTCGTCGGAGTCCACCGCCGACTTCAGACCGGCAACTTCGCTGTGCAGCCGCTCCATCTTCCTGTCGAGTCGGTGCGCGACGTCGGCGGCCTCGGTCAGCTCCTGCAACAATCGGCGTGGGACGGAGCGCTAGTACTTGTAGTAGATCTTGTGCTCGAGGCTGGCCCAGAAGTCCATGGCGATTGTTCGGATCTGCAGCTCGACTGGCACTTGGACGACCCGGTCGCTCAAGAACACCGGGATCTCGACTGCCACATGCAAACTCTTGTAGCCGTTAGATTTCGGCTTCGCGATGTAGTCTTCGACCTCGAGCACAGTGACACCGGGCTGACCGCCGATCAGGTCCGCAACGCGGTAGGTGTCCGAGATGAGACCGCAGGTGATGCGGACTCCGGCGATATCGCGGATGTTCTGACGAATGTCGGCGACCGTGAGCGGGCAGCGCAGGCGCTGCGCTTTGGCCATGATGCTGTCGGGGGATTTCACCCGTGATGAGACATGCTCGACAGGACAGTGCCGATCCAGGTGCGTGAAACCCTTTCGCAGGATTTGCACTTTGGTGATCAACGTTGAGATTGCGCATTGGTAGGGGAACACGAACTGGGTGAATTCGGGACCGAAGAGCTCGAACTGCGTCGTCATCGGTAAGTCGGAATCGCAGATGGTGTCGACCGTCATCCCCTACCTCTGCTGTTGTGAAGCGGTTAGTATTTAACGGAAGTATATCCTTTAAATTGGTAGAATGTAAGGTGACGTGGTGGACGAGGAAAGCGATACCCGGGGGCCGCGGCGAAATTTGCTGCCGCGCAACCGGCAACGGGAACGTGTTCTTCGGATGGTGCGTGAGCACGAGGGTGCGGTGGACGCCGTCGAGCTGGCATCACAGATCGGTGTGCACGTGACGACGGTGCGGTTCCATCTGGACGCGCTGTGTGACGACGGTGCGATCACGCGCACCCGAATGAACAGGCCGGGCGCCGGCCGGCCCCGTACCGGCTATCTGGCGATCGAGGAACGCGTGGACTACCGGACTCTCGCCGACGTCCTCGCGATGGAGCTGGGCCAGACGGTGCAGACGCGGGCTCGCCGCGCGGAGCACGCCGGGCACGAATGGGCCACGCGGATGGCGGCTTCCCGCAGCGCAGGCACCGGTGACGGCGGGCACACCCCGGAGTCGGATGCCGACGATGCACTCGATCACGCGGCGGCGCGCACCACGAATGCTTTCGCGCGGATGGGATTCGGCCCCGAGCTGGTCTCGGCGGCGGGACCGTCGACACCGCCGTCGGCGGACAGCGGCAGCCCCGCAGGCGAACGTGAACGGATCATTCGCCTGCACGCCTGCCCGGTACGGGATCTGGCCCGGTCGCATCCCGAGGTGGTGTGCGGAGTGCATCGGGGGTTGCTGCAGGGTCTGCTGGACACGTCAGCGACCGAGGGAAACCGAAAGCCGCAGCGACCGGCCCTCTCGGCTCACCTCGAGCCGTTCGTCGAACCCGAACTGTGTGTGGCCAGGCTGGTGGCGGGGTGAGTCAGGTTGCCCGAAACGCGGCGCTGCTGGTGCCAGGGTCTGGGCCGGGGGAGGGTGGCGATGCCGGGATGATTGTGGCGATCGTTCTCCGGAACGCTCTGTGACACGTTGTTTCCGAGAGTGACTCTGTGGATATGTTCGACACCTCGAAATCTGTCGGCCCCGGGCTTCTTTCGACGGCATCCGGTGATGTGAGGCACTCGTGCACGCCCGCGCCACACTGTGCGCCACCGCTACCGGTGCGGCCGCGCGCGAATCTGCACAGTTGGCCTCCGTGTCGGCCGCCGTGTGCCGACAGCGGTGGGCTGGGTGTACGGGCGGGGGATTGCTACGACGCCGCCTCGCCGACGCTGTACTCGGAGAGGTCGGGGACGGTCCAATTCTCACCGTGTTTTTCGAGCGGGATGGTCGCCACAACGATGTCCGGATCCAGCGGCACCGCTCCCATGATCCGCGGAACCCACCGACCGGGAGTACCCGACGGTCCCGCCCTCTCGTCCCATCGAACGTCGACACCGGCATCGCGGAGTGCGTCCTGGTCGATCACAATCACCGCCAGGGGAAGATTGACGTCACCGTATACGGTGGCGAGGACGTGCTCGAGTTGCTCCGCGGTCGCGGCGTGGATGAATCCGATCTGGTCGAGTGTGTGGGCGCGGGTGGACGCTTCGTATTCTCCGAACCGGGCGGCGCCTTCCCAGTCGTCGGCGAGGGCTATGTGAAAGATCTGTTCGCTCATCGTGATGTCCTTGTGGAGGAATGTCCGTGGGAATGCAGGTTTCGGGCCGCCCCACGCCCGGGTCGGCAGGGGATTTCGTGCGCGGCCGACTCAGGCGGAGGAACGTCGACGGCCGAAGTCGGCGGCACGCGCGGAGGTAAGCGCGCTGCGCGTGACCGCTTCCCGCTGCGCGGCTGCTTCGTACAGTTGATGCGACAGGTCTGCCAGGGCGCGGGCAGCGGCCATGTCGTCGCTGACCTCCGGGACGTCGGTATGGCGCGGATTGCGCCGTGCGAGTCCCGTTCCCACGAAGGCGGCCCGGCCGCTGGTACGCAGACGGGCCCTCGCTCGTGTCTGGGCGCCGGTCTCCGCCGATTTGTGCTCGTCGATGACGATGTTCACCGACCATGTCTTCTGGTTCACGGTTGAAGCACTTTCCTTTCGTGTTCTGCCGTCGCGGACACATCCGAGTCGACGCTGATGACCCCGGGGGGCTTGTCTTCGGCCACTGTCTGCTCTGTTCGGCGCGGATTGTGGTGGGTTTCCGTAAAATCCGTGGCCTGACCGTGCGCGCGGCGGTGAGACGCCGGTCGGTCATCGAGGTGACCGCCGGGGCAGCGATCAGATGGGTGGTCATCGCGGACCCGATGGTGAAGTCGGGAGGTGAGGGCATCGAGTTCGGCGGAGTCGGTGCCGGTCAGGTTGCGGTGCATCGCCCGGGCGATCCTGGTGGCGTGGACTGTGGCGTGTTCGGCGATCGGACCATGAAACATCTGCCCGACCGTGGTGGACCAGAGGGTGAGCCATCGTAGGAAGTGCCGTGCCTCGAGTCGATGCCGGGTGTGGACGCTCCGGTGCACCCGCAGGGCGCTGCCCTGGTAGAGGCGGGCCCCGAACAGGACGGTTTCCCAGAAGTCGCCCATGATCGGCAGGTGTGATTCGAGCCCGCTCTCGCGGATCTCGGCGAACGGATCGGCGAGGAGGTCGTCGACGAGCACGCGCCCGTAGAAGCGGCGGAGCAGGTCCTCGATGTCGGTGCGAGTGGCCAGATCCGTGCGCGTGTGTTCGTCTGGTGTCAATGAAGGCATGAGGCCACCGCCTGGAACAGCTGGAAGATCAACGCGATCAGCAATGCGACCTTCGCTACTTCCAGTCCGATGTACACCAGGTGCATCCTCGATCGTGGCAGGTGCTCGCCGGCGAGGATCCGGTCCGATCGTGTACTCAGGGGCGGGCGGACCACCGCGATCTGCACCACCAGCACCACCGTGACAAGCGCGAGCACCGTCAACGCGGTTGCGTCCGGGGGCGCGGCGACGCACGACGCCAACAGCGCCAGTGCCAAAACCAACTCCACCGCATTGAGTGCGAGGAAGACCTTCCGGCCGATCCCGAGCCCGATGGCCAGGGTCACGCCCGGGGCCCGAAATTTGATCGGCGCCTCGAGAAACGAAATCGCTACCACCATCCCGAGCCAGAACACCGGCAGGATCAACTGCGTGTAGCGCGCCACCTCAGTCATGTGCCACCCCCCTTGTCAGGCGGGTTCGGGTTCGGGTTCGACGGACGGTCTCCGGTGGACGGGTGCAGCAGTCGCCCCGCGGGATTCGCCGGTCGCCGCCGTTCACCGGCCAGGACCGTGCAGGCATCGCGGCCACCTCGGCTTCGGGACACCGCAGGAAACTGTAAGAACGATCGGCGGTGTCACTCATCGCCGGCCCGTTTCGCGCTCGGGACCCGGACAGTGCCCGCGGTGACCGTGACCGACTTGGGCCGTCGGCCGACGTACGTTTCGGCGCGCATCCGTTTCACCATGTGGGGGTAGTGCAATTCGAACGCGGGGCGCTCGGAACGGATTCGGGGCAGCTCGGTGAAGTTGTGCCGCGGCGGGGGACAACTGGTGGCCCACTCGAGCGAGTTCCCGTAACCCCAGGGGTCGTCGACCGTGACCACCTGGCCGTACCGGTAGGACTTGAAAACATTCCAGACGAACGGCAACACGGACCCGCCGAGGACGAACGAGCCGATCGTCGAGATCGTGTTGAGGGTGGTGAACCCGTCCGAGGGGAGGTAGTCGGCGTAGCGGCGGGGCATACCTTCGGCGCCGAGCCAGTGTTGGACCAGGAAGGTGGTGTGGAAGCCGATGAACGTGGTCCAGAAGTGCCATCTGCCGAGGCGTTCATCCATCAGCCGTCCGGTCATCTTCGGGAACCAGAAGTAGATGCCGGCGTAGGTGGCGAACACGATGGTGCCGAACAGCACGTAGTGGAAATGCGCGACGAGGAAGTAGGAGTCGGTGACGTGGAAGTCCAGCGGCGGGCTCGCGAGCAACACGCCGGACAGGCCACCGAACAGAAAGGTCACCAGGAAACCGAGCGAGAACAGCATGGGGGTTTCGAAGGTGAGCTGCCCTTTCCACATCGTGCCGATCCAGTTGAAGAACTTCACCCCGGTGGGCACCGCGATGAAGAAGCTCATCAGCGAGAAGAACGGCAGCAGAACGGCGCCGGTGGCGAACATGTGGTGCGCCCACACCGCGGTGGACAGTGCGGCGATGGCGATGGTCGCGTAGACGAGGCCGGTGTAGCCGAAGAGCGGTTTGCGGCTGAAGACCGGGAAGATTTCCGAGACGATGCCGAAGAACGGGATCGCGACGATGTACACCTCGGGGTGACCGAAGAACCAGAACAGGTGCTGCCAGAGCAGGGCGCCGCCGGTGGCCGGATCGAACAGGTGCGCCCCCAGGTGCCGATCCACGAGCAGGCCCAACAGTGCCGCGGCCAGAATCGGGAAGGCGATCAGCACCAGGATCATGGTGATGAAGATGTTCCAGGTGAAGATCGGCATCCGGAACATCGTCATCCCCGGCGCCCGCAGGCAGATGACGGTGGTGATCATGTTGACGCCGCCGAGGATGGTGCCCACACCGGCCAACGCCAGTCCCGTGATCCACAGGTCGCCGCCGAGCCTCGGCGAATGCACCGCGCTGGTCAGGGGGGAATACCCGGTCCAGCCGAAGTCCGCGGCCCCTCCCGGGGTGAGGAACCCGGACACGGTGATGATCGCGCCGAACAGGTACAGCCAGTAGCTCAGCGCGTTCAGCCGGGGGAACGCCACGTCGGGGGCGCCGATCTGCAGCGGCAGAATGTAGTTCGCGAATCCGAAGACGATCGGCGTCGCGTACAGCAACAGCATGATGGTGCCGTGCATCGTGAACAGCTGGTTGTACTGCTCGTTGGAGAGGAATTGCAGACCGGGGACCGCGAGTTCGGTGCGGATCAGCAGCGCCATCAACCCGCCGACCATGAAGAACACGAACGAGGTGACCATGTACATCAGACCCAGCATCTTGGGGTCGGTGGTGGTGGCGGCCTTGTAGAGGAACGATCCCTTGATCCCGCGCCGTTGTGGGTACGGGCGGGCGGGGGCGACGTCCACGGTGAGGGGAGTCACGATGCACCGCCGCAGTGGGAGGGCTCGCCGGTAGCGGCGGGGTCCGAATGTGGATTCCCACTGACTAATTCGGTGTCGGCGGCGAGTGGACCGAGCTTGCCCGCCCCTCCCGGCATCCCCAGTGCGGCACCCGCGCCGGGGAGCGGACTGTGGAAGAACCGGGCGTTGTCGTCGGTGAACGCCTCCCACCGGGCGGGCAGATCGTCCTCGTAGAAGATGGCCTCCACCGGGCATACCGGCTCGCATGCGCCGCAGTCGATGCATTCGTCGGGATGGATGTACAGCGACCGGCCGCCCTCGTAGATGCAGTCCACCGGGCATTCCTCGACGCAGGCCCGGTCCATCACATCGATGCACGGCTCTGCGATCACATAGGTCATGGCCACCTCCGGGAAGCTAACCCTTTTTTAGAGGAATCCCTTCCTCTAAAGTCATACAGTATGGCGATACGAAAAGGAACCGGTGCCGGACGCGCCGGGACGCACGCAGTGTTGGCCTCGCGTAGACGGGTCCAGTTGCTGGACGCTTTGCGGGCCAGTCCGACACCGATGACCGTCGGTGAACTGGCGGCGCTGTGCGAGCTGCACGTGACCACGGTTCGCTTCCACCTCGACGCGTTGACCAGTGCCGGATTGGTCTCGGCCGAGCCCGAGCGGAATCCGGCGCGAGGCCGCCCGCGTCGGCTCTACCGGGCGCTGGCCGCCCTCGGGTCGGACCGCCATGCCGATTCCGGATACCAGGGGTTGGCTCGGGTGTTGGCGGCGCACTGGGCCGGTGCCGAAGGCGGCGACCCCGTGGGCCGGGCGGAGGCGGCCGGGCGGGCGTGGGCGCTCGACGACCTCACCGGCACCTCCGGGGCACCCCGATCGATCGAGGACGCCGCGAGCACCCTCACCACCCTGTTCGCGGAGATGGGATTCGACCCCGAGCTCGAGTCCACATCCGATGAAATGCGAATCCGGTTGCATGCCTGCCCGTTCGAGTCGGTCGCCCGGCAGAGCCCGAACGTCGTGTGCGCGCTGCATCTCGGACTGATGCGCGGCGTCCTCGACCGGCTCGGTGCACCGGAAACCGACAATCGGCTCATCCCGTGGGAAACACCCCAGACCTGCGTCGCTCACCTGGCGCGACGCTAGCCGGCCCAGTATGCCCGGCGCCGACCTCGATCGCGCACGGGGGCGGTGTGGTCTCCGGCAGGTGGAGGTGGTGAGGCGATGTTGCTGTCCGTGGGGCACGGCCGGCTCGGTCGGGAGGAACTGACCACGCTGCTGACCGCGGCCGGCGTCGACGCGGTGGTCGACATTCGCCGGTATCCCGGCAGTCGCCGCAATCCCGATGTCGGCAGCGAGATGATGACGCACTGGTTGCCGGACGCCGGGATCGGCTATCGCGTGGAGCCGCGACTCGGCGGTCGCCGCCGCCTGCCGCCCGGCGAGCCGGGTGAGGATCCGTGGTGGCAGGTCGATCAGTTTGCCGCCTATGCCGTACACACCCGCACCACCGAGTTCGCCGTAGCACTGACCGAGGTGTTGGATCGGGCGGCGCGGCAGAGAACGGCGATGATGTGCAGTGAGAGTGTGTGGTGGCGGTGCCACCGCCGGCTCGTCGCCGACGTCGTCGTTCTGCGGCGCGGGGTGAGTGTCGAGCACCTCATGCACGACGGCCGGCGCACCCCGCACCTCCCGGCGGACGGCGCCCGGGTGCGGGCCGACGGCCAGGTGGTCTGGGACCGCCCCCGGGCGCGGTCCTGATCGGCAGCCCCGGTGGCCCGCACTCGTGCCCGACTCCTCTCCGGCCCAGTGCCGGGCCGAGACTGCAACGCGGAGCGGCGAAGCGCTCGGCGTGCCCGGCCGAAGGGATGACGAAGCACGAATCCCGCCCGGTCAGGCGTGGACGCCGGCGAGGGCGAAGAATTCCTGGCGCGAACGAGGATCATCGCGCAACGCTCCCGACAGGGCGGAGGTGACGGTGGCCGATCCCACCGATTGCACCCCGCGCAGGGTCATGCAACTGTGCTCGGCCTCGATGACCACCCCGACACCCCGAGGATGCAGGTGTTCGTCGAGCCAGCCCGCGATCTGCTTGGTGAGCCGTTCCTGAACTTGGGGCCGACAGGCGAAATGCTCTGCCACGCGGGCGAGCTTGGACAATCCGATGATGCGTTCGCCGGGCAGATACCCGATGTGCACGGTACCGGCGAACGGCAGCAGATGATGCTCGCACACCGATCGCAGCGGGACGTTGCGGACCAGGACGAGCTCGTCGTAGTCCTCGTCGTTGGGGAAGGTGGTCAGATCGAAGGCACGGGGGGTGAACAGTTCGGCGTAGCCGTGGGCCATGCGCCGGGGCGTCTGGCGCAGGCTTTCCGAGTCCAGGTCGATCCCGAGTGCTTCCAGGAACGCCGCTGCCGCCTCTTCGGCCGCAACCAGGTCTCGTCCTGGTGCCTGATGGAGAACGTGGAGTGTCGCGGTCGACGGCATGCCGGGTTCCTTCGCAGTGGTGGTGGGTGGCGTCCACCCGGCGAAGCGCAGCGGCCTCGGGCGGGTGGACGAAATGATGAGGGTGCCACCGGCGCACGCCCCGGAACGACGGGATGCACGTCGGTGTCGGCTTAGGCGGCACTCAGTTTCGGGGCGAGTACGGTGCGCCGGTGCCAGGCCGGGTCGTACACGTAGGCCAACCGGCCGAGGGTGAGGGCGGCGAGCATCAGTCCGAAGTCACGCAGTGCGACGTCGTAGAAGCCGGGGTAACTCAGCAGGTTGATCACGATTCCGGCGAGCCAGGCGGCGACGATGTAGGCCGCATAGCGTGGTTTGATCGCGACGGCGATGCCGGCGACGATTTCGATCACTCCGACGACCAGCATGGTTTGGTGCGCGCTGAACGGGCTGAGGTCAACGATCCACGGCGCCAGGTAGTCCTCCCAGGTGGTGAGCACGTTCGTGAACTTGTCGATGCCCATCACGATCGGGAGCACCGTGAATCCGATCCGCAGCAACAGGAACGCGCCGTAGGCGGGGTCACTGCGAGCGCGTTGCAGGGCCGTGCCGGGTGTGGGTGCGGTCGCCGACGAGTCGGGCGTGGAAGTAGTCATCAGAAACCCCTTTGTAAAAGTAATAGGAATCATTTTTAGAATCTGCCCTCCACACCTATTTGTCAATACTTTTTGGTGTTACAGTCGGGGTATGTCCACTCCGCGATCCGCTGCGCCAGCGGTGCTGGCGGCGTTGAGCAACCTCGATGATCCGTTGCGGCACAGGCTGTATGACTACGTGACCGAAAGCGACGCACCGGTCTCACGGGAGCAGGCGGCCGCCGCCGTCGACGTCGGCCGGACCCTCGCGGCCTATCACCTCGACAAGCTGGCCGATGCCGACCTGCTGACGGTCAGTTACCAGCGGCCGGCCGGCCGCGGCGGACCCGGCGCCGGCCGCCCCGCGAAGCTCTACACCCGGGCCACGACGGAAATGACCGTCAGCGTGCCGCCCCGGGACTACGAACTGCTCGCCCGGTTGCTCGTCACCTCGGTCGAACAGGACACCAGCGGAACCGTGCGGGCGGCGGTGAACGAGGCCGCGCTCGACGCCGGCAAGCGGGCCGCCGCCGACACCGGGGGAGATCTCCTCGCGGCGCTCCGCGGCTGCGGATACCTGCCCCAGATCGCCGACGACGGCCGTATCGACCTACGCAACTGCCCCTTTCACCATGTCGCCCGAGACCACCTGGACGTGGTGTGCGGGTTGAATTTACGCCTCGTCGAGGGCGCGATCGCCGGGAGCACCCAACACGACGCGCACGCAGAACTGGACCCGCGACCGGACCGGTGCTGTGTCGTGGTCCACCACGCAGCGTCCGCCCATGCGCACTCGCCCCCGGGCACCACCGCCCGTCCCTGACGGACACGAACCGGCATGTCACAGGCGCCGGATCGGCTCGCGCGTCGATCGAAGGACCCGCGCGCAACCGACCCGGCATCACGGCGCACCGCTGACCGCGACGCTCCACGCAAGCGCTGCGTGCCAGGGAGCGCTCGCCGCTCCTCGTTACACCGCGAACCACCGGGACCGCATCATGAACCCCCGCCGTTGGGGGCCCATGACGCTCACCGCTCGTCATCTTCTTTTCGGTGACACCGCGGGTCCAGTGCGGTCCGCATCGCTCAAAACCATACCTCTGCAAGGGATCACATCCCATGGGTGTCTATCGAATCCTCTGGTGGGTGGTGACCGTGCCACTGGGGTTGGTCGGCTTCGCGGTCGCGATCTTCACCGTCCACCCCGACGTCCTCGTGTCCGCGGCATTCGCGGCGGCAGTGACCGGCGCAGGTCTGACTGCGATGGTGGCCGACAGGTCCGCCACCGCCACGCCGCGTTCATCGCTGCCGACCGCCGCACTCCACGCCGCCACCGCGGGCGCGGCCCTGATTGGCGTTGTGGGCCTGATCGCACTGTCCGGCGCGGCGGCCGTGCCGCTGGTGCTCGTGCTGACGGTCACCGCCCGGCCGGTGGCGCGGCGGCTTCGAAGCTGGCCGCCGTTGGCGCAGTTACTCTCCCCGCAGCCCTCTGCTCTGTGTGATCCGGACGAGGCGAGCGCTCCGGGTTCCCTGCCGGCGCCGCCGCCGAGCTGTGCGGAATTGTCCGGCGATGCGTTGTGCCGCGGCTGGCGCACCAGTTTCGCGGAGCTGCAGAACGCCAGGTCGGTCACCGACCGGTTGCGACTGGCCCGGATCCGCCAGCAGTACCTCGACGAGATCGAGGCCCGCGATCCCCAGGGCTTCGCGGCGTGGTTCACCTCCGGGGCCCGGGCGGGCAGCGATCCATCGAAGTTTCTCACCACACGAGAGCCACCACCGACCGACCGGCAGTGACACGGTGCACACGCTCCGCAGAGCGGGGAGCGAAGTGGGCGTGGATGAGACGCCCGGACGACGAGAGGCCTGACGATGAACAGATTCCCACCCCCACCGGTAGGGGTAGCGGTGAGCCGGTTGCATCGCCTGTACCGCGAGCAGGGGCAAAGCCCCTGGTTGGACAACCTCACCCGCCCCTACCTGCGCGATGGCATCCTCGCCGGGTTCGTGGCCGCCGGGATCCGGGGGGTGACGGCCAACCCCACCATCTTCGCGCGGGCCATCGCCGGCTCCGATGCCTACGACGCACAGTTCGCGGCACTCATCGCCGAGGGACTCGCGGTCGAGGACGCGTATTGGGAGCTCGCCGCGGCCGATGTCGTCGACGCAGCCGCGATATTGCGGCCCGTCTACGACACCTCGGGCGGCACCGATGGGTTCGTCTCGATCGAGGTCGCCCCGGAACTCGCACGGGACACCGCCGCCACCATCGCCGCGGCCGGTCGACTGCACGAACGGATCGCCCGACCGAACGTGTTCGTGAAGATCCCCGCGACCGCGGAGGGAATACCGGCGATCGCGGACATGATCGGCAAGGGCGTCAGCATCAACATCACCTTGATCTTCTCCCTCGCCCGCTACGAACAGGTGATCGAGGCGTACCTGCAGGGTCTGGAGACGCTGGCGGCACGGGGCGGGGATCTGGCTGCGGTGCGCAGCGTCGCATCGTTCTTCGTCAGCCGCGTCGATACGGAGGTCGATCGACGTCTCGAGCACAGCGGCGACCCCGAGGCCCCGGCGTTGCGGGGTCGGGCGGCGATCGCCCAGGCCCGCCTCGCCTACCGGATCTTCCGGGGCCGCTTCACCGGAGCGCGGTGGGAGGCACTCGCCGCCCGCGGCGCCCGGGTGCAACGGCCACTGTGGGCATCGACCTCGACCAAGAACCCCGATTACCCGGACACCCGCTACGTCGACAGTCTCATCGGCCCGGACACCGTCAATACGCTGCCCGAGGCCACCATCACGGCATTCGAGGATCACGGCACCCTAACCCGCTCCATCGATACCGACCCCGCCGCCGCGGCCGCCGTCCTCGGCGAGCTCGCCGCGGTGGGCATCGACATGGACGACGTCGGCCGCACCCTCGAAGACCAGGGTGTCGCCGCCTTTCACCGGTCGTTCGCCGAGCTGCTCAGCGAACTCCATGCCAAAGCCCACCAGTTGGCGCAACGATGACCTCCCCGGGCGCCGGCCGAGGCGACCCGGCACTACGAGATATGGGCGCTGTGCGGTGAACAGGAACCATAGCGCGCATGAAATCGGTCCTCACACCTGAGAAACCTCCCACCAGAGAAGGACATGACATGGCCACTGCAGAGCAGACATTCGTCATCGTGGGCGCCGGACTGGCCGGTGCGAAGGCCGCTGAGGCGCTGCGCACCGGCGGGTTCGGCGGACGGATCGTTCTCATCGGCGACGAGACCGACCGCCCTTACGACCGACCCCCACTGTCGAAGGGCTACCTCCAAGGCACCACCGAGCGGGAGAAGATCTACCTTCACCCGGCCGGGTGGTACACCGACCACGACATCGAGTTGCGGGTGGGGACCCCGGTCACCGCCCTCAACCTAACCGAACACGAGGTGGTCCTTGACGGCGTCGAGCGGCGCGGATACGACAAGTTGCTGTTGACGACCGGTTCGTCGCCCCGCCGGCTGCAGGTGCCCGGCGCTGATCTGGGCGGGGTGCACTACCTGCGCCGGGTCACCGACTGCGAAACAATGAAGGCCGCGTTCGCCGCGGCGGACCGGGTGGCGATCGTCGGGGCGGGGTGGATCGGTTTGGAAACCGCGGCCGCCGCCCGAGCGGCGGGCTGCGAAGTCACGGTGGTGGGGAGATCGAAGTTGCCGTTGCTGGCGGTGCTCGGCGCCGAGGTCGCCGAAACCTACGCCGCCCTGCACCGCGACCACGGTGTGGAGCTGCGACTGAACTCCGGGGTGCTCGAGATCGTCGGTGAGGACAACCAGGCCACCGGAATCCGCCTCACCGATGGCACCGTGGTCGAGGCGGACGCGATCGTCGTGGGGGTGGGTATCGTGCCCAACACCGCACTGGCCGAGACGGCCGGGCTGGCGGTCGACAACGGGATCGTCGTCGACGAACACCTGGCCACGACCGACCCCGACGTGTTCGCCGCCGGGGACGTCGCCAACACCTACTACCCGCTGTTGGGAACTCATCTGCGCCTCGAGCACTGGTCGGCCGCCCTCAACCAGGGACCGGTGGCGGCGGAGAACATGAGCGGCCGTGTCACCGCCTATGACCAGGTGCCCTACTTCTTCTCCGATCAGTACGACAGCGGGATGGAGTATTCCGGCTACGTCCCGCACGGTAGTTACGACTCGGTCGTGTTCCGCGGCGACGTGGCCGCCGGCGAGTTCATCGCCTTCTGGATGCGGGACGGGCGGGCGCTGGCTGGCATGAACGTCAACACCTGGGGTGTCACCGATGCCATCGAGGCGCTGGTGCGCTCCGGTGAGCGGGTCGACCCGGCGAAACTGGCCGACCCGGACGAGCTCTTGAGGTACCTGGCTGATCGGGTGCCCGGAGGTGCGCGGTGACGCTCATGTCCCAGCAGGCACGGACGCGCACCCCCGAGACACCGCCCCGTCTCAGTGGTGGTGGTGTCGACGGCCCTGTTCGAACTCGTCCCGGCTGAATCGCCCTGGATCGAGTGGAGACTCCGGTTCAGGCCACCTCGGGGGTTGAGGCAGCCGGGGGACGCTGTTCACGATAGCGGGTCTCGTACC
>NZ_JBHWUE010000070.1:0-50996 GCF_042738615.1 Rhodococcus sp. NPDC059968
GCAGGACAACCTCGCCTACGACCCGGACAAACACGGCGCCCTCCAACGACTGATCGCCCACCAACAACCGGCGGCTTGACACAGGGCAACTCATGGGCTCACCCGTCGATCCCGGCGAAGGAGTACGGCGGCCACGGTCCGGTCAGGTCCAGTGTGATGCCCGGGCGTTCGGTGTCGAGTGCCGTAACGAGCGCAGTGAAGTCGTCGACCCGCTCGTTGTCCACGAGGTAGGTGCCGTTGAAGATCATCCAGGCCCGTTTACCGGTCAGCACCGGATCGGTGACTTGCCGTCGAAGTCCGTCGACGGCATGGCCCAGGAGTGCGGAGTGAATCTCCTCCGCATGGCGGGCCGCCCTGCGTTCGACGTCTTGCTGTGCGCTCAACTCGGCACGACGACGCAGGAGATACGCGGTCCCCTTTCCCGCCGCACCCGTCGCGGACGGCTCCTCTTTCACGTTCTGCGCCAGGGCCTTCGCGTCTGCGTACGCTTTGACACCCCACTCGCTTCGTCCGGTCACCCGGCGCAGCGTTGCGCCGAACTCCTCCTGTCGTTCGTCGAGGAGGAGGCGAACGCGGTGGTCGTCGAGGTAGAGGGTCGCCAACCGCAATGGAACGGTGGGACCGCAGCGCACTACGGCGGCCACCACAGCGTCGTGTGCTCGGGCGGTTGCCGCAAGCCAGTCGAGGTCCTCGAGGTTGCGCTGCAGAGGTTCCTGCCCGAATTCGCTCAGGCTCACCGTCCCCACCACCGCGACGAGACCCGCCGACGCAACCGCGCGGACCGGCTCGCCGGCCACGCCGGTGACTCCGGCGAGTTGTGCGTCGACGATGCTGTCGGTGGTGATGCTGTAAAGCCAGACACCGTCATCCGCGGTCATCGCCGGGCTCCTGACGTTTCGCCTCCACCTCGACCGTTTCGGCGGCCTGGACGGCAGGGCGAACCGACCTGTCGGACTCGAGTGCGGCAATCCGCTCCTTGAGCTTTCGATTCTCGAGTTCGAGGTCGCTGCTCTTGCCGGTCAGCCAGGGATCGTTCTCCCACCAGTTGATCCCCACCTCCCTCGCCGTCTCCAGCGAGGCGATGACCAACCGCACCTTGATGGTCAACAGTTCGATGTCGAGCAGGTTGACCTGGATGTCTCCTGCAATCACGAGCCCCTTGTCGAGCACCCGCTCGAGGATTTCCCCGAGATTCGTCGATTGGTGCCCGCCGCCCATTCCGCCACCCGAGCTCTGCGGAAGGTTGCTCGTACCGCCGCCGGCGATGGTCATGACTGCGCGCTCCCACTGTCACCGACACCGCGGGTGTAGCGGCGGGTTCTGCGGTAGGACAACAGCTCTCCGTCCAGATCCAACACCACCTCGTACAGCGCGAGCATGTCCGTCGACGACGGGATGCGCCGATCCTCGACTACCTCCACCTCCACCGCCCAGCCGTCGTCGGTCGGCATGACCGATGTCGCACCCAGCGGCTTCTTGCCGGTCAACTGCGCAATGTCACGCGTTGCAATCTCGGCGATCTCCGGTGCCGGCAACGGAGGTGGCTGCTCTTCCGCCATCGCCCGTCACTCCTTCTCCGTGCCGGAGGGCGGCCGCGCCGTTCCGGTCATTCGGTCGAGGACGGCCTGCTGAGCCTGCTCTTCCTCCTCGGCGGAGATCTCGCCTGCCGCGCGTGCGTCCTCCAGTTCCTCGAGAGCGCGTCGCGCACTCGCGGGATTGTGGAGTTCCTCCTCGACCTGCCGCTGAATCAGCTCGGCCAGCGAGATCACCCCACGAACGGGGGCGAGCGGCAGCGTGGCGATGAACGACAGCAGACCCATCGGTCAGCCCTCCGGCTTCTGCGTCACCACGAAGTCGTAAGCGGCGAGCGGTCCGAGCAGGCGCATGTCGACCCGGCCGTCCCACTGCTCGGCCAGTTCTCCCACTGCCTTCTCGAGTTCTTCCTGCCGGGCGACCTCGACGAGGACGGCTACTTGCGCGGCCTCCTCCTCATGCGTGGGTTCCCGGACGTTGACCGAATCGGACAGCGAGTCGAGTGCCTCGACCACCTTCCGGGTGTCTTCGTCCCGCTTGGCCTCGATGGCGTTACTCACGATCTCGCCAAGGGCCATCCGGGCGTCGCGGGTGGTCTCCTCGGGCTGATCGCGGATAGTGGCGAGCAGCTTGCCCGCCTGTTCATTCTCTTCGATGATTTCTTTGAGGATCGCCTGCTCGACATATCGCCCCTTCACGACGTACTGTGCTCGACCTTCGAGTTCCTCCAACGCAGCGGCGAACTCGTCGGCGTGTGCTGCGAGCAACTCCTCCTCGACGGCTTCTTCATCGGTCATGACCGCCCCGAAACGAAGCGGGAGCACCGGTGCCACCCGTGACGTGCCGTCCAGCACGTGCGCGTGGGATCGAAGGTCCTCGGGCTTGCCGAGCGGCCTGTCCACCGAGATCTCGCTCACGAGCGCTGCGATGTCGCCGTGCTTGACGATGCTGACCGGTCCGTCACACACGCCGACCGCGTCCTCTTCGGCTTGCACGTCCGCAGGCACGATGCCGTACACATAGACACCGCTGGTGCGCGGCTCGTCGGCTGAGTCGGTGCTCTTCTTCGACGTAGACATCACTTGTCACCTCGTGTGGACTTGCGCGAAACACGTTCGCGCTCAGGTTCTTCCTGCCCGCCGCCGAGCATGTCGCCGAGTTTCTCACCCGCGGACTCGAGCGCGCCCTTGGTCTTCGATTTGGCACCGCCCTCGGTGACGTCACCCACCAGATCCGTCAGGCCCTTCGGCTCGCCACTGCCGATCTCGAGCCGGTTCACGGCCTCCGCGAACCGCAGGTAGGTGTCGACACTGGCGACGACGACGCGCGCGTCGATCGTCAGCAGTTCGATGCCGACCAGCGAGACACGCACGTAGGCGTCGATGACCAGGCCCTTGTCGAGGATGGTGTCGATGACGTCGGCGAGGCTACTCGAGCTGGGACCGCCGCTGACTCCGCCACCACCTCCCCCCGCCGGTTGTACCGCCGTCATCGCCGTGCTCCTTGTCGCGAGGTTGCGGTCTTTGCGGCAGTCTTGCGCGGGCGACCTCGCCGCTTCGGGGCTTGGTCCTCACCTGCAGCCGCGGTCTTGCGTGGGCGTCCTCGGCGCCGCGGCGGTGGTGGTGCTTCCTCGTCCTCGTCCGCTTGCTCGCCGGCGTCCTCGTCGGTTTCCTCGGTCTCGTCTTCGTTGGTTTCCTCAGCTTCTTCGCCTTCGGGCTCTTCGCCTTCGGGCTCCTCACCCTCGGGCCCCTCACCCTCACTCTCGTCCGTTTCCTCCAGTTCGTCCGACTCCTCCGGCCGCGCCTCGTCCTCCTCGGGCTCGACTACCTCCCCGTCCCGGATCTCCCCGCGCCATCCCTCCACCTCGTCGGGATGGAGAACGGACTGCGTCATGACGTGGCGTCCGAAGTGCTTCAACTCCAGCCGCACTCGTCGTCCCGGTGCACGCCAGAGGTTTCCCGTCTTCTCGAACAAGCCCTTCGGGTGATACTCGAGGATCAGAACGATGCGGGTGAGATCGGGAGTGACCTCGTGGAACGTCACCGCACCGTCGACATAACCTTTGGCACCCTTAGAACGCCACACGATCCGCTCATCGGGAACCTGCTCGAGGATCGACGATTCCCAGGTTCGGTGCGACAAGAAGACCTGAGCCTTCCACTCGAGTTTCTCGTCCGATTCCTGTTCCACCCGCTCGACCTTCTTCATGAAGGAGGGAAAGTCGGCGAATTGCGTCCATTGGTTGTAGGCCAGCTGGACCGGAACTCCGACATCGATCGTTTCGACGATATTGGTCAACTTGAGCTTCTTGCCTTTACCTCCGCCACCACCGCCACCACCGGTGACGGCCTCCTTGACGTCGGAGGCCTTGTCCTTGACCATCTGCTTGGCACCCTCCCAGCCACCGCTCACCGCGGATTTGATCGGCGACTCACCCTCCGCCAGTTTCTCCGAACCGGTAACAGCGGCGAGCAGACCCCCGCCGCCACCCTCGGCGTAGTCGGTGAGCCTCCCGGATGCGTTCTGCACCTTGTCGGAGACGGACGAGAGTGCTTTGTCGGCCACAGTGCCGATCAGCTTCTGCACTGCTTCCTGCAGCACGCTGGACGATCCGTTGCCGCCGCCCGGTGCGGCTTCTCGTAACTTGCTCGCGGCGTTCGTCATCGTGCTCACCGTCCGCCGCGTCGGACGGGCGCGGAATCAGTGGTGGCCTTCGCCCTTGTCTTGCGGCCGCGAGTGGGGGCTTCTTCTTCGTCCTCGTCGGATTTCGTGCTGCGCGACCTGCTGGCCGGCCGGGAGCTGCTGCTGGAAGTCCGTCGACGCGCGGCGGGGCGCTTGCGTGGGGCGGGTTCCTCGTCGGCGGCCTCTTCCTCGTCCGGCTCCTCGTACTCGTCTTCCTCTTCGGCGTATTGTTCGTCCGGCTGTTCGTCCTGCTCTTCGTCGACCTCGGACTCGTCGTACTCCTCGTCCTGGGACCGGCCGCGTCGCTTGCGGCCGAGTTTTCCGACCCTGCTGAGCTTGCCTACGGAGTTGCCGACACCGCTCACGGTGTTGTCCACGGTATCGCCCACGTCGCTGACGGCTTCTCCGCCGCCTGACAGGAGCCGGTTGTTGAGCGAGTTGATGCGTTGGCTTGCGGCGGTGACGGCTGCGGCCTTCGCCGCGCCGACCAGCTCTTCGCGAACCGAGTCGCTGATCTTGGCGAACTCGGGGGAGCTCGCGAGCAACTTCGTGCCGCGTTCCAGTAGATCGCGTGGCCCGCCGGGGAAGCGTCCGGTCGCGCCCGCGGCCGCGAGCATCAGTGCCATCTTCATCCTGTGTGTACGGCCCAGCATGTATCCCGCGCCGACGGCCAATGCAACCTGACCTTTGGTTTTCATCGTCGAACCCCTTTACCGAGTAGTCGCCGGCGCGCCGCTCGCCAACCTCGGCAATGTGTCGCAGAACCGTCCTCGGAAATGTGTCGCAAAACCGTGCGCGGTAAGGGGGCGCCGCTTGTCGACTACCCCAGCCGCGAGACACTCAACCAGCATCAGAAAACTCGGTTCGGGCAACTTCTCGCGCCGGCGTGCTGCATCGCTGGCCGCTGGGAAGGGTGGGGGTCGACGATTTCGCGCATCGGCCGTAGCGGCCACGCCGCGACAGAGCATCCGCGCGGATTGCATGGAGTTGCGATGTGGGCACCGAATATCGAAAGTTGTTGAACAGCAACACTGTTCCAGTGAAGATTTGGGCGTCATTTGGCAGCGGCGCGCACCGCCGCGACCAGCGCCGCAACGACGAGCACCAGCAGGAGGACCACGAGCAGTACCGGCGCGAGGAGGAGCCCGAGGACCAGGAGGAGAACGAGGGCGACCTTGGCCTTGCCGCTCAACCCGGAAACCAGCGCTTTGATCGCGGCCCACACAGGATTCTTGCCGGTCAGGGCGGCCCGAATGCCTGCGATTACGGCTTGGACCCCCGCGTCGCTCTGTGCAGTCGCGTCGACGAGCGTGTCCATCCATTCCTGGAATTTCTGCCGAATTTTCTGCGTCACCGTCTCGCCGCGGTCTCGCACCGCGTCCACGAGCCGGTGAACGTGGTTTTTCAGCCATTCGATGAGCGCCTCGACCGACCGCGACAACAGGCCGCGTTCGGACTCCTGCAAAACCGGGTCGGTCCTGCGCTGGTGGGTCGACGTGGTGGACCGGGGGCGCGTCGGTGCGTGGGACCCTGTGTCTCGGGGACTCTTCCGGGCCGCCGGCTTCGTAGTGTCGGCGTCGGCGTCCGTTCGTGTCGGTGAGTGCGCCGGCTTGGTCCTCCGCGGGACGCTGCGCCGTGACGCAGCCGAGGTTGATTTCGTGGCTGCCGGTCGCCTGGGTGGCAGCGGTCGCCTTCGTGGCAGCCGCCCCGAGGCGGCGTCGGGCGGCGTCGACCTTTTCGAAGTCTTGGATGATCGACCTGTCGCCGACGTGGCGGTTGCCGTCAGGTTGTCGTTGTCCGTGGTCTTGCTGTGGGAGGACGTGCCTCCACGGTCAGGCCTGGCCGGTGTGCTCCGGCCGCTTGTCCTCACTCGTGCGCCCATACACCGCAATTACCCTCGGGGCCATTCTTGAAACGGCAGCGGGTGTGGCGTTGCAGGGTGCGGCGGGTCTACTGCTCGCCGACGCCCCTTTCGTCGAGCGGGTTGTTGCGAGTGACGATGAGCGGGTCGGAAGAGGTGAACGGGAAGTTCGGCAGTTCGTCGATGTGGGTGTCGAACGTGGCGGCGAGG
Organism: Rhodococcus sp. NPDC059968; assembly: GCF_042738615.1. NCBI lineage: Bacteria > Bacillati > Actinomycetota > Actinomycetes > Mycobacteriales > Nocardiaceae > Rhodococcus > Rhodococcus sp. NPDC059968. Next base: position 6,287 of record NZ_JBHWUE010000070.1, read on the forward strand.
ACTTCGCGGGAGTACGCGCTGACCGATGCGCGGTATCCGATGTCGCCGGGTGTGGGCTGGTCGAAGAAAATCAGGAAATGGATGTCCTCGGATCCCACGACCTCGATGTGATGCGGATACGCGCGGGGATGAAATACACGTCACCCTGCTCGAGATACCAGGTGTCGAGGGAACCGTCGGGTCCATGACCGTCATCCGCGCTGATCCGCGGCGCACGTAACCCATCTCGGCGGTGATCGGGTGCCAGTGCGGTTCGCGCATCCGTCCTCGCGGATCCGCAGCGAGTACATCGACAGATCCTTCAGCGCCGGCCAGAACTGGACGCGCGCCAGGTGAGCGGATCCGACGGCGAGGCTGATGGTCGGATTCTGTTCCTCGACGGCGAACTTGTGACCATCGGAGAAGTGCGCCGCCGGCGACACCACGGGATCGCCGATTCGTGCCGCCAGGGGGCGGTCGGTGGTGTCGCGCCGGATTTTGGCGAAATCCGACGCGTCGAGATCGTAGGTGTTGCCGAGGACCGCATCGGTCATCGCGCCGAACGCTGCGCCCAGACCGAAGTCTTCGGGCCGCTCGCTTCGGAAGGCGATGATGAACTCTGCGACCTCGTCGCCGACGTTCTCGATGTGGTGCAGTGAGCCCGAATCGATGTGGAACATCTCCCCGGCGCCGATCGTGAAGGTGGCGAACTCGCTGCCGGTGTCGAGAACGGAGACCAGGGATGTTCCGGACAAACAGTAGGTGAGTTCGTTGGCGTTCGCGTGCCAATGGGGGGTGCGCATCGCTCCGGGATTGATCAGCACGCGCTTGATCGACATGCCTTTCAGGATCGGGAACGTGTCCGCTGTTATCCGGGTGATCGAGCCGAGGTCGGATTGCTCGACGATCTCGCCGCCGGCCAGCGAGGTGCTATGGCTGCTGCGTCGCGTGCTCATGGAATTGCCTTCCGTGTCGGTGGTGGGAAGCAGTTCGCACATACAGGTAGAAGTATGTCTTTCCGCGGCGCATTGTTCCGGTGAAGTCGAAGGAGCAGGCGGGCATCGGGGTTACGATGCACAAGGAGATCTGCCCAGCTGGTACCGCTCATCGGTGCGGTATCGACCCCTGCCGCAGAGGCGGTGATGCCCACGATGAGGGATTCCCCGGCGGAGAACGCGCCGAGCCGTACGGTCGGAGGGCGTTACCGCGCATTGCGTACCACCCGCGCCGCTGTGCTTGCGGTCGGCGTTGCCCTCGTGATCGCGGGCTGCTCGACCACTTCCGCGCCGACGACCTCGCATGCATCGAACGGTGCACTCCCTGCCGCGACGACCGCGACCGATGCCGCACCAACGGGGTCGGCGCTGAAGCCCATCGATCCGGCCGCATTCCAGGCCGCCGTGAACGCTGCGGCCGAGGAACTACTCGTCCCCGGTGCAGTGGTGCAGCTCCGCACCCCGCAGGGAAACTTCGACGCTGTGGTCGGCACGACCGAACTGGGCGCGCAGACACCGCCTGATGCACAAACTCATTTCCGGATCGCCTCGAACACCAAGACCATGACTGCGGCGCTGATCGTGCTCCTTGCCCAGGACGGCAAGCTCCAGTTCGGCGACCCGGTGTCCACCTACGTCTCAGATGTGCCGAACGGCGAGAACATCACCGTCGCAGAGCTGTTGACGATGCGCAGTGGGCTGTACAACTACACGACCTCGCCCGAATTCGCGGCCACTCTGGATACCGACCCGGCGAAGGCCTGGACGCCGCAAGAGGTCTTGGATATCGCGTTCCGGCAGCCGCCCGAATTCCCGCCGGGCACGTCTTACGAGTACAGCAACACTAACTACGCATTGCTGGGTCTGATCGCCGAGAATGTCGGCGGGCGTCCGTTGGCCGAGCAGTTCCGGGATCGGTTGTTCGGACCGCTCGGGTTGCAGCAGACCTCGCTTCCCGCCGCAGACGACGCCGCGACCATTCCGGATCCCTACTCACACGGCTACATGTACGGCGAATCGTCCTACGCGATGGTCGACGAGGAGTATCCCGCCGACATGCAGGCCGCCGCACGGGCCGGGACACTCCAACCCCTCGACTACACCAACCAGAATTCCTCCTACGCCACCGCGGCCGGTGGCGCCATCTCCACGGCAGACGACCTGGCCACGTGGATCCGGGCACTGGTGTCGGGCAACGTCCTGAATCCCGAGTACCAGCAGCAATGGCTCCACAGCCTGCAACCCGAGGATCCGAGCACACCCGATGGGCAGCAATACGGGTACGGCATCAGCTATCAGCGTTTCGGGCCGAACGCCTCGATGTACTACCACGGCGGTGAGCTGCCGGGTTTCAACTCGTTCATCGGCTACGACCCGGACAACGACGTCACGCTGGTGATCTGGACGAACCTGACCCTGTCGCCCGAAGGCAAGACCACAGCGAACGCTTTGCTGCCCACAGTTCTCGACGAGATCTACGCCGGGTTGTCGCTGGCGCCCACACCAGCTCCGACCACCACCAGGTGATGCGGTGTGCGATGTGGAGGTCCTGTTCGAAGCGGAGGGATTGTTGGAGGCCCCGCGGCCGATGCCGGACGGCTCGGTGGTGTTTGCGAACACCACCGCCGGTGGTGTGTATCGGTGGACCGCCACGGACACCACTGTCGTGGTGGAACGCCGGCGGGGAATCGGCGGGATCGCGGCGCACGTCGACGGTGGACTCCTGGTGGGCGGGCGCGACCTCCTGCATACCGGAACCACGGGCCGGACCACCGTCCTGGCGGTCGATGGAGCGACCGGACTGAACGACATGACCGTCGCCTCAGACGGGTCGCTCTTTGTAGGGGTACTGCGGCACCGGCCCGGTGCGGGGGAGGCCGCGCCGCCGTCGGAATTGCTGCACATTTCACCGACCGGCTCCGTCCGTGTTGTTCGCGACGACCTCTTGTGGCCGAACGGAATCGGCATCTCACCTGACGGCACGCGGGTTTACGTTGCTGAGTTCGCTGCCTCGCGTGTCCGCGTTCTCGGCCCGGAGGAGGCATCGGTATTCGCTCATGCTCCTCGCGGTGAATGTGATGGGCTCGCGGTCGACGTCGAGGGCTGCGTCTGGGTGGCCCTGGGCAGCGGCGGCGGCATCGCTCGATTCAGCGCCGCCGGAGTCCTCGATGAGCTGATCGACCTGGCAGGGCGTTTCGTGTCCTCGCTCGCCTTCTCCGGAACGGCGATATACGTCACGACGGCGGGCGCTCTGTTGCGTCTGGACGTCGGCGTGGACGGACTTCCCGTCGCGGAGGCGAGAGTTCCTGTGGCACGACTTCACGTCAGCGGTCGGGTTGGGTGACCCACACGCGCTCGAGCGCCGCCGCGGACCCTTGGCGACTACGCTGCCGCGCACGCACGTCCTGCGCGGCGTCCACGAGGTCGTACTGCTCACCCGTCGTCACTGTCACGGTCCCGGCGGCCGATGCGTCGAACAATTCGACTGCTCGCCAGGAGAATTCACAGTAGATGCGGTTGAAGTGCGTCAGTAGTGACCGGGTGAGCTACACCGATCCGGCAGTGTTCAACCGCTGCGGGTCGACGGGGAACGGTCCGCTGGCCACACCGTCGCCGTCGGTGAGCGCATGCACTGCAGGTATTGCCGGTCGCCGGTGCGACCGCCGACACTCGGGCAGAATCGTCCCCTTTGACCGACATGTCCGCACGAACACCCGACGCGGCGGCAGAAGCCGACGATGCCGGCCTGGCCAGGGCCCGCGACGGAGACGACGCCGCGTTCACCCGCCTGGTCGGACCGTTGCGCCGCGAACTACACGCCCATTGCTACCGCATGCTCGGATCGAGTCACGACGCCGACGACGCTCTACAGGATGCCCTGTTTCGGGCGTGGCGCGGTTTTGCGCGGTTCGAAGGTCGCAGTACGCTGCGCTCCTGGCTCTACACCGTCGCGACGCGCACGTGCCTGGACGCCGTCGAATCGCGCGGTAAGCGGGTCCTGCCCGTCGACCTGGGCCCGTCCAGTGATCGTGCCGTCATCGGTGACGTCCCGCTCACGGACGTGGCCTGGCTGGGTCCCTACGCCGACGCGGGTCTGACCGCCGGTTCGGTGGGGCCGGCCGCGCGCTACGAGCAACGCGAGGCTGTGGAATTGGCATTCGTTGCGGCACTGCAACATCTGCCGGGCAATCAGCGGGCTGCCCTGCTGCTCTTCGAAGTCTTGGGCTTCTCCGCCGCCGAGATCGCCGACACCATGGACACGACGACGGCGTCGGTGAACAGCGCGCTGCAGCGGGCACGGGCGATCGTCGCCCAGAAGATTCCGCCGGTGACGCAGGCACAAACTTTGCGCGAGATCGACGACACGCGTGTGCGTGCCATCGTCGCCGGGTACTCCACCGCGCTGGAACGCGGGGATGCCGACGCCCTGGTTGCCCTGCTGACGGAGGATGTCACCTGGTCGATGCCGCCGATGGCGCACTGGTACCGCGGTCTCGCCGCGGTCACCGATTTCGCGGTCCGGGTCCCGCTCACGGGGTGCGGTTCGTGGCGTCACCTCCCGGTCGGTGCGAACGGTCAGCCCGCCGTCGCCTTCTACCTGTGGGACGAAGACGCCGGCACTCACCTCCGCTGGTCGATCACCGTGCTGACCCTCCGCGGTTCCAAGATTGCGGAGCTGACCTCGTTCCTCGGTCCGGAGCATTTCGAGCCCTTCGGGTTGCCGGAATCAATGCCCTGACCGTTCATCGAAATTACGCTGATCGGGTACCTGTGGGCGCACGAGCCGAACTTTTCACCTGTGCCGGCGGGCAATCGCCGAGGTACTCTTCCGATGCCGCGGTTTCGCCACCGATGATGCAGCCGCAGGTTACAGTCGGAACCGGTTTTTCCTTCTTCAGCAGGGTGGGATCGTGATGAACTTGATCAAGAAATCGGCTGCGTCGGTTCTCGTCGCAGCGACGGTGACACTCGGGGCGGGTACGGCCCACGCCGACCCAGTTCTACCGAACACGGGAACGCCGGCCCTGGCGATCCCCGGCAGACACGAGGTCGACAAGCAGAAGGCTCTCGAGAACATGCTCAACGAACTCGGTGTCGGCTGGGCAAACGGGGGAGCGGCCGGCACGGCGATCGGTGCGCTCATGGGTCTCGGTGTCGGATGTATCTCGATGTTCCCCGGCAGTCTCGCCGGTTGCATCATCGGCACGCCGATCGGGGCGATCACCGGCGCGATTGTCGGTATCGGTCAGGGCAACCCCCGGGCGCAGCAGGCCATCCAGGAATACATCAACACGCCGTGAGTCGTTGTCCGTCAAATTCGTTCGCGGAGTTGACGGATCACGGGCGCAAACGGCTCCAGATACGGTTCGTGGACGGTGATGTACGAGAAACCGTAGCGCTCCCGATGGCTTCGGAGTTGGTCGGCCATCTCCCGCACGGTTCCCACTAGGGCATACGGGGTGTCGAGGACGTCGTCGACCGACATCGTCCCACCGAGCCGGTCCACGATCTCGTTGGCCGCGGCGCGGCGGTCGTCCGTCACGACGACCATCTGGACCAGTAGATGCCACTCGATGTCTTCGGCTCTGGCGCCGGCGTGTGCCCGTACGAAGCGAATTCGCTCGGCGGTCTCGTCCGCGGTGGCGAGGCGGAAGGTGCCCGGGGGCCGGCCCGGAATCTGAAATGTCCCCGCGACGCCGACGATGTCTGCGTGGGCCGCCGCGATCCGCAGCACCCGGTCGCCGGTGCCGCCGATGATCAGGGGCGGACCCGCGTCGCCGAATCCGCGCCGCTGCAACGGTCGTGGCAGGGCGCGGCCCTCGGGTAGCTCGTCGAGATCCGCGGTGAAGAAGGTGTGCAGGCCGTCGACCATCTCCGACAACTGTTCGACCCGTCCGCCGAAGGCCTTCCATTCGATCCCCGCAGCGTCGAACTCCCACTTCATGTGTCCGGCACCGAGTCCGATGTCGAGCCTTCCGTCGGTGAGGACGTCCGTCGTCGCAATCTCTCGGGCGAGTAGGGCGGCATTCCAGAACGGTGCGTTGAGCACCAGAGTTCCGACACGCAAGCGGGTGGCGTCGGCGACGGCCACCAGCAGTGGAAACGGGGCCGGGGCGCCGAGATGGTCCGCGGCGAACACGGTGTCGTAGCCGGCGCTCTCACCGAGTCGGCATCGGTCGAGAAGGGCGTCGCGGGATTCGAAGCCGAAGATGTTGAACGAGAATCTGAAATCGCGCATGGACTTCACGATGCACCCGAAGTGGCTCGGCCGGTGACCGAATGCGGGGAGTGGATCCGCGACCGCACCGCAATGGATGTGATGCTCGCCACAATCGGGTCAGTTTTCCAACGTGGCTGTATCGCACCGTCGTGATGGCGCAACGATTAGGGCAGGCATGCCTTATCTTCGGCGAGGTGACAACAAAGAGCATTTCACGCCTTCACGGCCCCAGTGTCGACTATGCCATCGCGGCTTTCCGCGTGGTTATCGGCTTCCTATTCTTCTGCCATGGCACGTCGACGTTGTTCGCGTGGCCGACCGCGCCTCATGGCGGGCATACCGCAGCGGTAGGTGCCTGGCCGAGTTGGTGGGGCGCGGTCATCCAACTCGTCTGTGGCGCCGCGTTGTTCCTCGGCCTGGGGACGCGAATCGCCGCGTTCATTGCCTCGGGTTCGATGGCGTACGCCTACTTCTGGAGTCATCAGCCGGACGGCGTCCTCCCCATCCAGAACAGCGGTGAGCTCTCGGCCATCTTCTGCTGGGCCCTGTTCCTGATGATCTTCCTCGGTGCCGGCGCCCTCTCGCTCGATCGCGTCATTGCTCGCGGTGGGCGCACGGCGCAGTCGGACGACGGCGTCGATGGCACCGCCGGCGAACAGGGACCTACCACCGAGTCGCATGAAGTGAACGCCTGAACAGCTTCTTGTGTGCCGGGGCGATGGCCGTCATCCCCCGGAGGTGAGGGAGGCATCGACCGCTTGCTGGAGGCGGTCGAGGTCGGCACCGAACGCACCGAAGTCGCCCCGTCGCTGGGCCTCGCGGAGCTCGTCGAGTGCCGCCCTCGGCACCAAGAGAAATGGTTGCCGTCCCGGATTGCGCCGGACAAGCGAACAGTGCCCAGCGTCATGGCGACTGCTGGGCACTGCTCTCGTGCTCGGTATCGACCGAGATGAGAGTGGGTGGGCTACCGAGTTCGGTACGTCGACGAGAAGGGTGGCCGCGCCAGCCGGAGCAATTCCAGGGCCAGCAGCGAGCCGCGGGGGCCCAACTCGTCCTGATAGCGGCGGATCACGTCCGTCTCTCCGCCGAGCGCGACCATAGGTGCACCGGACTCGACCCGGGTTCGGGCCGCGAGCTGCGCGAGAGCGAGACGGCGATTGACTGCGTCCAGGATCTCCGCATCGAGGCGAGCGATCTCGGTGTGGAGGCGATTCAGATCTGTGCCCTCGGAGACTGCGCCCGTGGCATTTTCGGTGACCGCCCCGAAATCCGTGTCCGTCATCGTTGCTCCTCGACTGGGTGACCGTGTACTACCATCGTCGGACCGGAGTGGCCGTGAAGACAGACACCCTGGGGTGCAGATCGTCGACCCTTGGCCGGTTCGACCGCCGGGGGTGCACTTCGGGTCTATCGCAGTGCGATGAACCGCTGCAGTTTCCCGCTAGCGTGATGACGCTGCAGATGGTCGACGACCTCGATCCGGACCTGCGGATCGGACACCCCTTGCCTGCGCAGCGCCGCGCTGACAGCCGAGGTCAGCGCGGCGACATCCGGGGCGCCGACCGCGAAGATCTCCGCGCCGTCGACGGTCTGTCGGACCTGGTACTCGGAGATACGCGGATCTGCGCCGAGGACGTAGCGAAAAGTGCTCGCGGGCACGATCGTGGTTCCGTACCGGAAATCGTCGTCCCGCCGCCCACCGATGTCGGCGACGCGCGCGAACGCGCTTCCGCACGCGCACCTACCGGGCAGCAACGTGACCTGGTCTCCGAGGTCGTAACGGATGAAGGGAAAGGTGCGGTTGGCCAGGCCCGTCGCGAGCGTTCGCGCCGCGGGCGTATCGGCCGCGACCGGGGCACCACTGTCGTCGACACGCTCGAGCACAACCTCGTCCTCGCACACGTGCAGGCCCTCGCCGAGTCCGCAACCCACTGCCTGCACGCCGATCTCGGTCGACCCCCAGAGGTTGTGGATCGGCACCGACCAGGCGTCGCGGATGGCCTGCCGATCCTCGTCCAGCAGGGGTTCGGAGTTGGTGCTCACCCGCACAGGACTGATTTTCAGATCACCCGCCACTGCGGCGCGGGCGAGTCGTCCGATCACTGTCGCATAGCCCACCAGATGCGTGGGCCGGGCAGTGGCCACCGCGGCGACGACCTCGTCGAATGGTGCGCCCGCCGGGATCACGACGGTCTCCATCCCCGGTGCGGTCGGCACATCGAACAATGGGGTGCTCGCGTGCGGGGGGACACCGGCCGCCAGCACGGCCAGACGCGCGGGAGACCGCACGGACGATGCCCGCCGTTCCTCGCGCGCCTGCACCCGCCAGGCAAGGCACGCCGCCGAAACGTAGAACTGCCAATCCCAGACGTAGACACCCCGGACGCCACTCGAACCACCCGAACTGAAGATCTGCTCGTCGCCCGACGTGTACGAAAACCATTGCTGCTCGGCCAGAATCCTTTCGGCACGTTCGCGATCGAGGCCGCGAACCGTGATGATCGCATCCCACTCGTCCTGAGCGTCCCGCTTCGTCATCATCGGCAGCGACGCCAGGTCGGCGAGCGAGGCCGCGGACGGATCGAGGCCACGAAGTCTCCGGGCATGAAATGGAGACCGCTCGCGTGCGTGCGCGAGGAGGGCCCGCAGCCGCTCGGTTCGGTAGCGCTCGATCTGATCTCTCGACCAATCCAGGCGTCCCATGTGATCCTCGAAGGCGGCCTGAACCGCATTCACATGGCCGGCGCGCACACGCGCATACGCCACCTGCTCCGCGTCTTCCGGAGCACTTCCGGGAACCGATCGGGTCATGACGCCCTCCACATCACGGTGGTCCGACGCACCGCATTCGTGCGTGCCCTTCCGAGTTTTGCACACCGGCGCACCGACCGTCAGGCACGTGCGCGAGCCCAGCTCGATGCCCAGCGTAGTCAGGGTTGGATGCGGTTTCCGGCGCAGCCGTGACTCACGCGCTGCGTGCGAGACAGTCAGTTCGAGTTTCGGAGTTCGAACTTGAGGACCTTACCGGTCGGGGTACGGGGGAGTTCGAGGGGAAAGACGATCTCGTCGGGGACCTTGAACTTCGCGAGACGTCCGCGGGTGTGCTCGGCGAGTTCCTCTGCCGTGACGGAGGCCCCTTTCTTCACGATGACGAATGCCTTTGGCCGCTCACCCCACTTGGGATGTGGGACACCGACGACCGCGACGTCGAGTACGGCGGGATGCGTCATCATCGCCTGCTCCACCTCGATGGTCGAGATGTTCTCGCCGCCGGAGATGACGATGTCCTTCGCGCGGTCCTTGAGCTGGATGTAGCCGTCCGGGTGCATAACGCCGAGATCGCCGGTGTGGAACCAGCCGCCCGCGAACGCTTCCGCGGTGGCCTCCGGGTTGCGGTAGTAGCCGAGCATCACGTTGTTGCCTCGCAGAACGATCTCGCCCATGGTCTCGCCGTCCGCCGGGACGTCGTTCATCTGCGTGTCGACGACGCGGGCGTTCTCGGCCTGCACCATGCCCACGCCCTGCCGGGACAGCAGGGACGCGCGTTCCTCGACGGTGCGCTCGCTCCACGACTCCTGGTACTCGCAGATCGTGTACGGCCCGTAGACCTCGGTCAGCCCGTACACGTGGACGACGGTGACGCCGATCGCCTCCAACTGGGCGATCACCGTCGGTGACGGCGGTGCCGCGGCGGTGGTGATCCGCAGGGCGTCGACCGGATGTGCCTGGGGCGCTTCGGCAATGGTGGAGCACACGGCGGGAGCGCCGCACAGGTGAGTGACCCCGAGGGTGTCGATGGCGTCCCAGATCGAGTCGGCACGCACCGCGCGCAGACAGATGTGGGTGCCGGCGGCCTGCGTGACCGCCCACGGGGTGCACCAGCCGTTGCAGTGGAACATCGGCAGCGTCCACAGGTATTTGGTGGACCCGGTGAAGCCGTTGTGGAACGTCTCGCCGAGGGAGTTGAGGTAGGCACCGCGGTGCGTGTACATCACGCCCTTCGGTTTCCCGGTGGTTCCGGACGTGTAGTTGATCGCGATCACCTGCTGTTCGTCGTCGACGCCCCAGTGCAGCGGGGTGTCGTCCACGTCGTCTGCGGCCGCGAGGAAGTCGGCGTACATCCCGGTCACGATCCCCTCCGGAACCACCGGCCGCGCGATCGTGGAGTCGGGGATCTCGATTACTTCGCGCAGACTCGGTACGGCGTCGCGGGCAGTCGCGACGGATCCGACCAGTTCGGAGTCGACGAACAGCAGGCTCGTCCCGGAGTGCTCGAGGATGTACTCCAGTTCGCGGCCCGCCAGCCGCGAGTTCAGCGCGATGAAGACGCCGCCCGCGAGGGGCACCGCAAAGTGGGCGAACAGCATCTCAGGGGTGTTCGGGCACAGGAATGCGACGCGGTCGCCGGGCTCGATCCGGCTCCGCAGGACACGGGCGAGTCTCTCGACCTCGCCGCCGAACTCGCGGTAACTGTAGCGGCGGTCGCCGTGAATGACAGCGACCCGGTCCGGGAACACGCTCGCCGAGCGCTCGAGGAAGCGCAGCGGGCTGAGCGGTGTGTGGTTCGCGGTGGAGAGGGTCGGTCCGGACACTGGAAACCTCCGATATGTGGTGAGACTGCTGTGACGGGCGACACACTGCCAAGCTGACGTTATTGAACGTCACGCCGGCACCGCTACCCTCCGAAGTGGGTTGCCGGTATCAGAGTGCCAGTGAACGACACCTCGAGACCCAGCGACAACGACGCGATCCGCGCCGAACTGCGCGGCCTGCGGCGGCAGACCGACTTTCCGGTGCTGTTCGGAGGCATCGTCGAGGGCAGGCATCTCACGCTGTCCGGCCTCGTGGGAACGCGGAGCTCGGGCACAGGCTCGGCGACGACGGTCTCGGTGCCGAGGTGCAGGCGGTCGAGCAGCGGTTGCGCCGACTCACCGCGCCCGACGACCCGGCACCGACGGTGACACTGTCGCGGCGTGAGAGTGACGTCTTGGCGCACGTGGCGCCGGGGTGCCGCAATGCCGAGATCGCCGACCGGCTGTCGCTGAGCGTCGAGACCGTCCAGTCGTACATGCGTAATCTCATGGGCAAATTGGAGGTACGCAGCAGGCAGGAAGCTGTCGTGGAGGCTCGGCGACAGGGTTTGCTTCCCTGATCTGTCACCGTCTCGGTAATGATTCCGAGATGCCTTGCGTTCGAAGCCTGTCAACTCGTTCGGATGAGACATCCGTGCACGCTGCCGCCACGACAATGGCCCGCGGAGGGTGCGTCGTGCGAGGGTCGTGTCGAAATCGAGACCACTTCGCGGAGCGGGAATGGATGAGCCGCTGCGGCATTCACGAGTCGGTTCAGCGCGTTACAGAATTGTCACGACATGACGTCGAAACGGTATCGAAACCTCAGAACAGCACAATTTTCACTCTCGTTTCTCAATAGTCGAACATCCGTACCTTGTTCATGCCGTGTGAATTTCGGGAGGAGGCCACGTTCGGGGGCCCGCCGCTGCAGATCTGCCGACGCGGGTTCGTAATCCCGACACCTTCGAGGCGCGGGACGAGGCACCGAAAGGGATGGCCGGGCCGACAACCGAGGCGTTGTCACCGGCACGCCGCGTCCGCAAGCGCGGAGAGGATTGAGCCAGCATGACCACTCGCAACATGGAGAAGCACACCCTCGGCTGGATCGCCCTGATCGGCGCGGTCGTCACCGTTCTGCTCGGGCTGGGCGCCGGAACCGCCGGCGGCGCACCGCACGACTGGGAAGAAGTCGCCGAGTGCGAAAGCGGCGGCGACTGGACCACCGACACCGGAAACGGGTTCTACGGCGGACTGCAGTTCACACCGGAAACCTGGAAAGCCAACGGTGGAACGGGAGAGGCCTCGGAAGCCAGTCAGGCCGAGCAGATCCGGGTCGCCGAGAACGTCCTGAAAACTCAGGGCCCCGGCGCGTGGCCCGTGTGCGGCCAGTACCTGAAAAAGGGCGGCACTGCGCCCGTCGAGGTACCCCACACCACGCCGGCACCTGCTCCGGCCATCGAAACTCCTGATCCTGTCGAGACGCCTGACCTCGTCGAGACTCCGGACGCTGTGGAGACACCGGATGCCATCGAGACGCCCGCGCCTGTCGAAGCGCCTGCGACCGTCGAGGATTCCGCCGCGGTGAAAGCGGCCGTGAAGGCGGCGGCCCAGGAGGCGCTGGACAGCGCCCGCGAGCTTGCCGAGCGAAACGGGTCGGGTCAGGTGTTCGAGGAGAGGGTCGCGGCTCCCCGGTAACGTCCGACGGTTCTTGTGCGAACTAATCACACAGAACTGTCGTGTCGTCGCCTACGAAGGAGCTCTCGTGCAGAAGAAGTCCGCTCGGCGTACCGCAGCATTGGTCGGGATCCTGTCCGCGCCCCTCGTCCTCGGGGCCACCGTGGGTCCCGGTACCGCGAGTGCCGAACCCTGGCACATCGGACCCGTCTACCGTGCCGAGACGTCCGGCGAAGGCGCTGAGTACTTCTGCGGGAAGGCGGCGGCGCTCGAACAGACGTCGGGTGTCGTGATCGTGCCGTGCACGTTCGATGAACCGACCAACGTCTGGTACCGCGTCGTCTTCAACCCGGCCTCCTGGGGCTTCGACTTCTGAGGTGGACCGCAGGGATCGGAGCCGCACCTGACGAAGCGGTGACCGGCCACCGGCGCCGCACTCCGCTTCGTCGAGTGCGTCGCCTCCCGGCCGAGCGCAGACTCCTCGGTATGGCCGAGGGAAAAGCAGAATGAGTGTCGAGACAGTCCAGCGCAGCGAGGTCGACCTCGCAATGGCGCGGAGTTGGCTTCTGGTTCCTGCAGTCGGGTGCGAGGTCCTCGCGGCGGCGGCTGCGTCCGGCGCCGACGCGCTGATCATCGACCTCGAGGACGGCTTGCCGTTCGCGGCGAAAGACGAGGGGCGCGCGTGCACGGCCGAGTGGCTCGCACGGAATGCGGGTTGGGTGCGGATCAACGACGCGACCACCTCGCACTGGCAGCGCGACCTCGACGCGATCCGCAGTGTGCCCGGACTTCGCGGGCTGATGCTGTCGAAAACCGAAGCGCCCGAACAGGTGCGGGCTACCGCCGCCGAGATGCCCGGTGTTCCGGTGGTCGCCCTCGTCGAGTCCGCGGCCGCGATCGTGGCCGTCGACGACATCGCTCGCACCGCTCCCGTCTCTCGACTAGCGTTCGGGATCGGCGACTACTGCCGCGACACCGGTGCGGGGCGAACTCCGATGGCGTTGGCGTACGCCCGATCCCGGCTCGTCAATGCGAGCCGGGCAGCCCGGATCGGAGCCCCGATCGACGGGCCGACGCTGTCGCGCGACGCCGACGTCGTCCGGGACGACACGCGACTGGCCCGCGAGATGGGGATGACCGGAAAACTGACCCTTGCGACTGAGCAGGTGCCGGTGATCAATACCGCGTTGGCGCCCGACGCCCACGACATCTTGTGGGCCGAAACGACGATCGAGCGTCTGGGTGCGGATGGTAGCCGCGTCACTCACGGCGGGCATCTGCCGCAGCTCGCCCGTGCCCATGACATTCGCCGTCGCGCAGACCACTTCGCGTCTCGAGCCTAGGACGGTCGGGCGACCTCGCGTTCGGCCTGCCGGGTCGCGCGATAGGCGGTGAATACGCCGGCTGCCGCGATGACGCCGAGGCCGAGGAAGAGCACTCGTGCGGAGGTGAGGGCCGAGGGTGCACCGAGGTTGACCAGCACACCGGCGACCGCGGACCCGACGGCCATGGCGATCAACTCGACCGTGTTGAGCCCGGCCGCGGCCTTGGCCCCTTCCTGTTCGTCGTCGGTGCTCCGCATGGCGGCGACCATCAGGTGAGGAAAGGCGAGGCCGATCCCGGCACCCGCGGCGGCCAGGGCGCCCGCCCACAGTATGACCACGCCCAGTCCGGCGTCGTCACGCCAGAGGGCCGCGGTGAGGAGCAGGCCTGCCGCGAGGACCAGCGGTCCGGCGATCTTCGCCGCCCTCTGCGCACGCGCGCGGGAGATGTCGGAGCTGAAGATCATGGTCACCGACCATCCCACCGACATCATGGCGCCGAGGAACCCCGCGGCGATCGGCACCAGTCCGGCGAGCCGTTGACCGAACAGGGGTGTGAAAGCCTCCGAGACGGTGCCGGACGCGAGCACCGCGATGGTGAGGTAGATCCACTTCAGCGACGACGCCCGGGTGTACGTCGACTGCGGTAGCACTCGGCGTGGTGATCGCCGCTCCCAGGCCAGGAAGAGAACGATGATCGCGGACCCGACCGCGATCAGGACCAGCATGTGGGTTCGGTTGCCGAGGATGCCCGCCACGCTGATCGCGATCGTCGCGAGGGTGAGCAGCACGAGTGACGTGGCAGGCACGGGTTCTCCGCCACGCACACGCTCGGTGCGCGGCAACGCCCGGGGCGCGATCGCTGCGATGGCGGCCGCGACCACTGCCAGCGCGACGAACGCGAGACGCCACTGGCCGAGCTGGGCGAACAGCCCACCGATCGCCGGTCCGGCGAGAGTTCCGACGCCCCACATCGCCGAGACCAGCGCGGTCGCGCGCGCCCACAGATGTTCCGGTAGCGCCTCGCGCAGTACGGCGTAACTCAGTCCCGCGAGCAGGCCCCCGCCGAGCCCCTGGACCGCACGCCCGACGAGGAGGACCTCCATCGACGGGCTGAGGGCGCTGATCATCGTGCCGACGAAGAACGGAGCCAGTGCGAACATATACGCACCGAGCGCGCCGCGATGTGCGAGCAGCCGGCTGACGGTCATCGACGAGATCACCGACGCCACCATGAAGACGGTCGCGCTCCACGCGTACAGCGATTCGCGCCCGAGTTCGCCGATGGCGGTGGGCAGCAGGCTCGTCGTCAGGAAGATGTTGACGGCATGCAGTCCGACGCCGCCGGCGAGGACGGCGGAGGTGGAGCGGTAGCGGGGTCCGAGCAGTTCGGACCAGCTGGCCGGTGACGGGGCGGTCGTTGTCATGCACACCACGCTAAAATCTCGAGTGGACTCGAGGTCAAGGGGCTGATGTGATGTCTTTGGATCCGAAGGATCTGCTGTCGGTGGGGGAGGTGTCCCGTCGGACCGGTGTGGCCGTCTCGGCGCTCCACTACTACGAGCAGCTCGGACTGATAGCGTCTACGCGGACGTCCGGAAATCAACGCCGGTACGAACGCCACATGCTCAGGCGGATCTCGCTGATCGTGGTGGCCAAACGGCTCGGGATTCCACTGGCGGACGTGGGAGCGGTGTTCGAGACGCTCCCGGCGGACCGGATGCCGTCGATCCGCGACTGGCAGCGCGTGTCGAAGCTGTGGCGAGTGCAGCTCGAGGATCAACGCAAGCGAATCGAGCGCCTCGAACACGAGCTCACCGGATGCATCGGGTGTGGTTGCCTGTCGATGAAGGCGTGCTATCTGCTCAACCCCGAAGACCAACTCGCTGTAGAGGGTTCGGGTCCGAATCGGCTCTGAACGGATTGCGGTCGATCCCGGGACCGGTGCGGATCCTGCTGAGTGTGGGGCACCATGCCGGTTCCCGGCAGTCGGTATGTCGCGATCGATCTCCGTAAGGGTGGGGTGATTCCACTCCGGGGGTGCCGCAAAGGCCCCCGAGGGTTGGTTCAGTTCGGGCGCTGGAGTGGGCAGAGTTGTACCTGTCAACGAAGCACTATCCCACCACCCCTCTGGAGATACTGAATGATCAACGCCCGCCGCACCATTGCCGCCATCGCTTTCGCTGCTCTCCCTGTCCTGAGCGCCATCGGGGCGGCGTCCGTCGCTCATGCCGAGCCGATCGGCCCGAACGGCCCCACCGGTGGCCCGTGCCCGATCGTGAACACGGACTCGCAGGGCAATGAGACAGTGACCTACGGCAAGCCCGGAGACCGCAACGGCGCCCTGGTATGCGGTGCGGACGGTGAATGGACGGTGGGCAAGGCCGGCGGTTTCAAGGGCGGTCCCGGACAGATTCAGACTCAGCCCGGACTCTCACGCGGGTAAGCAGGGCATGAACCCGTTGGGTTGAACCTTTTCGGCGGGGCATTGACGGACGGGTCAGAGGTATTCGTGGCGGTGTCCGCATTCGAGGCCGTCGGGGGCCGATCGTGGGCATCGATTCATGCAGTGGAAGACGCGATACCGCTTGCCCGGGGGCAGCGACGCGAAGCCCGCATGAGCGTCCTTGATTTCGTATCCGATAGGACCGCGGCAGAACGAACAGGTCTTGGTCTCGTCGGTTCCGGTCTCCATCCATCGATCGTAGGGCGGATCTCGAATGAGAAGACAGGAATTTCGCGTCCCGCCTGCCGCGGGTGACCTCACGTCGTGGACGTCGCCAAGATGTGTCTGAGGACGGCGAGGTCGATTGTCGCACCGAGGTCCGCAATGGTCACACCGGATAGTGATGCGCGCCAAGCTGTTTCGGCGTCCGCCATGACTCTCGCGATGCCGCACGCAGAGCGGCACTGCTCTGGAGGGGCGGCGAGCACTCCTTGCCGGCGGATTTCGGTGCACCGGAAGGCGGGCTCGGTTCCGTCGACGGCCTGGACGACGTCGAGGACGGTGATAGCCTCGGGCGCGCGGGTCAGGACGTATCCGCCGTCGCGGCCCTCGGTGGGGTGGACGAGGCCGGCACGTGCGAGCGACTGCAGGTGCTTGGCGAGGTACGTCTTCGACACACCGTGCAGTTCGGCCAGCCGGGTCGTGGGTACCGGGCTCTCTGCCTGGCTGAGGACTACGCAGCAGTGAAGTGCCCACTCCACACCACCGGACAGCTTCATGGCCACGACTCTATTCACACCCCTGTGTCGGTGTTGCGGGGTGGTGTTGCGTCATCGTTTCAGGTGTTCGCGCAACCACTCGTCCAGCGTGGTCGGTGCGATCCAGGCGTTGGCGCCAGGGGTCGGAGTGATCGCAGCGTCATCGAGTTTGGCGCCGAAATAGCCGGCGTCGGGGTCGGTCGTCACGGTTCGCTGGTCGCCGGTCGAGGCGAACAGCCGTCGGACGAGTTCATCGATTCCGAGCGGTTCAGGTCCGGCGATCTCGACCGTGCCGCCCAACGGCGCACCGACGGCGACTTCGGCTACACGGGTTACGACGTCGTGCGAGGCAATCGGCTGGAGCTGTGCCGGGGTCGCATGAACCGTGTCGCCGACAGCGCCTGCGTCGGCGATGCCGGCGATGAACTCGAAGAACTGCGTCGATCGCACGATCGAGTAGGGGACGGGGCCGGACTTGACCAGATCTTCCTGGGCGACTTTGGCGCGCATGTATCCGGAGTCGGGGAGCCGGTCGGCGCCGACGATGGACAGGATGACATGGTGCCCGACGCCGGCGGCCTCTTCGGCGACGAGCATGTGGTTCGTCGATTCGCGGAAGAATGCCATGACGTCGTGGTCTTCCCATGACGGCGAGTTGGTGAGGTCCACTACGACGTCGGCGCCTTCCACAGCCTCCGCGACTCCCTTGCCGGTGGTGGTGTCGATACCGTCGCCGCGACCGAGTGCCGCGACGTCGTGTCCGGACTCCCTCAGCTTCGACGCGACCTGACTCCCGATGAGTCCAGTTCCGAAAATGACGATCTTCATGCCCGTCTCCTTAACTTGGATTGCTATTGTCCTAGTTTACTCGGACGGTAGGTATCCGAGTCAAGGTTTGTGTACGTTCTGTGTGCCGGACGGGTCGGGTGGGCCTCGTCGTCCTTCTTGATGCAGGTATGTATTCAGGGTCAGCAAGAATCAAACTGTTCTGGTGCAAGAACTATGTCGAAATCGCATCGATACCAGGTCCGATCGCCGATGTGGCGCCCATCGGGGGTGGGTGTGCCTGGGAGTTGCTCCACGAAGTTCTTGATCAGGGAGTCCTTCACACCGAACACGCTGTCCCCGCGTTCGAGTTGCGGGTCACCCGCGACAAAGATGTGCGTGACGAGGGTCCGCAGGCCATCCGCGGTGACCATGAAGTGAAGGTGCGCGACCCTCATCGGTGATCGGTTGGTCGCCGCCAGCATCTTTCCCTGCGTTGCATCGTCATCAACCGGACAAGGTAGAGCGGCGTGCCGAGCAACCACGCTTGGACTACTGGTCGGTGCAGTGACGTTTGACCGGCACCCGTCGACAATCCTTTCCCCGGGACGTCAGCCCGCCGTGCTGACCAGTCTCGACCGCAAATTCGGGCTGCTTGCCGACTGCGGCCTCGACTTCGTCCTTGCGCTCCCCATGAGCCCTTTCCTGCTGCAGACCTCTGCCGAAGATTTCGCGACTGATCTGCTCGCGACTCGACTGCGCGCGCGGTCGGTGTCCGTCGGAGCCAACTTCCGCTACGGATATCGCGCAGCAGGCAACACCTCGACCCTCGACGCAACCGGCCGCAGGTTGGGATTCGAGGCCCGAAAAGTCGACTTACTCAACATCGCCGGAGGCCCAGTCTCCTCGACACGCATACGTCGAGAGGTCACTGCGGGCCGGGTGCGCTCCGCGAACGCAGTGCTCGGCCGCTCTCACAGTGTCGAGGCAGTTGTCTCGGCAGGTTATGGCAGGCGGGCGGCCGCTTGAACCTGCCCCGAGAGCGCGAAGCCGAACGTCGACGCCCATCTACGGGCTCACCAGCGGAACGGGCAAGAAGACCGCCCGCGATCGTGCGGCTCTGCCGAAGATCGTCGTCTACGACCCGCAGCTCCTGACCGCGTTGCCCGCCTCGATCGTCGGTCCCAGCGGGATGAACGCCTTGGCCTACTGCGCCGAGGCATTGTGGGCGACGAACCATGACCCGATCACCGACGCACTGGCTCTCGATGGTGCGGGCCGACTCCAGCGTTTCCTGCATCGGGCGTACACCACAACCGACCCTGCACCCCGTGGGGAGGTTCTCATCGCCGCCTGCCTCGCCGGCGTCGCGCTGGGCACGGTGGGCACCAGTGTGCATCACGCGTTGTGTCATCTCTTCGGAGGAATGTGCGACGCCCCCCACGCCGAAACCCACGCGATCGTCCTGCCATACATCATCCGGTACCTGCAACCGGCGATCCCCGATATCATGGCGCGTTTGGCCGAGGCGATGAAGTGTGACCCGGCGAAACTCGCTGACAATGTCTGGTCGCTGGCCCGGTCGGTCGGCACACCGACAGGACTCCGAGCCATCGGCGTCACGCGGGACCAGATCGATGCAGTCGCGGAAGCGGCTGTGGCCGAGAAACTTGTCAGTCCTCGGCCGCTGGATCTGCAACCGATCCGCTCGCTCCTCCACGATGCGTGGAACGGAGAGTCGGAGGGCACACAGTGTGCGCAACGTCGAAGATTGCCAACCAAAGGAGACACTTCTCATGGCCTTACTCACCCAGCTCGTGACCGATCTGTACACGGCATACAACAACCACCGCCCCGCGGACGCCGCAAAGCTTTACGCTCCGCTATGTCGGCATCGTGATATCGCAGTCGGCGCAGACCACCGCACACCGGAGCGGATCGCCGCTGGTCTCGTTGGGCTCTTCGCAGCATTTCCCGACGTGCAGTGGAACCTCGATGAAATTCTCATCAATGAAAACCGTGCGGCGGTGACCTACCGACTATCCGGTCATCTGAATGGCCGCTTGGGCTCGTACGAGCCGAAAGGGCAAAGCCTGTACTTGGCCGGAGTGCAGCTGCTGGAAGTGAGAGGCAACCACATCATTTCCAGCACCGACTATTGGGACGGTGGTGCCCTTCATCGCCAACTGAGCAAGTCGTGAACCTTCAATGCGATTTCAGCCCTTCCGCTTTCGGATGATCTCAGTCGACTCCTGGGCCTTCGCCCGCTTCTCCGCCCGGCGCTCTTTGAGGGCGCGTGCGGACTGTTTCGAACTCTTGACGGCGGATTTGTCAGCCATTGTCGCTCCATCTTCGGAAGTGGCAACCACGAACTGATCCCGACCATACCCAGGAAAGTAGATAAGTCCACTCGGCACCTGGCACGGCCAGGACCACACGAGCGCCGAGTCGCCGGGCCGCGACCGTCGTGCCGCGGTGGATTTGGAACTTCGTGAGATCCCAAGAACCGCAGGAAAGCTCACGAACTCACTTATTCCTTGCCGGTGGCTATGGTGCATGCAAGCATCAACGGCATCTACCGGAGGACTGAAATGTGAATGCAGCTACCGATCGTCAATGGGCGGTTCGTGACGCTGTTCTGGGTTGGCTTCTCGCGAAGGCGACGGAAGGGTACCGAAGTCCGATTCTGGACGCGGAGGCCATCGGGGAGGCGGTCGGCTGGGCGCCTGCGCCCTTGACCCGGGACGAAGTGGCCGATGCGTCGAATTACCTCTACAGGGAAGGGTATGTGACGGGCGTGCCGGTCATGGGTATCGGGATTCCGCGCCCGATGTTGACTGTGGCCGGGCGGCGCGTCGCCAGGGCAGAGAGGCCTCTGCGCCGCGCGATGTGCGGTCACGACATCGTCAGCTAGCAACAACTCGCTCCGTCAGTCGACGCACCATCTATTGCCTCACCCCCGCAGTCAAGAGCAAGGTTCGGTACGGGTACACGAGACAGCCTTCGCCGGTATCGGTGATGGCCGTGTGGATCGCTGCGAGCAATTTTTCCCGCCGATCAGGTTGTAGCAAAACGTGATTGGACTGCGTGCGCATCAGACCGGTGTAGCTTTCGGCGTCGTACGATTTCGTCCAGTTATAGGTGCGGGACGCCCACGGAGTGAAGCCGGCAGCCGGCGCGGCCTGCTCCTCGGTGTCGGGTTGCAGGCCCGACGCGGCGCGGCGATCGAGTTCGGGGGCGTATTCGGCGTAGGCGTCATCGATGGCGTCCCAGGTGGGACCGGACAGGTCGCGGGGCCGGTTCCACCACAGGCATAGCGAACCGCCTTTCCGGAGAGCCCGGGCTGCGACGGCCGCGCCGCGCTGCGGATCGACCCAGTGCCACGACTGGGCGGCGACGACGAGGTCGTATGCGGCGGCCGCGACGGAGCAGTCCTCGAAAGCGGACTCCTGCACCTCGACACTCCAGCCCTGGGTGCGCCGCCTGGCGACGGCGGCCATTGCAGGATCGGGTTCGATCGCGAGAACCGACGCCCCGCGCTGCGCGAGGCCGAGCGTTGCCCGACCGGTACCGGCACCGGACTCGAGAACCCGGCCGGCGGGCGCGAGGGAGAGCACGTCGTCGTAGAGGGCATCGGGGTAGCCGGGCCTCCACCGGTCGTACAGCTCGGCTACCTGCCCGAAGCTCCGCGCCCGCCGTTCGCGTTCGTCGTTTCTCACATCCCGAACCTACGTCGACCGGGGCGTCGTCGGGTGTGCGTTCGTTCCTCTGGACGAAGGCCCCGACGACCTCGGGACGAAGACCGGCGACCCCGCGGGTGAAGAGGTGAAGCGAAGGTTCCACCGCTGATGGCACACTGCGGGTGTGGAGCTCTCACAGACGTTCGAATGGCGTGGCAGATCGGTGGCGTGGGACAGGTTCGGGGACGGTCCTGCGGTGGTGATGTGCCACGGGACACCGTGGTCGTCGCAGCTGTGGTGGCCGTTCGCACGCGCGCTCGCTGCCGAGTTCTCGGTCTACCTGTGGGACATGCCCGGATACGGGCAGTCGTCGAAGGACGGCGCCCACGACGTCGATCTCGGTGTGCAGGGTGAACTCCTCGCCGACCTCCTCCGGCATTGGAACCTCGACGCACCCCATGTCGTCGCCCACGACTACGGGGGCGCCGTCTCGCTTCGCGCCAATCTCGTGCACGGTGCCCGGTACGCCTCGCTGGCCCTGGTCGACGTGGTTGCGTTGCGGCCGTGGGGCTCGGACTATTTGCGGCTCGTCGCGGAGAACGCCGACGTGTTCGCCGCGCAACCGGCAGCGGTGCACCGGGGTGCTCTCGAGGCCTACATCGCGGGCGCGACCCACCGCGGCCTGACCCCCGCTCAGATGGCTCTCCTGACCGCGCCGTGGCTGTCGGAGGAGGGTCAGGTCGCGTTCTACCGGCAGATCGCCGAGGCCGACGAGCGATACACCGACGAGATCCAGGATCGGTATGCGTCGATCGACATTCCTGTCGCGGTCGTGTGGGGGAGGGACGACGCCTGGATCCCCGTCGACCGAGCCGAGGAACTCGCGCGCCTCGTTCCGGGTTCGACGCTCGAGGTCATCGACGGCGCCGGGCACCTGATCCAGTTCGACGCTCCCGTCGAACTGGCGGTGTCTCTGCACAGATGGCTCACGGCGCAGTCAAGCCCTCGATGACGGCCGCGGTGGTGTCGGCGATCGCCTGGTTGTTTCCCTGCGCACCTTCCTGATTCGTGAGGCTGTCGGTGAGGATGGCGAGGACGACGGGGGCGCCGTCCGGACTCCACGCGACACCGGCATCGTTGGCGGTGCCGAACCCGCCGCCACCGGTCTTGTCGGCGGCAGTCCACCCGGCCGGCAGACCGGCGCGCATTCGCTTGTCCGACGTCTTGCTCGCCCGCATCCACTCGAGAAGCTGATCGCGGCTCGCCGCGTCGAGCGCGTCTCCCAGGAGCAGCGCCCGGAAGCCCTGTGCGAGGCCGTTCGGAGTCGTCGTGTCCCGGGGATCGTCGCGGAATGCGGTGTTGAGTTCGGTCTCCCACCGGTCCAGTCGCGTGCTCCCGTCGCCGACGTCCCGGGCGAGGGCTGTGACCGCCTGCGGACCACCGATCTCCCGGAGCAGGTAGTTCCCGGCAGTGTTGTCGCTCTGCGTCAGGGCTGCTTCGGCGATCTGCCCCAAGGTCATCGGGGTGCCGACCGCTGCGGCGGTGACCGGCGAGTTCTCGACGAGGTCGCCGGGTTCGATCACGACCGTCTTGTCGAGTGACGTCGACCCGTCCTCGGTCTTGCGCAGAACCGCGGCCGACGCGTAGGCCTTGAACGTCGAGCACATCGCGAACCGTTCGTCGCCCCGGTGGCTGTAGACCTCGCCGGTCGCGGGATTGACGGCCGTCACTCCGATCCGTGTGGAGTACTGCGCCTCCAGGGCGTCGATCGTCGCGTCGAGGGACCGGCGATCCGGTACCGCAGCCACCGACGTCGTGGGCTGGGCGTGCTCCGCGGTGGCGGTGCACGCCCCGAGCAGTAAGGGCAGCGCCAGCGCGAGAGCGACGGCACCTCGACGACCGGTGCGCCTGGGCTTCGGATGATTTCGGTGTGTGGGCATGGATCCAATGTCGGATGCGGACACTCATAGCGCAAAGACGAAAGCGGCGTTGTCGCGAGTCGGGTGCGCTATCACCCCAGTTCAGGGCCACGTTTTGTGCCCGGAAACGGTGACGTGGCCAGATGGGGACGGTCGGAACTGGTTCAATGGTCGCCATGGATCTGCTCCGCCACCTGAGTTTCTTTGTCGCCGTTGCGGAGGAGGGACATTTCGGCAACGCCGCATCCCGGCTCGGGATGACGCAACCGCCGCTGTCACAGGGCGTGCGGCGGCTCGAACAGCGACTCGGCGCGGAGCTGGTTCAGCGCAATACCCGAGGAGTCGGGCTCACCGACGCCGGACGCCAATTGCTCCCGCGTGCTCGGCTTCTCGTCGCCGACGCGGCCCGATTCGAGGACGAGGCGCACCGCATCGCCGGTGGTCGCGACACGGTGGTGCGATGGGGTGTCCCGCACTCGGTGGCCGACGGTGTGGTGGTTCGGTGTGTCCGTGCCCTTCGCGACGCGGACGAGACCCGGCCCACCCGGGTAGTGACGACTACGGCGTCCACCACCGAACTCGTGGACGCCGTCCGCACGGGCAGTCTCGACGTCGCCGTGGTCGAACATCCAGCACTGCTCACCGGTCTCGACAGCGGACCGGTGCTGAAGCTTCGGCGCTGGGTGGTGGTGCCGGACGACCACCCGGCCGCAGTCGCGAAGAAGGCACAGGTCCGGATGCTGCGCGGGCTGGCGCTGGCAACCGGTCCACGCTCGGACAATCCGCCTGCCCACGATTTGTTCGTCGACGTGTGGCGGGCCCGGGGTGTGGACCCGGACATCGTGGTCGCACCGGGTCCGCGAGAGATTCTCACGCATGTGGCCGCCGGCGGTCATTTCGGAGTGACGGCGACGGCACCGACGGTGATGCCGGGTGTGGCCTGGGTCGATCTGCTGCGCGAAGACGTCGCGCTGCGCCTGCGCATCGTGTGGCGCTCGGGGGCCGACGTGGCACCGTCCGCTGCCGCCCTCGACCGGGTGCTACTGCGGGCCGATCGATGACCCCGTCGGCGGAGAAGCGGATCCGTGACGTCTTCGCCGACGCCGGGTGCACCGGATGGCTGCACGCCCGCCGCGTCGGCCCCCCGATCGACGCCGGGGGTGACATCGCGGTCGGCGCGGACGACCTCGTGGTGCTGGCATCGGTCTACAAACTTCCGCTGCTCGTCGCCCTGTGCCGCGCTTTCGAATCCGGGGAGTTGTCGCCGACCGCGACCGTCCGGGTCAGCCCGGCCGACTGCACCCCGGGGCCGACCGGGGTGTCGACGTTCCGTGACCCAGTGGTGCTGAGCTGGCGGGATCTGGCGCTGTCGATGATGACCGTGTCCGACAACGCCGCCGCCGACCTCGTTCTCGGGCAGGTGGGACTGGAGAGCGTCGAGCGGGCGCTGTCCGAGCTGGGCATGACGAGCACGCGCATCATCGGCGGCACAGCGGATGCGCACCGCAGTCTGGTGATCGACGCCCACGCGCATACCACCGCCGAAGCATTCGCGGCACTCGCCGACAACGACGAGGCGTGGACGGTGTCCGCCTACGACCCGTCGTATGCGAGCGCGACGACTCCACGGGAGATGACCTCGCTTCTCGACGCGATCTGGACCGGACGGGCGGTGCCCGGACCGCAGGGCGAGTTCGTCCGGCACGTGATGTCCGCGCAGATCTGGCAGCACCGCATCCGGTCCGGGTTCCCGTACTCCGAGGTGGACGTCGCCGGGAAGACCGGGACCATCGGCGCCATCCGCAACGAGGTGGCCGTCGTGACGTTTCCCGGTGAGACTCCCGTCGCGGTCGCCGTCTTCACCCGTGCCGCCCGAACCGACCCCGTGCTACCGGTGGTCGATGCCGCGATCGGGCACGCCGCCCGGATCGCGGTGACCGAACTCCGCTCCGGCCGCGTCGAGTGAGGTACTCAACCCGGATAACGTCGGGGCGTGAATACCCGGGTCCCGTGCTCGTTCTCGACGACGGTCGTCATGGAGGAGCCCACGATGAGCAGGCACCGCATGTCGATCTCGGCCGGGTCGAGGTCCGCGAGCCGCACGACCCGCACCGACTCCTGCGCGCCGGCCACGTCGCGGCCGATGATCACCGGGGTGTCGGGGGAGCGGTGCTCGAGAACCAGGTCGCGCATCGCGGCGACCTGCCAGGTGCGTGACTTCGACGCGGGGTTGTAGACGGCGAAGGCCATGTCGGCGCTCGCGACCGCGGAGATGCGCTGCGCCACCACGTCCCACGGCTTGAGCCGGTCCGACAGGGACAGGACGGCGTAGTCGTGCCCGAGGGGTGCGCCGACCCGGCTCGCCACGGCGTTCGCGGCGGTCATACCGGGCAGGACGCGCACGGGAACGCCGCGCCACTGCTCCTCGGCCGCGACTTCGAGCACCGCGGCGGCCATCGCGAACACACCCGGATCACCGGACGACACGACGGCGACGCGGGCCCCGTTCTTCGCCAGGTCGAGTGCCATCGCGGCGCGTTCGGCCTCGACGCGGTTGTCGCTGGAGTGGCGGCGCTGACCGGGACGTTCGGGGACCCGGTCGATGTAGGGGCCGTAGCCGACGATGTCGGTGGCGAGTGACAGTTCGTGCTGCACTTCCGGTGTCGTCCATGCCTGATCGCCGGGACCGAGCCCGACGACGACGAGTTCACCCTTCGGTGCCGCGTCGTCGCGGCGTGCGTTCGACGGGCTGGGCACGATGGCGATCGAGAAGTAGGGGACGTCGCTGTCCGCGACGTCGTCCGCGGCGTCGATCTTCTGCCGGGTCGTGCTGGCCCGCTCGACGTACCATGTCTCGTCGATGCGGCCGGAGTCCTTCAACGCCTGCCGGACGGCCGGGTAGGTGCGTCCGAGTTTCAGGATGGCGGCGGCGTCGGTCTCCCGCAGGCGCCGCGTCAGCTCGCCGCGCGGCAGCGTTCCGGGCAGGACGGTGAGGATTTCCTCGCCCTCGACGAGCGGCATCGCCAGCGCGGCGGAGGCGGCGCTGATCGACGTGACCCCGGGAATCACCTCCGCCTCGAAGCGGTGCGCGAGCCGCTTGTGCATGTGCATGTAGGAGCTGTAGAACAGCGGGTCGCCTGCGGCGAGGAGCGCCACCGAGCGGCCGGCTTCGAGGTGGGCGGCGAGTCGCTGCGACGCCTCCTCGTAGAACTCGTCCATCGCCCCCTGGTATCCGCCGGGGTGGTCGACGGTCTCGGTGGTGACGGGGTAGACGAGATGCTCCTCGATCTGGCCCTCACGCAGGTACGGCGCCGCGACCGCGCGGGAGATGCTCTTGCCGTGCCGGGCGCTGTGAAACGCCACCACATCGGCCTCGGCGATGACCCGCGCGGCCTTGACCGTCACCAGTTCCGGGTCACCCGGTCCGATACCGACGCCCCACAGTTTGCCGGTCACCCGCTCTTCGGAGCTCATTCGACTTCGCTCGCAATCGCATTCAGCGCCGCAGCCGTGATGGCACTGCCACCCCGGCGGCCGCGGACCAGCAGATAGTCGAGTCCGCTCGGGTGCTCGATCAGCGCTTCCTTCGACTCCGCCGCACCGATGAAACCGACCGGACCGCCGACGATCGCGGCAGGCCGGGGTGCGCCGGATTCGATCATGTCCAGGAGGTAGAACAACGCGGTCGGGGCGTTGCCGATCGCGACGACGGCACCCTCGAGTTTGCTGCCCCACAATTCGAGGGCGGCTGCCGAACGGGTGTTCCCGATCTGCTCCGCCAGCACCGGGACCCGGGGGTCGCGCAGCGTGCAGAGCACCTCGTTGTCCGCGGGGAGACGCTTCCGGGTCACGCCGGCGGCGACCATCTGCGCGTCGCACAGGATCGGGGCGCCGCCCGCCAGCGCCGCGCGGGCAGCCTTGACGACACCGGGGGTGAACGCGACGTCGTCGACGAGGTCGACCTGACCGCTCGCGTGGATCATGCGGACCACGGCCTGCGAGACGTCCTCGGGAAAGGCACTGAGATCCGCCTCGGCGCGGATCGTGGCGAAGGACTGGCGGTAGATCTCCGCGCCGTCTCGGATGTACTCGATCATTCGCTCACGATAGAGGCACCGCGGTCACGGCTCCTCAACCCGGTAACCCGTCTCCGTGGCGACGACGTCGGCGACCTCACCCTTGGGCCGCCCGCAGCACCGCTCGCAGCCCGACCAGTGCTGTCGGCCCTCCACCGGGAGTTCGCCGCTCGCGACGGCGTCCCGCGCGTCGGCCCGCACATCGGCGAGCGCTTTCTCGCAGCCGGGTTGCCCGGTGCAGGCGCTGACGTTCAGCCACGGTGAGTTCTCGTCGAAGATCAGGCCCATCGGGGCGAGGACCCGCACGATCTGCTCGGCGGACCACTCGTCGAGATCGCACAGCAACACCGACTTCCAGGGCGTGACGATCACCGGCTTCTCGACCGCGGCGAGGAACTCCGCCAGCCGGGCGTCGAGGGTCCCGAACGCGAGACCGCCGCCGAGGGTCACGGTGCCGTCCGGTTGGTCCAGCCATCCGATCGGTGGCCGATGCTCGTCGAACCCGCTCACCGGGTCGGCGGTCGGTGCGAGCGCCAATGCCGACAGGGTCCGTTCGGCACCGTCGGCGATCTCGGACAGCCGCCAGTGCTGATCGCGCAGTTCCAGGAAGACGCGGGCGGCGTCGAGGAGCACCGTCACCGATTCCGTGGTCGTGACCCGGGCGCCGCTGTCGCGACCGGCGAGAACCAGGGCGACCTCCGTCTCGCTCACCGCATGGACGCCGAAATCGCCGCCGAGCGCCGAGACGTCGCCGCGCCCGTCGTCGAGGGTGAACAGGGTGCGGCCCGGCAGGTCCGCCAACGCGGAGTCCGCGCACAACGTCCGATCGAGTTCGTCGACCAGATCCCGAAGGTCCGCGAGACCACCGATCCGGCCGGTCAGCGGTGAGACGAGGATGTTGCGGACCCGTTCGTGCGTCTCCGACGGCAGGAGACCCGCGTCGGCGAGGCGGCGGGCGAACTCCTGCGGGTCGCGGACCGCCCGCAGTTGCGCGTTGCCGCGGGAGGTCAGTTCGATCTCGCCGCTCCCGAGGTCGCGGGCCGATTCCGCGAGGGTCTGCAGCTGGGGAGAGGTCAGCACACCTCCGGGGAGGCGCACCCGGGCGAGCGCACCGTCCGCGGCCTGGTGGACCTGCAGCGCGCCGGGGCATGCATCGGGGCGGGAACGGGAGTCGACCATGGTCCCAGGTTACGTCCGGCCCCAGGTAGCATCACCAGCACTTGCGGCAGCAGGAGAGGAAGCCGGTGAAAATCCGGCGCGGTCGCGCCACTGTGAGCTCGCCGAAACCGGTGGGCGAGCCAGACCCTCACCTGCCGTCCTCCGACCTACGGTTCCGCACGGGACCACTGCCACGGGGCGCGACACCCCCAGGAAGGCTCCACACGTGATCCTGCTGCTCTCCACCTCCGACACCGACCTGCTCAGCGCACGCGCCAGCGGGGCGGACTATCGCTGGGCCAACCCGGCCCGGCTGCTGGTCGAGGAGGATCTGCCGGGGCTGCTCGACGGCGCCGACCTGGTCGTGGTGCGCATCCTCGGCGGCCGCCGGGCGTGGGAAGAGGGCCTCGCCGCGGTCCTGGCCAGCGGACTGCCCGTGGTGGTCCTCGGCGGCGAGCATGCCCCGGACGCCGAACTGATGGAGTGCTCGACCGTCACCGCCGGTGTCTCGGCGGAGGCACACAACTATCTCGCCGAGGGCGGCGCCGACAACCTCGCCCAGCTGCATCACTTCCTGTCGGACACCGTGCTGCTGACCGGTCACGGTTTCGAGGCGCCGGTCCACCTGCCGAGCTGGGGTGTCGCGCCGTTCGCTCCCGATGCGAACCCGGAGCGCCCCACGATCGCCGTTCTCTACTACCGCGCCCAGCACCTGGCCGGGAACACCCGCTACATCGAGGCGCTGTGCGACGCCGTCGTGGCGGCTGGCGGCACTCCGCTGCCGATCTTCTGTGCGTCGCTGCGCACCGCCGAGCCGGAATTGCTGAACACGCTGCGCCGGGCGGACGCGATGGTGGTCACCGTGCTCGCCGCCGGCGGCACCAAGCCGGCCGGCGTCTCGGCCGGTGGCGACGACGAGGCGTGGGACGTCGCCGCTCTGGCCGCGCTGGACGTGCCGATCCTGCAGGGACTGTGCCTGACCAGCAGCCGTGAGTCGTGGGAGTCCAACGACGACGGATTGTCGCCGCTCGACGTCGCCACCCAGGTCGCGGTCCCCGAATTCGACGGCCGGCTGATCACGGTGCCGTTCTCGTTCAAGGAGATCGACGCCGACGGTCTCTCCACCTACGTTCCCGACGCCGAGCGCGCCTCCCGGGTGGCGGGCATCGCCGTCCGGCACGCCCGACTCCGGCACATCCCCGCATCCGACCGCCGGATCGCTCTGATGCTGTCGGCGTACCCGACGAAGCACGCCCGCATCGGCAACGCCGTCGGTCTCGACACCCCGGCCAGTGCCATCAGGTTGCTCACCGAGATGCGAGCCGCCGGATACGACCTGGGCCCCGCGGACGGGCCGGACTCAGTGCCCGGTCTCGCAGCCCAGGACGGCGACGCGCTGATCCATGCCCTCATCGCCGCCGGCGGCCAGGACCCGGACTGGCTGACCGCGGAACAGCTCGAGGGCAACCCGATCCGGATCTCCGCCGCCCGCTACCGCGAGTGGTTCTCGGCGCTGCCCGCGGAACTGCGCGAGGGCGTCGAGGAGCACTGGGGACCGGCGCCGGGCGAACTGTACGTCGACCGCTCGCAGGATCCCGCCGGTGAAATCGTCATCGCCGCAATGCAGTTCGGGAATCTCGTGCTGATGGTGCAGCCGCCGCGCGGATTCGGGGAGAAGCCGGTCGCGATCTACCACGACCCGGACCTGCCACCGAGCCACCACTACCTCGCCGCCTACCGGTGGATCGCCGCGGATGCCGCCGCCGGCGGTTTCGGCGCCGACGCCGTTGTCCATCTCGGCAAGCACGGCAACCTCGAATGGCTGCCCGGCAAGACACTCGGCATGTCCGCGTCGTGCGGCACCGACGCCGCGCTCGGCGACCTGCCGCTGATCTACCCGTTCCTGGTCAACGATCCGGGGGAGGGCACGCAGGCCAAGCGCCGCGCCCACGCGACGCTCGTCGATCACCTGATCCCGCCGATGGCCCGCGCCGAGAGCTACGGCGACATCTCGCGACTCGAGCAGCTCCTCGACGAGCACTCGAACATCTCCGCGCTCGACCCGTCCAAGCTGCCGGCCATTCGCCAGCAGATCTGGACGCTGATGCGCGCCGCGAAGATGGACCACGACCTCGGACTGCAGGAACGTCCCGACGAGGACGTGTTCGACGACATGCTGCTGCACGTCGACGGCTGGCTGTGCGAGATCAAGGACGTCCAGATCCGTGACGGCCTCCACATCCTCGGTGCGGCCCCCCGCGACGACGCCGAGGTCGAACTGGTGCTCGCGATGCTGCGCGCCCGGCAGATGTGGGGCGGCGAGCAGAACGTCCCCGGACTCCGCGAGGCGCTCGGCCTCAGCGAGGACGGCGACGAATCCCGTACCCGCGTAGACGACATCGAGCAGCAGGCGCACGCACTGGTGCAGGGCATGCACGACGCCGACTGGGAACCGGACGCCGCCGACACGCTCACCGCCGACGCCACCGTCGCGAAGATTCTCCGTTTCGCCGCCACCGAGGTGGTGCCCCGGCTGCGGGAGACCGACAACGAGATCGCGCAGGTGCTGCACGCACTCGACGGCGGCTTCATCGCCGCCGGGCCGAGCGGTTCGCCGCTGCGCGGGCTGATCAACGTGCTCCCGACGGGCCGCAACTTCTACTCCGTCGACCCGAAGGCCGTACCGTCCCGGCTCGCCTGGGAGACCGGCCAGGCGATGGCCGAATCGTTGCTGGACCGCTACAAGTCCGATCACGGAGAGTGGCCGCGCTCGGTGGGTCTGTCCGTGTGGGGCACGTCCGCAATGCGCACCTCCGGAGACGACATCGCCGAGGTCTTCGCGCTCCTCGGTGTGCGTCCGGTGTGGGACGAGGCGAGCCGCCGCGTGGTGAACCTCGAGGTGATCGACCTCGAGGAACTGGGCCGGCCGCGTATCGACGTCACGGTCCGGATCAGTGGCTTCTTCCGTGATGCGTTTCCCCACGTCCTGGCGTTGCTCGACGACGCCGTCCGGCTCGTCGCCGCGTTGGACGAACCGGCGGAGAGCAACTTCGTGCGCGCACACGCGCAGGCGGATCTCGCCGAGCACGGCGACGAACGGCGGGCGACCACCCGCATCTTCGGGTCGAAGCCGGGCACCTACGGGGCCGGACTGCTGCAGCTGATCGACTCCAAGAGCTGGCGCGGCGACGCCGACCTCGCCGACGTGTACACCACGTGGGGTGGTTTCGCGTACGGCCGCGGACTCGACGGCGCACCCGCCGCCGACGACATGCGGACCGCATACCGGCGAATTACCGTGGCGGCCAAGAACACCGACACCCGCGAACACGACATCGCCGACGCCGACGACTACTTCCAGTACCACGGCGGAATGGTCGCGACCGTGCGGGCGCTCACCGGGAAGTCGCCCGAGGCATACATCGGCGACAGCACCCGACCCGAATCGGTGCGTACCCGAACCCTGTCGGAGGAGACGGCCCGGGTGTTCCGCGCCCGCGTCGTGAACCCGCGGTGGCTCGAGGCGATGCGCCGCCACGGCTACAAGGGTGCGTTCGAGATGGCGGCCACCGTCGACTACCTGTTCGGATACGACGCCACCACCAACGTCGTCGCCGACTGGATGTACGAGAAGCTCGCCGAGTCGTACGTGCTGGACGAGCAGAACCGCAAGTTCATGGAACAGTCCAATCCGTGGGCCCTGCACGGCATCGCCGAACG
Source organism: Rhodococcus sp. NPDC059968 (assembly GCF_042738615.1). NCBI lineage: Bacteria > Bacillati > Actinomycetota > Actinomycetes > Mycobacteriales > Nocardiaceae > Rhodococcus > Rhodococcus sp. NPDC059968. Next base: position 38,574 of record NZ_JBHWUE010000070.1, read on the forward strand.
CCTCCTCGAGGCGGCGGAGCGGGACATGTGGGAGCACCCCGAGCAGCAGACCCTCGACGGCCTGCGGCAGGTGTACCTCGAGACCGAAGGCGAACTCGAAGGGGACTGACCAACCGCCCTGCTCCGCAGTTCGGTCTAGCATGGGCCCGGTGACCACAGAATTCGACCGGGTGTCGTCCGCGAAGTATGTCCTGCTCACCACGTTTCGGAAAGACGGCACCCCGGTGGCGACGCCGCTGTGGGCCGCCGCCGACGGGGACCGTCTGCTGATGTGGACGGTCACCGACTCCTACAAGGTCAAACGCATCCGCCGCAACCCTGAGGTGACGGTGGCCGCGTGCGACGCTCGCGGCAAGCCCAAGGGCCCCGAGGTTTCCGCCCGCGCCGTCATCCTCGACGCCGCCGGCACCGATCACACGCGGGACGTGATCGCCCGCAAATACGGCATCCTCGGCTGGCTCACGATGAAAGGCAGCCTCCTGCGCCGAGGCAAGACCGGCACCATCGGCCTCGCCGTCACGGCCGACGACCGGCGTGGGTGACCAGACGTTCGAGGGTCGATTCGAACTAGCGCCCACCTAGGGGTCGATGTACTCACCCTCGGGTGAGGGAAGGTCACCCCGGGGGGCCTGGTGGCGTGCGGGTGCGGGGATCACGGTGGGAATGTCCCGTAGACGGGAGTATCACCATGAACCGCAACATCGCCCTGCGTCGCCGCGTCGCCCAATCAATGCGATCGCGGCGCACGAACGCCCCACGCCGGGACGCACACGCCGTCGTCATCGGTGGCAGCATCGCCGGCCTGCTCGCGTCCCGCGTCCTGGCGGACTACTTCGGTACGGTCACGATATTCGAGAAGGATCACCTGGTCGACGGCGCCGAACCTCGTATGGGAGTTCCCCAGGGCCGCCACGTCCACAGCATCTGGAAACGGGGCCTGAGCCTGATGGAGGAGTCCTTCCCCGGTCTCACCTCCGAACTGATCGAGGGCGGATCGGCCGAAGTCGAAATGACGAAGGACTTCGCCTGGTACCACCGCGGCGTGTGGAAGCTGCGGGTACCGAGCGGGATCTTCATCACGTGTCAGACCCGGCCGTTCCTCGAATGGCACATCCGTCGGCGGGTGTGCCAGATCCCCAACATCGATCTCGTCGAGCGTTGCTACGTCAAGCGATTCGCCACCGACGCCACGGCGGGCCGGGTCACCGGGGTGGTGGTTCAGTCGCGCCGAGCCGGCGCCACCGAGGAGACTGTGGCCGCCGACCTGGTGGTCGATGCGAGCGGGCGCGGTTCCCGGACGCCGCGCTGGCTCGAGGAGTTGGGATACGGCCGACCCGAGATGTCGGTCATCGACGTCGATGTCGGCTACGCGACACGGTTCTATGCCCGACCGCCGCTCGAGGACTGCCCGTGGAAGGCGCTGATCATCGCGCCCACGCCGCCGGACGGAAGACGGCTGGGTGTCATCTTCCCCGTGGAGGGTCAGCGCTGGATCGTGATGCTCGGCGGCTGGAACGGTGATCACCCGCCGCGCGACGATGACGGCCTTCTCGAATTCGCGCGCAACCTCGAGGCGCCCGACATCTACACGTTCATGCGCGAGGCGGAGCCCTTGACCCCGATCGCGGGGTACAAGTTCCGCGCCAACGTCCGCAGGCACTATGAACGGATGCGCCGGTTCCCGGGTGGTCTGATCGTGCTCGGCGACAGCCTGTGCAGTTTCAACCCGATCTACGGCCAGGGAATGACGACCAGCGCCCTGGATGCGATGACGTTGCGGGAGTGTCTCGAACGGGCTGTCCACAAGGGTGAGGGCCTCGATGCGATGGCTCACCGTTTCCTGAAGAGGGTGCCGAGGAGGCTCGAGGCGCCCTGGAGGATGGCCGCCGGGGAGGACATGAACTGGCCTGGAACACAGGGTGATGCGCCGTTCGGAACCCCGTTCATGAACTGGTACTTCGGACGGGTGCATGCGCTCGCGGCGCGTGATCCGAAGGTGCTGATCCGCTTCGTGCGTGTGGCGAACATGATCGATTCGCCGGTCCGGATCTTCCACCCGAGAGTCCTGGCGCCAGTCCTCACCCGATCAGCGCGGGTGAGCCGCGTCGGCCGTTAGGTCGAGGCTGTGCTGGATCGGTCTTTCAGCTCAGGGTTCGCGCGTGCCCACCGAAGATGTCCACTCGGCAGTCCGCCCGGCTGAAGAACATCGGCTCGATCCGGTTGTACCGGCCCGACCTACTGCAATCGGCGATGGTGCACATCAATAGCCTTCTGCTACAAGCGGTTTTGGAGGATCCGGAGTTTCATGATCTGGTCGGCGACAAGGAGTGCCGCGCCCTGAGCCCGCTGTTCTGGTCCAACGTCAACCCCTACGGCCGGTTCCGGCTCGATATGGACACCCGCCTGGACCTCACCCGCGAACGAGTAGCCGGTTGAGACATCCGGATCCGGCGGCAGTGGCGGTGATTACCGGTAAGTCCATTGGCGTCCGGTCTGCTTGTACTCTTCGATCGGGATCGGCTTGACGCTGGGTCGCATTCGCGCCCGGTACAGCGCCCGTCGAGATGGCCGACCTCGTGCAGGATGAGCCGCGCGAGACCGTGATCGTAGGCGGTGGTGACGAGTTTGCTAGTGAGCGTGGTGGTTTCGATGGTGATGTGCAGTGGACGGGCGGTGTGGCGGAGAGGTCCGGAGGTTAGACGCCGAGGTGATCAGTTCAGTGCGACGGCCCAGTCGGTGAAGACCTTGGCATATCGGTCGGGTTCGGGTTCGTGCATGGTGGCCGTCGAGCGGGGGTAGGCGACCGACTGTCCGGCCGATTCCCTCCTTCCAGGCCCGCCCTCCCGGGCAAGCCAGATCAGATGACACCCGTCCGTGCGGCAGTCCCGTTCTTGCGCTGGTTGGCATTGAAGCGCGCCTTCTTCTGACGATTCCCGCACGTGTTCATGTCACACCATTTGCGGGTGCGACTTTGGCTGGTATCGAAGAAGGCGGCTTGGCAGGTTGGCGATGCGCACAAGGCCAATTTTCCGTCTCGTTCGCCTGCGATGATGCTGATCGCGTCGGCGGCGATCACGCTTAGGGCATCTTCTACGCAGGAAGCCGAGCTGAGTCGCCATTGACGATTGCCCTCGGGCGTCAGGATGGCCGCGGCCCGACCCTGAATGCTGCAGTCATTGATGATTTGGATAGCAGACGCAGGGAGAGCGTCTTGGATCGCGATCGCTGTCGCGGCGGCGTGAATTGATTCCCTCAGTTCCCGAGCGAGTTCGAGCTGGGCGGTGGTGCAGGTCTCCACGGCGAGGCCGTTCACTGCCAGCCAGTCGACGAGTCGCTGCGGCGTGGGAATGCGCTCCACAGCGTTGCCACGACGCTCCGTAAGAGTCGCCGTGAAGCTGGTCGCTAGCACGTTGCCGAGACGAAAGTCAGGGAACTCGGCACGCATGGAACCACCTTAGCAGGTTGCACGCTGACATCGGACATGCTAGAACCGTCTTAGCCGGTTCGCGATGGTTGCAGCCGGTTCCGCGATGGCCAGGAGGTCTCATGCCCCGTCCAACCAGCGACGTGCAAGCATTTGAAGCCCACGCAACTGACGCTGACCTCGACGATCTGCGCGCGCGATTAGCCGCGGCGCGGCTACCGGAGGCCGAGACGGTCTATCGCGCCGCGCCCGACCCTCGCCGATGGGAACAGGGCGTTCCTCTCGCCGACCTCGTCGATGTCGTGAACTACTGGCGCACCGGGTACAACTGGCGGTCGTTCGAAGAGCGCCTTAACCGTATCGGCCAGTTCCGCACGACCATTGATGATCTGGGAATCCACTTCCTGCACCGCCGATCCGCGCGCGCAGATGCCACTCCTCTGATCTTGACGCACGGGTGGCCAGGCAGCATTGCCGAGTTCGTCGATGTAGTAGACGAGCTGGCAGATCCGAAAGATGCAGACGCGCCGGCGTTCCACGTCGTGGTTCCATCGTTACCAGGCTTTGGTTACAGCGACAAGCCGGCCACCACCGGGTGGGGAACCGAAAAGATCGCGGCCGCATGGGTGGAACTGATGGGAAGGCTCGGCTACAGCAAGTTCGCAGCCCACGGCGGCGACTGGGGAGGCAATATCACCACGGTTCTCGGCGGCAGGTTCCCGGCGCACGTTCTCGGCATCCACACAACGTTCGCGGAGGGACCGCCCGGGTTGACAACGGACGGGCTGACGGCGGTCGAGCGCAAGTGGACCGAGGAAACCCGCGATTTCTGGCACCACCACGCGGCGTACGCGAAGCAGCAGGCGACCCGACCGCAGACCATCGGCTACTCGCTCGTCGACTCACCGGTCGGGCTTCTTGCCTGGATCCTTGACAAGTTCGCTGAGTGGACAGATACCGAAGACAGCCCCTTCGAGACGATTTCCAGAGACAGCGTTCTTGACGACGTCACCCTGTATTGGCTGACGCGGACCGGCGCATCGTCGGCCCGCATTTACTACGAAAGCCACAACTCGCTGGACCCCGAACTTCGGGTCGACGTCCCGTCGGCAATCAGTATGTATCCCCGCGACATCGAGAAGTGTCCGCGCCCCTGGGCACAGGAGCGGTACCGACAGATTGTCCGATGGAGGTCGCCCGAAATCGGGGGACATTTCCCGTCGCTGGAGGTTCCCGAGTATTTCGTCAAGGACCTGCAAGAAGGCCTCGCAGCAGTGCTGGCCGCCAATCGGTGAACGCGGCTGGGTGCCGGGACTCGGAATTAGTCCGGGGATCTGAGCTACGCGCCGAATGCTCTGCGCGGCGGCACTTGCCCCGGTGCTCAGGTGCCGCCCCCCGGAGCGAGCCTGCGACCGCGGTGGGAACTTATCGGTCGTAGCCGACCCGCGGAGCGGGGGTGCGCGGACGAGTGGAGGGCGAGAGTGGGAAGCACAGGATGACGGGAAACTAGAAGTCCCCGATGCGGGTGTTGACGACATGCGTACGGGGCGGCTCTCGTACCCACCCGTATCGTGCGGAAACAGCTCACCCGATCCATTGTGATCCGTTCCGGATTGACGACAGGGTTTGACGACAGATTGAACCGTGAATGGAAGCATTCCGGGCCGGCGGAAGGAAGGCGGCGGTCATGGCCGAACTTGTCTACACACGGGTGTCCACCGACGAGCAGAGCACCTTGCGTCAGACCCACCTCCTCACCGAGGCCGGTCTCGTCGACGGCGCGCAGGGCGTGCGACTGTTCGCTCACCCGGCCACCTCATCCAAGTCCCCGCGCTCGACCGCGACGGCTTCTGCCGACTGGCTGGATACGCGCGACATGGTGACCGACTCACCGTGTCCGAGCTGTACCGGCTGTGCCGCGATCTCGTCGACATCCTGGCAGTCCGCGGCTGGTGCCAGCAGCACGGCGGCCGGGAGATACGACGCGGCTACTGGCCGCCGCCGCGACAGTCGGGAAGAGCGCGTCGGCCGCCGACCGCAAGGCATACCGGATCTATCGGGACCGACAGCAAAACGCGACCACCTGACCACCACCGACGGCTACGCCCGCAACCGCGGGGTAGACGAGGGAACTGTCCGGGAGTTCCGGCGTCGATACGGTGATGCCTCAAGATCAAGCGGCCCAAGGTGTCACGGAAATCTCTGTGCTGCTTGCTATTTCTTGCCGGATTCGCTGTTGCCGCCCTTGAGCCGGACTCCAGCGCTGCCTCCGGCTGCGCGGTCTCCGGGGTGCCGGTGTCGCCGAGCAGCACGTGCATCGCCGCGCCGTCGACGAGTGCGTGCAGGCGCACCAACTCGGTGTCGACGTCGATGTCGGGCGCGATCAGGCCCCGTTGAACGAGGCCGGTCAGGATCGCGGCGCATGCACTGGTCCTCGGTAGGTACGGGACCGCTCCGGTGGTGACGTTGGGGCTACTCGCCGCGATCGCGCACCGCTACGCGGACGGACGCGAACCCGGCCCGGCCGGTCGGGCATTCTCGGGAGTTGGCCGCACTGCACTCAGTTGCTATGTGCTGCAGAACATCCTGTGCTCGATCGTCTGTTACGGCTGGGGACTCGGCCTCGCGGCCCAATTGAACGGCACCACCGTCGTTCCGGCAACCGTCGCGTTGTTCGGTGCTGTCTCGGCGACCTTGATCGTCGTGTCACGCCTGTGGTTGCGGCGGTTCGATCAGGGGTCCGCTCGAATGGCTCCCGCACCGAGGCTCCAAGCGTCTCACCCGGGCGGACAGGGACGGTGTCACCGCGCCAGCAGTGTCGTCCATTCCTTGAACTCGAGAGCGTACGACGGTGCGGGCGTCGTCACGGAGGGGCACGACTGCCGCCGAGTCGCCAACTCCACCAACGACTTCGCTGCCCGCATCACGCTGACGTGGTGATGTCGGGAGACGTCGAGCAGCTCCTCGAACGCCTCGGCGTCGCCGTAACCGCGGGTGGCGATGAGAATGCCTCTCGCGGTGGCGAGAACCTCGCGTCCGTCGGGGTGACGGTACGGAATCGAATGTGCGGGCGGTGCGACCTCGAGTGCGTCGTTCGACACTGTGATCTCCTGGATTGTGGTGCTTCGCTGATGTCTCGGCGCGGTCATACCGCCGCCACCATCAGCGCCGTGGCGAGGACGACGATCAGTCCTCCCGTCGCGGCGGCGAGAACCGAAGCAGTGATGATGCCGATGCCGACGGCGCAGGCGAGGCAGACGAACGTCGTCAGTGCCACGTCGGCGAGAGCGAACCTTCCCGTGACCTTGGTGTGGCCGTAGAGCAGTTCGCGGGTAGTGCTCTCGGAGTGCATGAAACCTCCTGGTCAGACGTGCAAGGGACGTACTCGGCGCACGCGCCGGCCACGCGGCGCCGCGGTGAGTTTCGGCCCCGTTCTCTGGAGACCTGAATATGACATGCGCGGCGAAACGGCTCTGGAGTGAGAAATCTCATATGCGCGATGTCTGCAGCATTTATAACGGAAACTGCACGGGCTGTCACCTAGACGAGCGTCCGCATAGAATCCGCGCCTCAGAGCGCCTTGCTGACCGACGACATGTGGAAGTCCGGGACACGCAACGGTGGCATCGCGGTTCGGGTGAACCAGTCCTTCCATTCCCGGGGCAGCGTCCGCCCGGTGGCGCCGGCCTGGGTGACCCTCCGCAGCAGGTCGAGGGGGCTCTCGTTGAACCGGAAGTTGTTCACGGCACCCGTGACCTTCCCGTTCTCGACGAGGTAGACACCGTCCCGCGTCAATCCCGTCAGCAGCAGGGTGGCGGGGTCGACCTCCCGGATGTACCAGAGGGTGGTCAGTAGCAGCCCGCGTTCGGTCTCGGCCACCATCTGGTCGAGCGACACCGAGCCGCCGGCGTCGAGGATCAGATTGTCGCCGGGCACGGTCACGTCGGCGCCGAACTCCTTCGCCGCCGCCCGCGGGTACGCGAGCGCGTTGACGGTGCCGTCACGGATCCAGTCGACCCGGCGCGCGTCCATCCCGTTGTCGAAGACGGACACGGATTCGGACGACGACCCGGTGACGACGAACGGCGTGCACTCCACGCCGAGCGCGGCCGGATCGGAATAGAGGGTGAGGGGGAGCGTACTCAGCTTCTCCCCGATACGGGTGCCCCCCGGCGCCGCCAGGGCGGAGTGCCCTTCCTCCGCGGCCCGCCCCTCCATCGTCCACATCAGGTAGATCATGAGGTCCGCGACCGCGGACGGCGGCAGGATCGTCTCGTAGCGGCCCGCGGGTAACTCGACCCGGTTGCCGGCCCAGTCGAGGCGCGTCGACAGGTCTTGGAGCAACTTCACGCTGGCGACATCCGTGAAGTCCTTGGTGCTGGTGCCGACCCAGGCGCTGGCGTCGCCGCGTTTTCCGTTGATCTCGACCGACCCGGTCGGCTGGGCGAACCGGCGCCGGATCCCGGTCGACGTGCCCAGCCAGGTGGTGTGCAGCTGATGATGGGCGAAACCGTAGAGCTGGTCGTCGCCGTCGAAGCCCATGCTCAGATCCTGGGCGAGTTGTTCGAATGCGCCGATCTCGGTGCGCTCCGCCGAATCGTCCCACCGCTCATCGGTGCCGGTGCCGGTGAGTAGCGGCATCGCGTCGGATGCGGGTGTGGCTGCGCGGGCAGCGATTTCGGCCGAACGGACCACGCCGTCGATGTCGGCGGCGTCGACGGACGCGGACGTGACGATGCCGACCTTCGCGTCCTCGCCGGCCCGGACGATCGAGATGACGGTCCAGCTGCGCGACGTGGACACGCCGTTGGTGGTCATCGAGTTACCGGCCCACCGCAGGGAGGCTTCGCTGGCATCGGTGACGATCACGATGGTTTCGTCCACGGTGGCGCGGGCGAGGACCTGCTCGACGAGTTGCTGTGGCGCGATCATCGGCCGCCTTCCGTCCGAGTGTTCAGTACGTTCACGCCGCGGAAGAGCGCCGACGGGCAGCCGTGGCTGACGGCCGCGACCTGACCGGGCTGCGCCTTGCCGCAGTTGAAAGCGCCGCCCAGCTGCCAGGTGGACCGGCCACCGACGGCGTCCATCGAACCCCAGAAGTCCGTGGTGGTCGCCTGGTACGCGACGTCGCGGACTTGCCCGTCGAGTTTCCCGCCGCGGATGCGGTAGAACCGCTGACCGGTGAACTGGAAGTTGTAGCGCTGCATGTCGATCGACCAGGATTTGTCGCCGACGACGTAGATGCCGTCCTCCACACCGGAGATCAGGTCGTCGGTGCTGCGATCGGTGTCGGAATCCGGCTGTAACGACACGTTGGCCATCCGCTGGATCGGAACGTGGTGCGGCGAGTCGGCGTACGAGCATCCGTTGGAACGCTCCAGCCCGAGCCGGGGCGCGAACGCCCGGTCGAGTTGGTAGCCGACGAGAATCCCGTCGGCGACCAGGTCCCAGGACTGTGTTTCGACACCTTCGTCGTCGTAGCCGACCGTGGCGAGACCGTGCCGCTCGGTCCGGTCCGCGGTCACGTGCATGATCGGCGTCCCGTAGCGCAGCGTGCCGAGCTTGTCGGGGGTGGCGAACGACGTGCCGGCATATGCGGCCTCGTAGCCGATCGCGCGGTCGTACTCGGTGGCGTGCCCGATGGATTCGTGGATGGTCAGCCACAGGTTGGTCGGGTCGATCACCAGATCGGTGGGACCGGGCACCACGGTGGGGGCCTTCACCTTCTCGGCCAGTAGATCGGGAATCCGGGAGAGTTCGTCGGTCCAGTTCCACACCCTGTCGCCGGCGACGTACTCCCATCCGCGGCCGACGGGGGGCGCGAGGGTGCGCATCGTCTCGAACACGCCGGCCGACTGGTCGACGGTGGTGGCTTCGAGTTGCGGGTGCACCCGCACCCGCTGCTGCACGATGGACGATCCCGCGAGATCGGCGTAGAACGTCTGTTCCTTCACCTGCAGGCATCCGGCGGTGACGTGGTCGACGCCGTCGGATGCGAGGAGCCTGCGGGAGTATTCGCCGAGCAGCGAGATCTTGTCCGAGGCGGGGACTTCGAACGGATCGACGTCATAGTCGGACACCCAGTGGACATCCGTGTGCACCGGTTCGTGGGCGAGTTCGACGTGCTCCCGGTTCAGTCCACGCAACGCCCGCGCGACGGCGACGGCCTGTTCCGCGGTCGCGGCGGCGGTCGCCGGGGTCAGCTCGGCGTGCGAGGCGAAACCCCAGGTGCCGTCGACGACGACACGCACCGCGAAGCCGAGTTCGTTGGTGTCCACCGCCGACTGCACTTCGCCGTCGCGCAGCCGCAGGGACTGGCTGGTCAGTCGATGCACCCGCAGGTCGGCGTGCGACGCGCCCGCTGCACGGGCAGCGGCGAGCGCCGCGTCCGCCAGCGAACGCAGGGGGAGGGCAAGGAATTCCGGATCAACCTGTCGTGGAGCCGTCACCTGGACCACCGTAGTCGGTCGCTCAGCCGAATTGCTGCCAACCCAATCGGATCACCATCGCGATCACCACGATCAGCAGGGTGATCCGGACGAACCCGGCGCCCTTGCTCAGCGCCATCCGTGAACCAGTGATCGCGCCGATCACGTTGCAGACCGCCATGCCCAGGCCGAGTGCCCACAGCACATGGCCGGTCGCGGCGAAGAACACCAGCGCACCGAGATTCGATCCGAGATTGATCACCTTCGCCATCGCGGCGCTACGGACGAATTCCGTGCCGAGGAACGTGGCGAAGCTGATGATGAGGAATGTGCCGGTGCCCGGCCCGAACAGTCCGTCGTAGAAACCGAGGAGTCCGGCGGACAGCAGGACGACCGCGACGACCTTCCGCCGTGTCGGCGGATCCTTCGCCAGCGTGGTCCCGAGCTGCGGACGGATCGTCACGAACACGGCGACGCCGACGAGCACCACCATGATGAGCGGGATGAACACGTCCTTGTCGATGCGCGACACCGTTGCCGCGCCGAGCGCGGACGCCACCGCCGCGAGCAGACCGGCGGGAACCAGCAGCCGCCAGTTCATGGGGATGCGGCGCGCGAACGTGACGACGGCGGCGGATGTGCCGGTGAACGCGGTGAGCTTGTTGGTGGCCAGCGCGGCCTGCGGCGTCAGCTGCGGTGCGACGAGAAACAGTGCGGGAATGAGGATCAGTCCGCCACCACCGACGACGGCGTCCACCCACCCGGCGGCCGTCGCGGCGGTGAGAAGAAGCGCCCAGTCACCCACATTCATGGTGCAGACTCAACCACACCCACCCTGAGGTACTTACGCTGTGCACATGCGGAGGTTCAGTCTGTGGCTGCGAGGAAAGCCGACGGTTGCGGACTCGATGTTGGCGGCGATCCTGTTCACCCTCGAGGTGTTCGTGTTCACCGCGTCGGGAGACCGCTCGCCGTGGGTGCAGCTGGTCATGGGTTTCCTGCTGTGCCTGCCGATCGTGTGGCGTCGCAAGTATCCGCGGGCGGCGGCCGGCGCCGTTCTGGTGATGTCGATCACGATCACATTCATCAGTTACTCGATCGGTGACCTCGACGCCGAACATCCCGGTCTGCTGGCACTCGCCGTCGCCCTCTACACGCTCGTCGCCTACGTCGACCGCCGCACCGCCGCGGTGTATGCGGTGGGCCTCGCCGTCGATTCGGCCCTGTCGATCTGGTTGCTGGAACAGGAACTGCTGGCGGCCGGACTGTTCTCGGTCCTCGTCTTCGCGCTCTCGTGGATCACGGCGGAGTTCCTCGGCGCCCGCCGGGCTTACGACGAGGAGGTTGCCGCGCGCCTCGTCGTCGCCGACTATGACCGGGATCGCCGCGCCGAGGACGCGGTGGCGGCCGAGCGGACCCGGATCGCCCGGGAACTGCACGACGTCGTCGCGCATGCGGTGAGCGTGATGATCGTTCAGGCCGACGGCGCGTCCTACGCCTTGAAGAGCAACCCCGACATCGCGAAGCAGGCACTCACCAACATCGCGAGCACCGGGCGGGAGGCTCTGGCGGAACTGCGGCGCACCGTCTCACTGCTGCGCACCGAGCCGGCGACCGACGACATGCCCCAGCACGGCACGGCCGGTCTCGCCCGGGTGGCCGACATGATGCGCAGCGCCGGCCTGCCCGTGGAACTCGAACTGACGGGGGAGTTGGACGACATCAGCCCTGCGGTCAGCCTCGGTGTCCACCGGCTGGTCCAGGAATCGCTGACGAACGTGCTGCGGCACGCCGGGGAACGTCCGCGCGCGAAGGTGCGTGTGCGGCGCCGCGAGACGGACGTCCTCGTCGAGATCACCGACAACGGCAACTCGTCCGGGCAGTTCTCGCTCGGGTCGGGCAACGGGCTGCTCGGTATGCGGGAGCGGGTCGCGGTGTTGCACGGCACGCTCGAGGCGGGACGGCAGACCGACGGCAGTTGGCGGGTCACCGCGGAGTTGCCGCTCGAGCTCGAGGACTGAGCGGCCTCGGGTCACTCCGTCTCTGGTGGCGCCGCTTCCTCCGGCTGGTCGAGGACGCTGACGGTGACGCCGTAGGGGAGGAACCGCACCGACCGGTGAGGATCCGTGTTGTGCTTGTGCGCGCGGAGCGCATCGAGTTCGGTGGCATACACCTGCTCGACGCGTGCGACGCCCTCGCCGTCGAGCGTGTAGATAGCCCACACACCGTCACCGGTCTCGCCGGCAGTTTCCGGCTTCGACGCGCCGCGCGGCGAGCGGGCGAAGTCCGCGAACACGCCCGTCCACGGAATCTGAGAGTCCGCCTGATCCAGGAACCTGACGATCCGGTCCTTGACGCCCTGCAATTCCTCGCCGGCCTCACGGATCACGCGGTCGAGATCGTCGGGGTCGAACCCGAACGGCCTGTTGTCGCCCATCACTGTCTCCTGACTTCGGCGGGACACCTCCAGTGTGGCCGCGGGGGGGGGGGGGCGCGCCCCCCCCGGCGCCCAAGGCCGACGCCCCCCCCCCCCGGGGGCCCCACCCCCCCCACCGCGACGGCCCGGGGCGG
>NZ_JBHWUE010000071.1:0-49549 GCF_042738615.1 Rhodococcus sp. NPDC059968
ACGGGTAGTTGTTCGGGAGTCGCGGGGGGGCCCCCCCCCCCCCCGCCCCGGATTCGAGTCCGGAGCGGGCGGGCGGGCCGGTTCGTGTAGTGCCCTACTCCGGTAGCACTGTCGATCGCTCCACCGCGCTGACGCCTCGTGAAACTGAATATGTCAGCGGGGTGGACAACGGATGGCCTTCCACAGATACGGCTTGGGCCCCCACGGGATACGTGGGGGCCCAAGCCATTTGCCGGGCGGACTTTTAAGCCACCGTCTCGATCTTCGCAGGGCGATAGAACAGGAGTAGTTGGCCTACGCCGCCGAGGATTCCCAGCCCGGCCGCAACGGCGAGGCCGGCCCACCCCTCGGCCGGGTTGCCGCCGAACACCACCTGGTCGATGCTGATCCGTCCGGCACCGAGCATGGCAACGCACACCGCCGCTACGGCAATGACGAAGGTGTACTCCCAACCCGAGGTCATCACATAGAATCCCTTCGTGCGGTGCACCGTCCACGCTGCCACCAGCATCAGTGCCACGAATGCTGCCGCGGCGAGGGATGTGAAGATTCCAACCGCGAGAGCGATGCCGGCGACGATCTCGGTCCCGGCGGCCACCCGAGCATGAAGGAAGCCAGGGCGCATGCCGAGGCCCTCAAACCATTTGGCATTACCGGTAAGTCGGGCCCCGAGAAATATCTTGTGATAGCCGTGGGCGGCCATCGTCACGCCGAGGCAGGCACGCAACAGCAGCACGGCGAAATCGAACGAGCTCATCGCTGTGGCCTCCCGGCGACGGCCCGGGCGCAGGGGCCCTCATCTCTGTCGACCATCAGTGCCGGCCCGAGACGATTTCTGACGTGTGTCGCCGGTGGCGCATCTTTCGTGCTCAATGGTTTCTCCTTGACGATGTTGTGAGGTAGACCGCGGTCTCGCGGTGCCCAATGATCGACGTCGCTCCCACCAATCCGACGGCGAGCGTGTGCGCCCCTCGCTCGAGGGCGGGCGAATGTGCCCGACGATTGCGAGACCCCGGCGAGCGAAGCTTACGTTTCTATTCGATTACGGTCAATCGTCGTAACGTAATTGAAGGGCTCAAGGGTTGGGTTCGACGGCTGTTCCATTACAGCTGTTGACTGTAATGGAAAGCGCATCTACGGTTTCATCACCGACGTCGATGCCCCTCTGCTTCTTCCAGAAGGCGCGGCGCGACGACGGTCGCACGACCGACATCAACTCAACGCGCACCTGACCGAAAGTGAAATTGCAATGGCCTCTGAACTTTCGAGTTCGCACGTACCCGTAGCCGGTGTACGAGTCGGTGAACTCATCGACGGGCGGCCCGTGGGCCGCTTCCGTTACCTGCTCCTCGCTCTTGCCGGTGCGGTCATGTTTCTTGATGGCTTCGACACTCAGGCAATCAGCTTTGCGGCCCCGGCCATCGGGCGGGAGTGGGGACTTTCCGTTTCCGCCCTCGGTCCTATCTTCTCCGCGGCCATCGTCGGATTGATGGTTGGCTACCTATGCCTTGCGCCCCTCGCCCAACGATTCGGGCATCGACGCACGGTGCTTGTTTGTACAGCGATGTTCGGGATCTTGACCCTGCTGTGTGCGCTCGCAGAATCATCGATTCAACTGATCGCACTGCGATTCCTCACCGGAGCGGGGTTGGGCGCGGCCATTCCCAGTCTCGTTGCTCTGACCAGCGAATTTGCACCGGCACGGCGACGCTCTTCGTTCGTGATGTTCATATACTGCTGGTATGCATTCGGATTCGTCGCAGCCGGTGTCGTTTCCGGGATCGTGATTCCGACATGGGGATGGCGCGCGATGTTCGTCGTCGGAGGCTCGGTGCCCTTGGTGCTGCTGGTGTTCTTGCTGCGCTACTTGCCGGAATCTCCCCGGTACCTACTCCTGCGCGGTGCCCACAATCGCGTGCATGCCATCCTGCGCCGCCTCGACCCGGGCCTGCCCATCGATGCCATCGTCCTGGCGGACGCATCAGACTCCGCCCAGCCTGCCGCGCCCGCCAACGGCAAGGTGTCGGTGGTGCTCGACCTCGTACGGGGCCGCTGGTTCCTCAATACCCTCCTACTCTGGCTTGCCTTCGTCGCGAACCTGGCAGCGTTCTATGCCATCCAGAGCTGGCTGCCGACAATCGTTGGCTCCCTGGGCGAATCGTCACGCGTGGTCATCGCATCCACGGTTCTCACCACTGTCGGTGGCATTGTCGCGGCGATCTTCATCGGCCCTGCCATGGACAGAACCAGTCCGTTTCGCACGCTCGGTGTGGTTTATCTCGTTGGTGCCGGATTTGTAGCCCTACTCGGATGGGTGATCGGGGGAGGCAGCACTTGGCTACTCCTAGGAGCGGCTTTCCTGACCGGAACGTGTGTGACCGGTGGTCAGATGAGCGTGATCGCGTTGGCGACAGTGCTCTATCCGACAAGCATGCGCTCGACTGGTGTGGGATGGGCGCTCGGGATGGGGAGGCTCGGTGGTATTGCCGGACCCGTGATCGTCGGTGCGGCGCTGGGCGCCGGTGTAGCGCCCCGCGAAGTCTTCTTCGCGATAGCGATGATCCTCATCGGCGCCAGCATCTGCGTGCTGGCGCTCGAACGGCGCGTGCGATCCCAGCGCCGCACCGCGAGCTGATCGAAATGCCTGAGATGAGATGACGTCTCGATGTCCACGGCCATCGAGACCAGGACCGGCAACCTGCCGCACGAGCTGACAACTCTGTCTGACGTTGCCGGGAGGTGACCGAGGCCAAGCAACTGCTGTCGGTCGCGCGCCTGGTAACCATGGACCGGCACCGGTGGGGTAGGAGAGTCCGTCTCGCACTCCGAGTTGCCGCGGTGTCCGCAACGCTCGGACTCTCCATCGAGTCAACCGCAGATCCCGAGGCTCAAGTCGTCGAGTACTTCGCGACCAGGTCTGTACTGCTCGTCCCCGACTGTTGCGAGCAGCTTGTCGCACCGACCGCCGCGATCTGGGCCCCTGCTGAGACACCGTCCAGCAATACGAATCTTGACAACAAGCAGGCAGGCCTTGGGTGGCACCGGGGCTGGTACGCACAGCCCGCACTGCAAGCAAACTCGCCTGGATCGGTCGCGCACAAGTCGACTGGATCCTCGGCTCGAGGCCGAACGATCGAGCCTGCAGGCCGTGTCGGCACGAAGTCGGGAACTGGCCTCTCAAATCTGTTCAATACGAACGATATTGGGAGTGCGCTGGAACAGAACATACCAACCATGAACAAGGAGATTTCATGTCCTCTCATTCCCAGGAACGCCTCACAGTCCTCCTCGTGCACGGTGCATGGCATGGCGCATGGTGTTGGCAGGCCGTCAAGGAAGAATTGATCAGAAACGGATTGGAGGTCGAAACCGTCGACCTCCCCAGCGCCAACCCTCGAGGGGGACAACGAGGAGGACTTCACGATGACGCGCGTGTTGTGCGGTCCGCTCTCGATTCGATAGACGGGAACGTCATCGCGGTAGCACATTCCTACGGCGGCCTCCCACTGAGCGAAGGGGCGGCGGGCGCCCCCAATGTTGCACACCTCATCTATCTGACAGCGTTCCAGCTCGATATCGGCGAATCTCTGTGGAGCGCCCTTGGGGGGCAACCAACATCATGGTTGCAGATACGAGACGATGTCACGATGCCAACAGACACGCGAGAGATATTCTTTGCTGATATCAATGACGTCATTGCAGATGCTGCGACAGCAAAACTTTCGCCACAAAGCCTGTCCTCCTTCAAAGAATCGCAAACTGCCGCAGCGTGGAAATCGACCCCAAGCACTTACATCATTTGCGAGAACGACAATGCGATTCCGGTTCCGGCGCAGGAGGCCATGTCCGCACGGGCAGGACATTCCATACGCCTCGCCTCCAGCCACTCACCCTTCCTTTCGCGACCCAACGATATTGCGCAAATAATCACAGACCACGCAAACTCGACGTCAGCAGGATTCACTTCCTCTGCACCCCAAATACTCACCACAGCGATAAACGGCGATTGATCTGCGACCCACCGCGGAGGGAAAAGCCTCGATGGCAACGAGTGCCGCCGCGCAACCACTCGCCAACGGGGTTGCGCCGTCCGATGTACGACGGATGATCCGCACGCCCCGCGGTCTGGCTTCATCGAATTCGCCTGCAGGTGGCCGCCATCCGGGGGGCGCTACCGAGGGAGAAGATCCTTGTGAACTTCGGAATGACGAAGACCGGGTTCCGGTACCGACTGGGTGCGGTGATGTTCGGCGCGCGGATGACGAGGTGGATGGTGCGTGGCGCGGCCACGGACCAACGGCGTCGCGCGGCACGCAGGACGCGCTGGCCGGGATCTGATACGCGGGCGGCCACTGGATAGGAGATCCAGATCGCCCTCATCCGCGCAACTCGCTGCAAGACTACAAGAATGACCACGTCGCACACCTCGGACCGTCCGCAGCCACAGGAATCGAAACCTACTCGGCTCGACACCGAGACCATCTACCAGGCTGTCGGAGGCCAAGGTGGTACTGACGATCCCTGGGTAGTCCTCGGCAACACGCCTAACGTGGAGCTATGGAACTTGGACTGCACATCGCCGACTTCACCTTTCCGGACGGACCGTCGACCCTCGCGCACGACTTGTCTCGCATTGCCGTCACCGCCGAGGACGTGGGTTTCGCCAAGATCAGCGTCATGGATCATCTCTGGCAGATCGAACCGGTGGGACCGATCGACACCGAGATGCTCGAGGCCTACACCACTCTCGGCTACCTCGCTGCCGTCACGAAGAAGGTGGACTTGCTGGCCTGGGTCACCGCTACCGTCTACCGCGAGCCAGGCCTTCTTGCCAAGGCCGTGACCACACTCGACGTCCTGTCCAAGGGTCGTGCCTACCTGGGAATCGGCGCCGCCTGGAACGAGGACGAGAGTGTGGGACTCGGGCTCCACTTCCCGCCCACGGCCGAACGCTTCGAACGACTGGAGGAAACACTGCAGATCTGCCTGCAGATGTGGAGCGAGAACGACGGACCGTTCGAGGGAACGCACTACCAGCTCGGCAGCACGATGAACGTGCCGCAGCCGCTACGCCACCCACACCCGCCAATTCTGATCGGCGGTGGGGGTGAGAAGAAGACGCTTCGGCTGGTCGCGCAGTACGCGCAGGCCTGCAATCTGTTCGGTGGACCCGAGGTCGCGCACAAGCTGGAGGTGTTGAAGGGCCACTGCGACGCTCTCGGAACCGACTACGACGCCATCGAGAAGACCGTGATGTTCCCGCTCGACCCGGGTGCGGGCGGACAGAACGTGGACAGCCTTCTGGGTCAGCTCGAGGACTTGTCGAAGCTGGAAATCACCCACGTTCACGGATGGGTGCCGGAAGTCGCGTCGATCACGCCCCTCGAGATCTTGGGCGAGCGCGTCGTTCCGGTAATCGCGGACTGGTGATCCGACCGCTCGGTCATTGACCGGATCGCCGGGTCCGGTCATCCGCGGTTGTGCCGCCAGATCTCGGTGGAGAACATGGTGGCGAAGGTGCACCACACCGGGTAGGAAGCAGCGCCGCGGCCACCGTCCGATCGACCGCCGCCCTGCGCCGCGCCAGATTCGCGCTGCTGACTGCCATCAGGCTGGCGACGATCGGTGCCGCGGCGAGCGGGTGGACGCGGACGAACACCCAACTCCAGCTCTCATTGACTACCGGATTCACCCCAGGGCGCGGAGGTACTCGCGTTTGGCGGTCTCGGTGAGCCGGTCGGCGGTGACCGCCGAACACACGGCAATGGCCGGTGTAGTGGGCGGTCCCGACGATCGGGAACACCACCGGCGAAGGTTGGATAGTGCCTTCGTTGCCTGACTGTCATCGCGCGCTGCTCTCCGGGCGCCTCGACGTAGATGTTCTCGTTCGTTCTGGGCCTGGTGGTCACCGCGTCCACAACTCGAAATGCTTCGGCGACGCCGATGGTGGACGGATACTGGTCGTAGGAGGCGCGCAGCCTGGTCCACCGCAGGTAGACGGCGACGGGGCAGGTGCGGAGATTCCCGCGCCACGCAACGCCTCGGTGAACGCGATCGATGTGGGCTGACCACCGGAGTGTTCGAGTGGTGAACAACGAGTCGCAGTGAAGCGGAGATCGGAGTACCGCGCTTGAATATGGTCCTGGTGATGTCGCACGTAACCTGGTACTCGCCGCGATACGGATAGCCGCACGCGGAGCCCTTCGAAAGCGGACCGAACTGACGCGGGAGAACAACCATGAGCGCCGATAAACAGCCGACCATCATCTACACGCTGACCGACGAGGCGCCGTTGCTCGCGACCTACGCCTTCCTGCCGATCGTGCGCACCTTTGCCGGTGCCGCGGGCATCGAAATCGAGTCGAGCGACATCTCGGTACCGACGCGGATCCTGGCCGAGTTCCCCGACCGGCTCACCGAAGAGCAGCGCGTCCCGGACAACCTTGCCGAGCTGGGTCGTCTGACGCAACTGCCCGAGACCAACATCATCAAACTGCCCAACATCAGTGCGTCTGTGCCGCAACTCCTGGCCGCCATCAGGGAACTGCAGGGCAAGGGCTACCAGGTCCCGGACTTTCCGGACGACCCCAAGACCGACGAGGAACGGGACATCCGGCAGCGGTACGGCAAGGTCCTCGGCAGTGCGGTCAACCCGGTCCTGCGTGAGGGCAACTCCGACCGCCGCGCACCCAGGGCGGTGAAGGAGTACGTCCGCAAGCACCCGCACAGCATGGGTGAGTGGTCGATGGCCTCGCGCAGCCACGTCGCGCACATGCGGCACGGCGACTTCTACCACGGCGAGAAGTCGATGACGCTGGACCGGCAGCGCAAGGTCCGGATGGAGTTGGTGACCAAAGGCGGCGAGACGATCGTTCTCAAGCCCGGGTTGGACCTGGGCGAGGGCGACATCATGGACAGCATGTTCATGAGCAAGAAGGCCTTGCTCGATTTCTACGAGGAGCAGATGGAGGATGCGCGCAAGACGGGCGTGATGTTCTCCCTCCACGTCAAGGCGACGATGATGAAGGTCTCACACCCCATTGTCTTCGGCCACGCGGTGAAGACCTTCTACAAGGACGCGTTCGCCAAACATCAGAAGCTGTTCGACGAACTGGGCGTCAACGTCAATAACGGCCTCGCTGACCTCTACGACAAGATCGAGACGCTGCCCAGCACGCAGCGAGAGGAGATCATTCAGGACCTGCACGACTGCCATGAGCACCGTCCCGAGTTGGCCATGGTCGACTCCGCCCGCGGCATCTCGAACTTCCATTCGCCAAGTGACGTTATCGTGGACGCCTCGATGCCCGCGATGATCCGCTTGGGCGGTAAAATGTACGGCGCCGACGGGCGGCCCAAGGACGCGAAGGCGGTGATGCCGGAGTCCACTTTCGCGCGCATCTACCAGGAGATCATCAACTTCTGTAAGACCAACGGCGCGTTCGACCCGACGACCATGGGCACCGTCCCCAACGTCGGGCTCATGGCACAGAAGGCCGAGGAGTACGGCTCGCACGACAAGACCTTCGAGATTCCGGAGGAGGGCGACGCCAACTTCGTGGATGACGAAACCGGTGAGGTGCTTCTCACCCAGCACGTCGAGGCGGGCGACATCTGGCGCATGTGCACCGTCAAGGACGCGCCGATCCGCGACTGGGTCAAGCTCGCGGTCACCCGGGCGCGCAACTCCGGGATGCCGGTCCTGTTTTGGCTCGACCCGTACCGCCCGCACGAAAACGAGCTGATCAAGAAGGTCGACCTGTACCTGCAGGATCATGACACCGAGGGCCTCGACATCCATATCATGTCGCAGGTGCGCTCGATGCGGTACACGCTGGAGCGGCTGATCCGGGGGATGGACACCATCGCGGCGACCGGCAACATCCTGCGCGACTACCTCACCGACCTGTTCCCGATCCTGGAACTCGGCACGAGCGCCAAGATGCTGTCGATCGTGCCGCTGATGGCCGGCGGCGGCATGTACGAAACGGGCGCCGGCGGGTCGGCGCCCAAGCACGTCAAGCAGTTGGTGGAGGAGAACCACCTGCGCTGGGATTCGCTCGGGGAGTTCCTCGCGTTGGCTGTCAGTCTGGAGGACCTCGGCATCAAGACCGACAACGAGCGCGCCAAGATCCTGGCCAAGACGCTCGATGCGGCGACCGGCACGCTGCTGGACGAGAACAAGAGCCCGTCGCGCAAGACCGGCGAGCTCGACAACCGGGGCAGCCAGTTCTACCTCGCGATGTATTGGGCGCAGGAACTCGCCGCGCAGACCGAGGACGAGGAACTGGCGGAACGCTTCGCTTCGCTTGCCGAGGCGTTGACCAAGAACGAGGACACCATCGTGCGGGAGCTTATCGAGGTGCAGGGCGCGCAGGTTGACATCGGCGGCTACTACAAGCCGGACGGCGAGAAGGCCGTCGCCGTGATGCGGCCGAGCAAAACTTTGAACACCACGCTGGCTGCCGCGCAACGCTGAGCAGGAACCATCGAACCCCCGGTTAGGTCCTGGGGTCGGACTTGCATCAAAATTATTCCCGGACAATGTAGTTCAACGGTGTGGGTCGCCGGTGATGACGAGCGCATCGTCATCACCGGCCTCCCCTGCCGGGAACAACGGCCGCACACCTGCAGTGATACCTGGCGTGCGTCCGCTCAACCGGACCGGACCATGGGCGGTAACCATCGCCGGCACGTGAACTGTGCACGGGGCGAACGGTTCGATGAAGCGCAGGGCCCCAGCGGCCCCTGTGGGTCAGGTCCGCCCCTCCACGGACGGTGTGACCGCCAAGTCGTCGAGCAGCCCCAAAAATGCCCGGGCACAGGGGAGGTCGGCGGTGGCCCCCGCCACGGTGGTCCAGTCGACCTGATCGCGCAATGCGCGGGCGACCGGCAGCATCGGTACGAAATCACACCGATGAGAACCGAGATGACGGAGTTTGTCGATCATCAGATCGGTTCCGCTGAGGACCGGTGCCCAGATCTGCCCGATCCGCATCGTCTCGGCCCGCTCGAGGAGTCCCTCCCCGGTCCCGGTGGTACAGGCCGGATACAGCAGGGTGACCCGGAGATCACCGCCGACGAGCTGCCGTGATCCGAGCCGGGAGGACGCGATGGACCGCATCCCACCCGCAGCCAACGCGGTCCTTGCACCGGTCAGCTGTTTGTCCGGGGCGATGATGGTCACCTGGTGCTCGGCCGGCGGTCCGCCGCGGGCGTACACGGCGCAGTCCCCGCCGACCGCGAACGGCACGTCGGCGGTCGAGAGGATGTTCACCGCCCGCCCCAGCGTCCGCATCAGCTGGGCTTCGCGGGCCGCGACTATCCGAACGGTGGGGTAATCCTCCGCCCGCGGGGAACAGTGGCGCGACAGGTACTCGGTGGTCATGACCGGTGGATACCCGGCGTTGCGGACCTCAACCGTGCGATGGGTGATCTCGTTCCACGGAGTGCGCGGCCACGGGCGCGAGGGACCTTCGTGAGGGCGCGGCGAGTACTGGTCTGCCAGCTTGTCTCCGCAAGCGTGGAACGCACCGGCACCCCAACGGAGTAGTGAGCATCGGCGGCAGCGGGTGGATAGGGCTGCGGCCGCCTCGAGGGACACACCGTGCACGGCAACGTCGTCCCCCGAGCGGGTGAGGAGCCAGGCACCTCGAGGTGGGGTTGGTACTCCTGAGTGGTCTGGTTGCCTGGTGTGGATGTGTCGAGGATTGCGGTATCGGCAAATCTTCCCGGCAACGAGGTAGGCGAAATGTACGACAACGGCGATGACCGCGAGTCCAATTCTGGCGGAGAGGAACGCGCCGCGGCCCAGGCTGCGGCGGATGCGTCGAAAATGCGCGCTGCTGTTGCCGTTTTCCTCGGCGTCTCGGCATGCATAGGACTGCTGTGGCCCCTGGCGTGGGGACCGGCATCGAAGGTGCGTGGGCTCGCCGCGGTCGTCGGCGAGTCGTCGGTGCTTGCTGCGGTCGCCGTGGGGCTGTCGGTCGTCGCGTTGGGTGCGGGGCTTCTGTGGTCGCGAAGTGCCCGCGAGGAACTCCCCGAGGTTCCGGTGCAGTATGGGCCTGTCCCCGGTCTCGGGCCTGCGCAGACCGAATACGTGGTGAGGAAGCGGATCGGCGACAGCGCGTCGACGGCGACACTGCTCCACCTGGCCGAGCGGTCGGTGGTCCGGCTGACCTTTGTCGAGGACGACCTCTGGCAGATCGAGGGAATCGGCAACCCGGAGCGGTGGAAGCAGATCGACCCCATATCCCGGACGCTGGCCGGTGCCCTCGGAATCCGGACGCCGGGAGCGGTATTCGTCGCCGACGGCTCGGTGAAATCCGGTTACGCTCTGAAAGAGGGCATGCACGCGATGTCCGATGCCTGCCGGTCGTGGGCGGCGCAGGACGGTCTGCTCGCGATCTCCGTCAGAACGTGGATCGGACGGACGATGGCGTGCCTGTGCACGGTACTCGCCGTGCTCGGGTTCCTCGGCGTGCTCGGTCCCACGATCCTCGGTGTTCCCTTCGCCGTGTTCGTCATCGGCTCTCTCGGTGTGTTCGCGGCCGGAACGAGTCTTCGGCACACGCCGAGGGGACGGCAAATATGGGCGCGAGTTGCCGGTTTCGAACGGGTGCTGTCGGGTCGGTCGGCCGTGATCGGGTCCGCCGCGGTCGGTGAGTGCTTCCTCGCCGCCGTCCCCTACGCCTTCACCTTCGGTGTCGCGGACCGGTGGGCGGCGAGGTATCGCCGCGCGACCAGACGGGTTGCCCCCCAACCGGACTGGTACCCGGCGACCACGTTATACGACGACGCCGTGGGTTTGTACGCGGAGGTCGGATTCAACAACCTCGACGCCACGTTAAGTAACGCCCTCTATCGGCTCGAGGCGGCCGGGAGCCGGCCGGATGCCGGTGGAGCCGACAACGTCGGAGCGGTGGGCGGTTTCTGAGTGGGAACGCCCGGAGCGCCTGCGACCCGACGCCGGCCGGTCCCGCGACCGGCGTCGGGTCGCCTCTGATGGCGGCGCTGAGCTCGAGCGATCGCCTGTCTCACCGTGGCGGCGCGGGAATGAGTCTGCGGATCGTCGACCGTCCACGGCCGGGCCGACCGCACATGCAGATGGGCACCGCGTGACACGGAGTCGTGCAAGCGCGCCCGTGACGCTGCCGCCCGGGCAGCGCAGCTTCAGCGGTGTCCCCGCCGTGGATCTGATCGACACCGTGCTCCGCATCGGCGGTGCGGCTGTCCTCCTCCGCGACTGCCACGGGAGGCCAGGGTGCTGTGGTGTCGGCGCCATGCCACTTTCTCTGCGCCTTGAATGGCGCTCGCCGGTACAGCATTCGGCGCCCGAGTTGCGGCCGGTCTTTGTTTGTGAACTCAGGACCTTCCGGCACCTGTCGGCGCAGCGGCGGGTCGCGTTTTCGCGCACATCCGGCGGTGCGCGTGGTGGTCGGCGTGCGCGCTGCACACATCGTGGCTGCGCTCGCACGCGGGGAGGTAGGCCCCGACCTGGGCGCTGGTCCGGTTCGGGTGCCGCGCACCCGGGCGTTGGGCATTCTCCTCGCCTGCCCTGAGCACGGGAGCGTCCTGATGCGATGAAAGGGGCGGGGCCTCCCGCTCCTCGTGGTTCCCGGCGAATGCTGGGGGTGTCACATCCACACGTGTCGGAGGAGGCCCCTATGAGTGAGTATGACGGAAAACAGTTCGTCGGGATCGATCTGCACCGGCAACGCTCGGTGATCGTCCGGCAAACCGATTCCGGTGAGCAACTCGCGGTGACGCGAATCGTCAACGACCCCGCCTCACTGGCCCTGCAGCTCGAGAAGGCCGGAGAGCATCCGGAGGTGGTGCTCGAGGCAACCTATGGCTGGTACTGGGCGGCCGACACGCTGCAGGCCGCCGGCGCGAGCGTGCATCTCGCACATCCATTGGGTGTCAAGGGGTTCCGGTACCGGCGGGTGAAGAACGATGTACGCGACGCCCGGGACCTGGCGGATCTGTTGCGGATGAACCGGTTGCCCGAGGCGTGGATTGCACCGCCACCGACGCGGGAACTGCGGGAACTGGTGCGCTACAGAGCCAAGCTCGTCGCGTTGCGGTCGGGCCTCAAGGCCCAGGTGCACTCGGTGCTCGCCAAGGCCGGGGTGTTGATCCCGGTGTCGGACCTGTTCGGCGTCGAGGGACGTGAGCGTCTGACGCAGGTCCCGCTCGGTGTCGCGTACGCGCAACGGGTGATTTCGCTGCTCGAGCTGATCGACGTCCTCGACGCGCACGAGGGACGATTCTTCGACCAGATCGCCGCCGAGTTGCGTGGCCATCCTGGTTATCGGGCGATTCAGGAGCTGCCCGGGGTCGGTCCCACCCTCGGTGCCGTGTTTGTCGCGGAGATCGGTGACGTGCACCGGTTCACCGACCCCAGCCGCCTGTGTTCGTGGGCCGGCCTGACCCCCAAGCACCGCGAGTCCGACACCGTCGTGCGCCGCGGGCACATCACGAAGCAGGGCTCCAAACTGGTGCGCTGGGCGGCGGTGGAGGCCATCCAGCGGCAACCGGCCGGCACGAAGATCTCGGTCGACCGCAAACGCATCGAGGCCCGACGCGGCAGGAACATCGCCAAGGTCGCCGCGGCCCGCAAACTGCTCACCCTCGTCTACTACGGGCTGCGTGACGGACAGATCCGCGCGCTGGCCCACCATAAGGCGGCGGCGTGAGCACCCCGGACGCAACACGCGCGCGGCCGCAATCAGGTCTGACCCCCGTGTCAACGGCGTGGTCGTCGTTCTGAATGACCCCGCGTATTGCCAGCGCACCGCTCCATGCCCGCACCGCCGGGCGAAGGGATGACCGACAGCCGAGGGGGAACCCGGCCTGTCCCAACCCATTCGCATCACATTGGAGACCGTTCACTCCCACAACCGAATTGCCCGTTTCCGGGGGGCCGTGACCAGTCTGCGCCGGGCCGGGCCACGGTCAAGACCGTTCGTCCTCACTGGCGCTGCGGGCGCTCCGTCCTGACCGAAGGGGGCCCTCACCCAGCGTTGCCCGCACGGAGGCCGGAAACGGGCAAAACAGCAGGTCGGACAGGGGTTGACAGGACCCCGCCCTTTCAGGGATGACCTGATTTCTGCCACCTTCATGGGATCACTCGGACTGCCTGTGTGGGACCACCACCCTGGCGCGTCGCGCCGGAAATCCCGCGGGCGGCTCGTGTGATCGTCGTGTCGGTTTGCCCGGTCTCGAAGGCGGAGGGGCACGGCTTTCGGGACGTTGAAGTCAACGAAGTGAAGGAAGTGATCCCGCGTCTGGCTCGGTGCCCCCAAATTACCGCGTGGATGGTCGGCGGCGACAACCATCCACCGCTGACGATCACCGACATCGACGCTGAAGTCCCGCCGGGGCTGTGATCCTCCCGTGTCGGACGTTGCATCGCGCGGGTGTGTTGTCGATCTTGACGACGGTGACAGGTGTCAGGGGGTGTGTGGGGTGAGGGTGTTGTTGTGGGTCAGGGCCAGGGCGGCGAGTTGCGCGCGTTTGTGGTGTGGGGGGAGGTCGTCGAGGTGGAATTTGGTGTATAGGGCTTGCAGATGTGTTTTGACGGTTTCGGTGCGCACCTTCAGGGTGTCGGCGATGTGTTGGTTCGATGCGGGGATGGGGTGGTCGGTGCCGTCGTGGAAAGGCCGGCACAGTTCGGTGAGGACGGCGTTTTGGGCGGGGGTGAGGTCGAGGGGGCGCTCGAGGGTGCCGCCGATGTTGGTGATGCCGCAGTCCGTCGCGGGCTCACCGTGGTAGCTGAGGGTGCTTTCGCCGATCCGGATGACGTCTCCTGGGTGCAGGGTCTGGCGTCCCCGTATTCGTGTGCCGTTGACGAAGGTGCCGTTGCGGGAGAGGCTTTCGTCGATGACGGTCCAGTAGACGCCGATGCGTTCGAGTGTGGCGTGGAGGCGGGAGATGTCAGGGTCGGTCTGTAGTGACAGGTCGGCATCGGCGGAGCGGCCGACGGTGATGGGGGAGCTGTCCGGGATCAGCGGTATCTGGTGGGTGTGTCCGCGGTCGGTGTAGGTCAGCGTCGGGTCGGTCATTGGGGGCCTCCTTTTTGGTGTGGGTTGGTCGAGACGGGCCGGGTGGTGGGCATCTGGGCCAGGATCTGCTCGGTGGTGTCGAGCATCTGCTCGACGACGATTGCTGCGGCGATACCGAGGGCGAGACACACCGCGCTGGCGAGGGGGAGCCACGGGGTGAGGACTCGGGGAAGAACTACCACAGGACGGCCAGGACGAGAAGCGGGGCGGGACCGCGATCCGCTGGGCTCGGACAGTTGGTCGCGGAGCGCGGTCAGGGCGGTGCGTTGGGTGTAGTGGGGGTCGGCGGGCCGGTGTAGGTGTTCGTCGTCATGGGTTGCTTTCTTGTGGTTGTAGTCGTGGTCGGGGGTAGTGACTGGGTGTCGGCTGTCGCCGGTGTCCTTCCATCGTGGTGGGCTGGGGCTGTTGGCGTTAGCCACCCTGGGGGTGACTGTGACCACCCCTGGGTCCGTGCGCCTTCTGAGTGTGTGGTTCCGGTTCGGTCAGGTGAAGGCGGAGGACAGGCACAAGGCGGTGGAGAGGACGCCGATGCTCAGGGCGATGATGCCGAGGGTTCTGGCCCTTCTCGAGGCGGCGCGGGCGCCGGCGAGGTCGCCGCTGCACCAGCGGGGGAACACTTTCAGCGCGTCGCTGAATGCGGCGAAGGCCAGCGGCCAGAAGAACACCACGGCGGCGACGGCCCATCCGACGTTCGACGGCGGGAGTGGGGGCGGCGTCGGCGGCGGGGTGTGTTGTGTGGACAGTTCGGGCAGGGTCATGGGGTCCTCCTGGGCTGGTGCGGCGGGGGTGAGTGCCCCGTTAACAGTGGTCCACGACGATGTTCGGGCACATCCCCCTCAGGGTGGGGTGCGGCCATCCCTTGCTGGGCTCGGTAATGCGCTGGAGGACTGCGATTTCGGCGAATTTTCGGGGTGGGGCGATGTGCACCTTGATGGGGATGAGGGACCCCCGTGGCGCCGGGCATTGTTGACGTCATCGAAAGCTCCCGGCTTCGACCTGATGGTGCGGCGGGGATGCGGCGGCGGGGCCGGTGGTGTTGTCGAGGAGGGTGCCTCATCGGAATCAGGTGGTCGGTCGCCGCGGTGGCGGTCGACGAACTCCTCCGGTTTCGCTTCTTCAATTGCTCACTTTGCGGTGCCGGGGGAGCGCAGACTGGATTGATGGTGTCGTCGCAGCGTCACAGGGCAGGCAAATCTTGGGCCCGAGTTCGTCCTCCGCGCTGGAGGGGCTGCTTTCCGCCACGGGGCGGGTAGCGCAGGGCACGGTGAACCCGAGAAGCGTCTGGTACGGCACGCCGGTTCGGATCTGCTGCGCCACCACCGCTCGCTGCACCGCCGATCCGCGGACGCGGACACCGGGTGGCATCTGAAGGTTTTCGCCGGCAAGGCGCACACCGAGATCCGATTTCCCGGCGACGCGACCCGGTCCTGACGAAGCATGTCATCGAGCTGGCCGTCAAGACCCCCTTTCGGCGAAGAGAAGTCTTCAGTGTCCGCGACCTGCTTCAGCGGCGCGTGGCCGAAGACCCCCAGGCGCACTATGTCTCGATGCCCACTCCGCGCCCCGTCAAGCCGACGCGGCGGTCCGATGGCCCGGGTCCCTTTCTCGAAGGCGGCGACATCTTCGTCATGGGCGGCGACGTCCTGGTCGGGAACTCGGGCCTGGCGTCGGACCAGGCCGGCATCGACTGGCTGCAGCGCTACCTCGGTCCGGAGGGCTACCGGATCCACGAGGTCCCCCTCACCACGAACTGGCTGCACCTCGACTGCATCTTCGCCGTGGTGCGTCGGGGCCTGTGCATCTGCGACACCAGCGGCCTCGCACGCGGGCTGCCGTCGATCCTGAAGGATTGGGAGGTCATCCCGGCGACACCGGAGGAAGCGCATGCGCTCGGCTGTAACACGATGTGCCTCGAGGAGAATGTCGTGCTCATGGGGGAGGAGCAAACCCGGTTGATCGGGGAGCTCGAGAGGAGGCAGGCCACAGTCGTGTCCGGCTTCCGCATGGACATTGCGTCACAGTGGGGTGGGGGCATTCGTTGTGCGAGCCATCCCCTGCGTCGAGAGGAGTGAGCCCTCGGCCTGCGGTCACGATGGCGAAGGCGCGGCGGCGCTCACGGAAGCTCAGCCGCGAACGAGGCCCAACCCGGTGCCGCGAGTACTGCGGGGTTGGCCGGTTCGAGTCGGGAAGGTCGGCCTCGAGTCACGGCGCGCTTCCGAACTTCCAACGGCCCCCTTCTCGGGCATTCAAAGCATTGCTCTGTCTTGCTGTGAGCGCGCTGAGAACCGGGCCTGGCAGACGGTTCCGGGGCGATAGTGTGGTTCGGTGCGCGCCGGTAGCAAATGGAGCATCCCGTGAGGGTGTTGATCGTCGAGGACGAACCGCGCCTGGCGGACATGGTTCGCAGGGGTCTCGAACTGGAAGGGTTCGTGGTGGTCACGGCGTCCACCGGCCCGGACGGTCTGTGGCACGCTACCGAGGACACCTTCGATGTGATCGTGCTCGACATCATGCTGCCCGGGCTCAACGGGTACGAACTGCTCCGCACGCTGCGCGCCAAGGAAATTTGGACGCCGATCCTCATGCTCACCGCGAAGGACGGCGATTACGACCAGGCGGACGCATTCGAGTTGGGCGCGGACGATTATCTGACGAAGCCGTTCTCCTTCATCGTGCTCGTCGCGCGGTTGCGTGCTCTGATTCGTCGAGGTGCACCCGCCCGGCCCGTCGTCCTCTCGGTGGGCAGTCTGACGCTCGACCCGTCACGGCATCGGGTCGAGCGGGACGGCGAGGAAGTGTCGCTGACCGCTCGTGAGTATGGGCTCCTGGAATACCTGATGCGTAATCCCGATGTCGTGCTTGCGAAGAACGACATCCTGCTGAATGTGTGGGACACGCACTACGAAGGCAACGAGAACGTCGTCGAGGTCTACGTGGGTTATCTGCGGCGCAAGATCGACGGTCCTTTCGGGACCGACAGCATCGAGACAGTACGCGGCGCCGGTTACCGCCTCAGGACGGATTCGGCCCGACCACCGGAAGCGTGACCACGACCGTGGTACCGCCCTGTTCGGTGTCAACGATGTGCGCTGTCCCGCCGTGTGCTGCAACAATTTCCGCGACTATTGCCAGACCCAGCCCGGACCCTCCCCGCGCGCGCTCCCGCGCGTGTTCGAGGCGGACGAAGCGTTCGAATACCCGTTCCCGGTCACCTGCGGCGATACCCGGGCCGTCATCGGTGACGATGATGCGCGCACGATCGCCGTGCCGGGACACGTCGACGTGCACGGTCGCGGCGGCGTACCGGATGGCGTTGTCGAGGAGATTGCGCGCGACGCGAGAAAGCTGGGCCGCATCGCCACGGATCCGAACCGGAACGAGCGCTGCGGTGACGGAGATATCGGCGTGGGCGCGAAAGCGGCGCACCTCGCCGTCCATCACGTCGTCGACGTCGACGTCGGCGAGACGCAGCGGCAGCCCCCGCTCGTCGGCGCGGGCGAGGAGCAACAGGTCGTCGACCAGCAGGCCCATGCGCAGAGCCTCGGGTAGCAGGGTGTGCCGCACAAGATCCCGGTCGAGGAGTTCCGGTCGGGCGTCGGCGAGTTCCAGCGCTGCGGTCACCGTGGTCAGCGGGCTCCGCAATTCGTGCGAGGCGTCTGCGATGAACCGGTGTTGCGCCGCATGCCCTGCCTCAAGTCGGGCGAGCATGTCGTTCATCGTCCGCGCGAGGGTGGCGATGCCATCCCGTTGCGCCGGTACCGGAACTCGCTCGCTCAGATCGGCACTCGAGATCGCGGACACACGAGTTCGGATGTTCTCGACGGACCGCAGAGACAGACTCACCAGCCCGTAGGTCATGAACCCGGCGACGATCACGATAATCGGGCCGCCCAAGGCGAGGAGCCCGCCGACTGTCGCGAGTGTCGCTTCCACCGATTCCTCGGTCGCCGCCACGATGACGGTGTACTCACCCCCGACCCCGCGGGCAGCCTGAGCGGTGATGCGCAGGTCGCCGCCGTCCGGGGCGGCGGTCCTCACGCCCCGGACCGGTTGCCCGTCGACCGGTGGCCGAATGTCGGTGACTGCGTCTCCCGGCTCGTCGTCCGATGACCGCACCACTTGTCCGTTGCTGTCGACCACCTGCACGAGGGCGATGCGTTGATCGGTGTCGACCAGTTGGCTGTCGAGGTCGGCGGGTGCGTCTGTGCGCAACTGTGCGGTGATGTCCTCGGCGCGGGCGGTGGCAGCGTCGTCCAGCTCAGACAGCAGGGAGCGGTGGAGGACGTACACCAAGGCGACCGCGCCGAATGCGAGTGCGACGGCCACGACCGCTGCGGCAGTGAGTGCGGAGCGGATCGGGAGTCCCCACAAGGATGGCCTCGCCCACGTCGGCACGCTTCTCATGCCGCCATCATCCGCTACTCGTCTCCGCTCGGTGTCCAGGCTCGACGACCAGGATGGTGTCACGGCGCTGTGTAACCGCTGAGAACCGCACACTCATCAGAAAGTCCGCCTCGCGGCCCTGCCGGTTCGGAACTCCTCAGCGTCGCCACAGTGAGAGCTATCGATACTGCGAGGTGTGAGGGAAGTAGCAACGCAACTATTTCAGGCCGGCGCGCAGGCTTCGCCCGGGCATGCCCGGTTGATCGGTGTCGGTCGCGCCGCCCTGACGGAGGTTCGAGAGGGAAGCGCGGCGACGTTCGCTCTGGTCCTGATCGCCTCGTGTCTCGTGGTCTTCGTTGCCGCGTCACTGGCGCGCGGCGTGGGCGACACGCGACTGGGTCGGGCGTCGTGGGTGCTGACGGGAATTCGCCTCTGCGCTCTGGTGGTCGGATTCGGTGCGCTCGCCTACCAGGTGAGAATTTCGGGGACGATTACCGCAGCCGACCAACTCGTACTGAACTGGCTCACCGAGCATCGTTCGGCGTGGTTGACCGGACCGGCCATCGCGATCACCGATGCGGGTAGCCCGGTCGGCACCTTCGTTCTTGCGATCGTGATCGGCGCGATCGCCTCCCGGCGGGCGCACTCCCTCCTGCCCGCGATCATCCTGGTGGGCACCGTCGGCGCGGCCGGTGTGGCGTCCACCGTCACCAAGGGCCTGGTGGGGCGGCAGCGTCCGCCGCTGATCACGCAGGTTCTGCTCGAGACCGATCACTCTTTTCCGTCAGGGCACGTCACCGGGGCGATGGCACTGTTCGGGATGACGGCGGTCATGCTCGGATTCGGTCTGCCCACCGCCCAACGCTGGGCACTTGGTGTTCTTGCCGGTCTCGTGACTGTGCTGGTGGCCGCTACACGCCTCTACCTCGGTGAGCACTGGTTCACGGATGTGGTCGGTGGCGTCGTGCTCGGCGGCGCCGCCGTACTCGCCGGATCTGCGGTCTACGTCGCCTGGATGAGCCGGATCGGTGTCCGAGACTGTGGTGAGTACCCTGTTCGGTCCGTCGTCACGGATACGACGACGATGGGAACCGCGGCATGAACCGGCACCGGGAATCGGAATCCTGGATGCCTCGACACTTCTGGGCACCCTCGGACTGCTCGGGCCCGAATACGACTCTCGTGACTCTCAGCGTCGGGGAGTGCCCGATCTCGGGGCGGGATTCTTCTCGGGGATGGATCAGTTTCCGAACATCATTCCGCCATGGTTGTCCCGTACACCGTTTTGTGGCTGGCCTTGCCATTTGTTGCACCAGTCGTTCAGTTGGTTGCTCGGCGTGTCGG
Organism: Rhodococcus sp. NPDC059968; assembly: GCF_042738615.1. NCBI lineage: Bacteria > Bacillati > Actinomycetota > Actinomycetes > Mycobacteriales > Nocardiaceae > Rhodococcus > Rhodococcus sp. NPDC059968. The sequence continues at coordinate 19,794 of NZ_JBHWUE010000071.1, forward strand.
CACTCCAATTCGGGGCGTCTGCCCACGGACCGCAGGCGGGGGCATGGGGCGGCGGAGTGCTGGGTTGCGCCTGGGGGTGGTTGACGCTCGCCTGTACGGGCCCCGCCGCCGCGGTTGCGATCCCTGGCCCACCAAGTGCTGACACCGCAATGGCAACTGCCGCCACCATGGCCTTCTCGTTGAACTTCATGACTACCTCCGAGTCTATGAAGAGGCTGCGCCCGCGACTGTCGGCATTGTCCTAGTCGAGGGCATAGATGAAGTGTGGCTCTGCTTCCCTGTGAAAACGCTGAACGGCGCACCGGGCATCCGAGTCTGCGATCACCTATTCGTTAATCACGCAGATTGTGTACCTTGGCCCACCGCGACATGTCCGGGTTGGTGAGACGCACGGCTGGCGGTGTCGGCTACCCACTGCGCCGAGAACTGCCGCGTTCCATCCGGTCGGGTTCTGACAAAGTCAGCGGCACCGGCAGCAACCCACGGAACCACCACCGCGACGGCCTTGATCGCGCCTGATCGTCCCACCAGGCGGGCGCTGCAGATCCCGGCCAACAGATCGCCGGCGTCACTTGCAAGCCCGGCCGACGCCCAGCGCCGGAACTCCTCGCGGCGGCCCCTCGTCCGGGCCAGAACCGCACCGCCACCGAGGACGAGATCGCGGACCCCGACCGTCCGCAGCAGCAAGGCGTTCGTACCGTTCGCGGCGTCCTTGCGAGGCAGTACGACGGTCGGGGCGGCGATGAGCAGCACCCCGACACCGACTCGTGCGGACGCGAGCACCAGCGAAATATCGATGCGCCCAGTCATGACTAGGACTGTATCGCCGACCGCAAGCAGCCGGCTGTCGAACCTGCCTGCGTGGGCACCGGCGACCGCCCTCCCAAGTAGCACGTGAGCATGGTGAGCTTGCGTTCGAAGTCAGCGCGGGCGCGGTCGGTCATGGCGTCGTCGAGGCAGTCGAGAACATCACCTGTGACCCGGCACCCCGAGTCCGACTGACCCGAACGCGGACCGCGTGCCCCGGCACGGTGGGGGAGAGGTTTACGCCGGGTCGGTGCCTGTGCGGCGCTGATGGAACCGTGCACGCTGAAGATCGAGGAGTGCCGCGCTCTCGGTATCGACTTGCTGATGGTGGCGGGCGATTGCGGCTCGAACGGCTGCGGTATGGCGGTGCAGTTCTGCTGCTCGGTCGTCGGCGTTCTCGTCGTTGAGGAAGTGGCCGGCTGCTCGATCGCACTTGATCAGCAACTGTTCGTAGGCGAGGCGAGTTGGTGCCTGCTCGCTGAGTTGCGTGGCCGCGATATTCTCCACCAATTGCAAAGGAATACGGAACAATTGGTAATTGATTCGCAAAAGGGCTATCGGCGCGTCGCGCAGTGTTGTCACGATCGGCGTTGTCAGCACTCGTGGACGAACATCCGGAGCGATTCGAGCCGAGACTCGCGGACGGGTCACCGCGGTCGCCTGTATTCCGTGAACATGGTGCACGCGAGCAGTCCTGTCTCGTTCCGGGGTAACCGATATCCGATTCTTCTGAAGTCATGCGCTGAAAAGGCATTCATTGCCACCGCTCAGGCAGGACTCCCAAAATCGTACGCTGTACTTATTGAGAGTTTGCTGAGGAGACATTTCAGCGTTCCGCTGTGTGTGAAATGTCTGATTGCCCTGCAGGTCGATTGGTGGGCTCCGTCGAGTGGGAGTTCCTGATATTGCGCTGAGAATCGCGGTCGCAGGGTTACGTAATGTGATTGTGCTGGAATATTATTGGCGTGCTGCCCATCGCTGCAACCGATACGAGGCAGCGTGTCGGTCCTCATCCCGGGGCGAGAGGGGGAGTGGCCGGTACAGCGACTCCCGTCGGCGCAAGCTCATTTGCGCCGACGGGAGCCTTCGGTGCGCTTACTGTCATGACGCCGCCCGAGGGGCGGGGACCGGGGCCACGATACCGTGCGCAGCGCGCTGAGAACGCTACGCACGGTATCGCGACACCGTCTGCGAGTCGCACCCGCACCCGATGTCACCGGGACAGCATGGGGCGCTGTCTAGTTGAGCTTCTGAGGAACACCGTACGTCATGACGGTGTCACCGCTGGAAGTGACTGCCACGGCGTACGGACGGATGGTGACCGCACCGATCGCACCGGAGATCGAACCGTGAACTCCCTGCATCCTCACCGCGGCCGCCGGCCCATCGAACGACTGGTTCTCGAGGAGTGGAACAGTGGTGATTCCGCCCGGTTTCAGGTCGATGTCGAGTTCCTGCGAAGGAATGATGTCACCGACGAGGTCGGCGTGGTTACTCGCGTTCAGGCTCAGCGCGGGGTCCGGGACGAGCCCGAGGTCGATTCCGTTACTCGTGCCGATCGCAAACCCCAGGCCGGGTGAGTTGAGGACGATGGTCGCGCCGGTCAATGAAATCGGGTACCCAATTTGATAGCCGACAGTCAGTTTGGTGCCCTTGAACTCTGCCGCGTTGGGCCCCGTGATGTTGACCCCCGCGTAGCCGTTGTGGAAGAACTCGACGCTGGTCGGCACCCCGTCCAGCGGCGGAACCACCTGGAACTGCGTATCGCCTTGCAGGACTTCGATGCGATTGCCTCGCGCGTCGATGACGGAGCTGGAATTGTCCACCCCCGCCATGGCGGTGCCATTGCTCATGGTCAGGCCCAGCACCGCGATTCCCACGACTGCGACTGCGCGCGTGACGATTCGGAACCTTCGTCGAGAGCTGCCTGTGTCTGTCATGTCTACCCCATTCTGAGTGCACGTCGATCGAGACGAGAATGAAGGCTGAGCGTATCCAGTGTGGGAGTAGAGCGTCTTCGTATTGATCAGAAATTCACGAAAAGGATTCGTGGCCACTAGATTTGACGGATATGTCCGTGCAGGATCCAACGCTGCGGCATCGGTGTTGCGGGCAGGTGGCACCCTCGTGCGAGCAGTGGTGTGCTGCTTGCATCCCGCTTGACGAGCGCCGCAATTCCCGACGCTCGTCGATCGCGGTTGGAGGGCTGATTGCCACGTTGTGGATCAGCGACGACCGCGGACGCGACGGTAACACCGGTCCGCTGAGGATTCGCTGAGAGGCCGGCCGGCCGCCCTGTCCGGATCGGGACTTGTCGACCCGGATTCGTTCGGCGAACCTCCGCGGACGGTGTGCAGGCACTCGAGAGGGTCGCTTTGTCGGCATGTCCGCTGAATCAGTGCGAATGTCGGTAAGAACTTGTCGCAGAAGTGGAGATCGTCCCAGCTGCTGAGGATCGGGACGGCACTGTCAACTCGAGCAATCCGCGGGCGATTTCCGCCGGTTCTCCTCTTCGATTCACCAGGTCGCGTGTGACGAATGCGGCTTATGTGGTTAGCAGATTGTCCTACACGACCTCGAGTTGACAGCGCCCTCGAGATGGTCGGTTGCCTGCGCCGACTCCGCTTCCAGATCAACGATCTGGAGGATCGGATCAAGACCGTCCTCGACGAATGCGGGTCGACCCTGCAGAACATCCGCGGGGTCGGGCCGATCATGGCCGGCCGCATCCTCGCCCGCACCGGGTCCGTCGTGACCGGTTCGGCGGCCGTGCTCACGCTGCCGCGATGTCTCCGGGGGGTGAATGGTTGCCAGCCCCGGGGTATCTATCGAGTGACGCGGTGAAGCCTCACGCTGGTTGAACGCCCGGGAGTCTGGGAGTTCAACCGCTGAGATCAGGGAGTCATCCATGACGCATCCGTCCATCGTCGGCCAGTCGGGCGCGGGCATTGCAGTATTGCTGTTCTCCACTACCTATTCAAAGGCGCACAATGTATTTCGATTTCCGTGATAAGCCCGAACGTCTCTGTGTCAAAGAGATGGTCCATGGCTACAACATATCCTGCTGCTTATTCGTAGCCGTCAAGCTAGAGCTCGCCGATCTGCTAGCGGGGGGCCCGCTAGCGCTTGTCGATCTAGCCCAACGAAGCGGAACTGATCCCGATGCGCTCGAGCGGATCCTCCGCCTACTGATGAGCGCGGGAATCTTCTCCGTGGACGAGCAGGACAAGTGCGCACTCACGCCGCGAGCCGAATTTTTGCGCAGGGATAATCCGGAATCGATCGCAAGCGAGGTGGAGCTCTTTGCTGGCGCAGAAACTTATCTGGCCTGGAGCGAACTGCTCCATTGCGCTCGTACGGGACAGACAGGATTCGGCCAGTTCTTCGGCAAACCCCTCTTCGAGTACCTAGCCGATCACCCCGACTCCGCCCAGCGCTTCCATTTAGGCTGGCACGAGATCTCGATCCGCGCCGGTCTCGAGACCGCGGAAGCGGTTGATTTCACGGACAATCGGCACGTCATCGATGTCGGCGGTGGCTACGGCATCGTGACCGCCCAGCTGTTGCGCAAATACGATCATCTGCGGGGTACGATCTACGACCTGGAGTTCTCGCTGGCCAGGGCCGGTCACACCTTGCGGGAATATGGCGTCGATGAGCGCTGTGACATTGTGCCCGGCGACGGTCTGACAGAGGTGCCTGGCGGGGGCGACGTCCACCTGCTCAAGAGCGTTTTGCACACGCTGAACGACGATGACTCGGTACGCATCCTCACCAATTGCGCGAACGCGCTCGAGCCCGGCGGCAGGATTCTGGTCCTGGAGAGGGTGATCAGCGAGGATGGCGGATACGTCTGGGGGAATGTGGTAGATGTCGCCATGCTGGTTATGACGGGCGGCCGGGAGCGAACCATTCACGACTACGCACGCCTGTACCAGCGCGCCGGCCTCGAACTCACCGGCAGTACGCTCCTGCCCTGCGGCTTCAGCGTAATCGAGGGCCGGAAGTGAGACCGGCCCGACGAGCGCGACCTCCAAACGCCGGAATCGCCCCCGATCCGCCGAGATCCGCTAGGGGTGGACACGAGCCGGTATTTCACTTCAACGGACATGGAGGAGCCGGGTCGGCATGGCTCACATATTGATTGTCGGCGGACATGACGAGACTTTCCGAATGATCGAAGATCTGCCGGTCGAACTGTCTGTTTTTCAGAATTCTGAATCGGTCACCGTGCGCCAGGCCAGGCGCGCCCACCGGCTGTGCGTATTCGACTACCGCAACCAGAAAGAGGCGCTCTGCATGGCACGGGCGCTGCACGAGCTCGAACCCGTCGATGCCGTCGTGTCATTCACCGAGCATGGCCTTATGCCAGCCGCCGTGATCAGAGAGGCTCTAGGCATCAAGGGCAACGCGCGGGAAGCCGTCCGGTTGACCCGCGACAAAATCGCCATGCGCGAGCACCTGGCCAGCCGTGATTTCGGCGCTGTGCTGACCCAGAGCTGCCATTCGGCCTCCGAGGTACGGAACTTTCTTCTCGCAGTGGGCGGCCCAATTATTGTCAAGCCGGCTGGAGGCGCCGGCAGCTCCGGCGTCTATCGCGTCTCGAGCCTTGACCAGGTCGAGTCCGCATTCGCCCACTCTCGCGGCGAGTACCCCGGGCCGACCCTCGTGGAAGAGTTTATCGACGGCCCCGAATACAGCGTCGAATCCTTCACCACGGATGGCCGGCATGACATCATCGCGGTGACCGCCAAGACCACGACTGGCCCGCCACGGTATATCGAAATCGGTCATCTAATGCCGGCCGTGCTCGCAGCGTCGGCCCTTGCTGAGCTCCGCGGTCTCGTTACCGATTTCCTCAGTTCGATCGGTCATTCCTTTGGGCCAGCCCATACCGAAGTGCGTTTCGGCCCGGCCGGGCCCCGGATCATCGAGGGCAATACCCGTCCTGGAGGCGATTTCATCTGGGAGCTAGTGCTCCGTGCAATGGGTCGCGATCTGGTCCGGGAGTCGATCTGTCATCTTGCCGGGCTGCCGCCGCATTCGCGAACACCCGGGCGCGGGGCGGGCTGCATCGCGTTCTTTGCCTACGAGAATGTGGTGATCGAACGGGTGCAGGGCATCGAGGCCGCGCGTCAGACCGAGGGGATAATCCGGTTACAGTGTTCTCTCGAACCAGGGCAACGCCTCGGTCCGCTCCGATCCTCTGCGGATCGTCAAGGTGTAATTGTCGCGGTCGGCACTGATCTTGTGGATGCCAAGCGCCGGTTGGCAGGGGCGCAGGCTCAGATTCGGGTGGAGACGAGCCCGCTCCGGCACTGACAGGGCAGATGTACGCACCGCCCGGTCAGCAAGATGTGGGGCATTGCATGGGCTGCTCAATTGGTATTACTTGCACGGTCGTCAAAATTTCGCGAATAAGTGATGTCACTTCAGAGCTCGACCGACCAGCGACGATGCCGCTGACGGGTAATTCGAAATCGAAATAGCTAACGGTCTTCGGAAGAGAAGCGCCTGCATCCAGCTCCTTCCAACGAACGACATCTGGGTGGCCTTGAAATCTTTCGCCGCCCGAGATCGCACAGTGCCGCGACCGAAGCAGGTGACCTGGGAACATGAAATCCCCGTAGACCTTGCTACTCGCCGACCTTTCGAACCACCGTTTCAGTGGATTAATTTCAAGAGGTGACCAGTCGAGGTTGCAGGCCAAACCGGCCGCGACCAAGTCGATGCCCGTGGCAAGCCGGAATGTCTCCTTGATATGTCCGCCGCCGGGGCGGGCACCGACCTCCAGGAAAACCATTCCATCTACGGTCTCGATCATTTCAAGATGAAATGGGCCATTGTAGATACCCACGGCCCGAAGATACTCGACCGCTACCTTGCAGCGCCCGCCGTCGTCGTCGACTTGAATCGATCCCTGCGGAACTCCTTGGGCAAACTCGAGGCAAGTGCCTAAATATTTGCTGGCGACGATCGCCACCGGCGCACCGGCGAGCATTACGCCATCGAAGTGGAAGATCGGCCCCTCCACATATTCTTCGAGCTGGAAGCGCTCCGGATCCCAGTCTTCCAGACCTGTTCGGCCCTTGAAGATCGCAGTGCTGGCGTCAGCGTAGGTGGCGAAAACGAAAACATCCTTGCTGGCGGTTCCATCGATTGGTTTGAGCACCGTCTTCCCAGCCCAAGGAGCGACATCGGCGGATGAAGCTGTGAGCGCCTCATCGCACCGAACAAATCGAGGTACGCGAAGTCCGCATCCTGCGACTGCGGCTTTCATCGCTACCTTGTCGTTCACGATGTGGACCTGCTCCGGTAATGGCCCGTCTACTCCGAGGCTCCGCCTTATCTGCGCTGCTTCCATCATCTCGTATTGGGAAACGCTGATGACTCTGTCGAAGGAATCGTCGGGAGAGAACAGGGTGAGAGCTTCCTCGGCCAGACTTGCTTGACCTGGCCGTTCAACCCTCTTGCAGGGAAGGTCGGGCGGCACGGTAGCAAGTTGCGCGGCTGTGCCCACGTAGACGGCATCGTGAATTCCATGATCTATTACACGATGGTATTCGATGAAGGAATAGGGAACGCGATGGAGGATGAGCAGTTTCATTCAGGAGACTCCGCTGGATGGAATATCGATTGGCGCAATGGCGCTTTCAGCGCGCTTATCCGAAGGTTGAATATCGTTGATTGCGCGCATACAGCTCCTGCGGTGCGGGGGACTCGGTTTGCTTTCTAGTACTATCCCGAGCCGGCGGACTTGAAGCCAGGAACCCTGGGGGGAAAGATCGCCCACCCCCTTGTGGTAGTCCGGGTCGACCACCCACAGAAGACAGCCTTTGAACCGTTATCGAATCGCGGACCGGCCGTTGGTCAAGTTTCGATACTCGGTTGCAAGCGCATCGACCAATGCGGACTTCTCATACCGGATCTCGTCGATACCGGTAACCCCCATGATTTCGACCGCAGTGCCACACAGAAACGCCCCGTCGAACGATCCGATCTCGCCGTACGCGATGTCGCGTTCCGTTACCGAGAGCTTCAGTCGCGGACACAGCTCATCGATGATCACCCCTCGGGTAATCCCGTCGAGCGCTAATTCGGTAGTGGGCGTGAACAATGCGTCTCCCCTGACGAAGAACACGTTCGATCCGCTCGACTCGCAAACAGCGTCGGCTATCGAAAGGAAGAGCACATCATTGTAGCCGTCAGCCCTTTGGCGGTGGCTCAAGTAGCTCAACGCGTAGGTAGACGACGTTTTCGCCTGATACGGGTGGCATGAGGCGGGTGCACGCCGCCACGCTGCCGTCGAGAGCCGATATTGCTCCGTGGCCGAATTCGAAGGAAAGGGCAGGGCAAACAGGACCACCGTGCTGGAAGAGTCCTGCGCCTTGAAACTGACATCTGTGTCGTCATAGAAAACCAAACACTTTATGTACGCATCGGCCAGTTCGTTGGCCCTCACCAATTCCCGGCAAGCATCGGCCAAGTCCGCATCCGAATATTGCAAGGTGTGCCCGAACAACTCAGCGGACCGCCGCAACCTGGCTATGTGGTCGTCACATTTGAATATGCTTCCGCCGTAGGTGCGGATACCGTCGAATACCGATGTGGCATACGACAACCCATGGGTGGCAGGTGACAGGCTCACCTCGTCAAATCGGACGCATCTTCCATCTGCCCAGGCTATTTCGCTGATCATCTAGTCTCCATGTCGCGATCTCGCGTATTCCTGCATCGCCTGCGTACGCCGTGTATTGACTGGAATCAGCCAGTTGTCCAGGTCGACAATGTGAATTGCGCCTACCCGGACCTTGGCATCGATAGCGCCTCGGCCAAGGCAGACGTCCGCGAAACCCAGCCGATCCGCGAAATGATACATTTGATAGTAGTCGGTGATATACAGATTCAACCCGCGCGGAATTCGGTCGTGGTCCAGCCCCCGAACGAGCTTCGTAAACACGCCACGGTCATCGTCGGCGTAGCTCAGTGATCCGGCCAACGGAGTATTCGAAGACTTCTCGTAGTCCAGCTTCACGTAGTATTTCGTACCTTCGGACGAGCGTGCCAGCATACGCAGCACATCGCGCGTATAGAGGTTCTTGGCGTGTCCATATTTCGCCACGTTCAATGCCTGAAGGTTGGCGAAATCGCGTAGTACTCGATTGTCTTCCGCCACTTCCGAGAGACGGTGTATCTCGGTGGTGCACGCTGCCTCAGCCTTCCTTGTGAGCCTGACTATTGATTTGTATTGACTGGCTCCTACCGCTGTTCGCAGGGCGAGATCCACACTTCGGGAAGACCGGAAGAATGCCGCTTTCATGAATGGAACTGCAATAGCGTCGGCGCGACGACAGCGATCGTATCTGCGAAGGGATGGGACCAACAACCAGTCGGCGGTTGATGCCAGGTCCAACAACTCCGCCAGTGTCCGATTGTCGGGCTCGTCGCACACGGGCATGTAGAAGTATCCGGGTGCGACGTAGGCTCGCTCGCGATGCAGGGCGTCATCGCCGCTCACGCTGCCCTGGAGCACCGCGTTCCAGTGCGCGATGTTCCTCAGCGGGAGTTGTGGCTGTGGAACGTTGTGGCTGTTACAGAACGCATCGCGTTGAGGCTGCCATTCCATGGACTTCCTCCTTTTCATTCCAGTTCCGATCGGCTGTCGTTTGCGACTGGCCGGAAATATCGAGGAGACGTCGCTCACCGTTGAAATGGAAGATTCGATTGGCAAGTTTGGTCAGCTCGGGATTGTGCGTGATGATGAAGAAAAGCGTGTCCGGCAAGGCAGAGATCACGGCCCGCAATATCGAGAGCTCTGCTCCTGCACTCAACTCGGAAGTCGCTTCGTCGAGAATTGCGACCGTCGGGCGATTGATCAAAAGGTCGAGGAGCGCCAGCCGCTGGAGTTCCGTCTTGCTCAGATTCAACTGACCGGTGGCGGGGACGGGCTCGTCGAATCCAGAGGGGAGTCGGCGGGCGACGTCTGCCACGTCGAGATAATCGACCACGCGAGCCAGTTCGAGCGGTAACGGGCTGTTGAAGTGTTCGATCAGTCTTCCTGGCTTGAAGATCGGACTCGACGTCATCAAGAGGACGTCTTCGGCGTGGGAATTCGACACGTATCCCGTCGTCCGGCCCAATGTCGAGAGGACGCCTGTTGTCGGCTGCAGACTGCCGACAACCAGCTTCGCAAATGTCGACTTACCGACCCCACTCGGACCCATTATGACCACGACGTCTCGGCTAGCGAACGACTCTGAGAGATCCTCCAGCAGCACCGCCCCGGTGTGCGGCGCGACGTACCCGACCTTCGAAAACGACACGAGCGCTGTGTCTTCAACTGCTGGGCCAGTCCAGCACGGCGCCGGGTCGGTCGGAGGCGTGAGGAGACGATCCGCGCTGTCGAGAACCTGCCTGAGGTCGACCAGACAACGGCCCACTCGCGCGAAAACAGCGATGAGGCTGTACGAGAGACTGAGCGCGAGAACACCTTTTAGGCCGGGTCCGCCGCCGACATGGACAAACACGGTTGAACCGACGACGACCGACAGGAAGAGCACACCCATCAAATCGAGCTTGTAATTGAACCAGCGGCGCGCGCCCGCATTGTCCATCGAAGCGAAGGCACGATTCATCAAACTCTTGTTCAGCCAGTTTACGAGAGCCGAGTTGTCGCGTGCCAAGTCGAATCTAGCTGAGCTGCACGTAATAGCCTCGACCCGCTCCAACACTGTCGACGTCGTACCGATCTCTCTATCGTTGAAGTACTGCAATCGCTTTCCCGATCGCCTCGAACTGTGCCAGTAAGCGAAGCACATCCCAGCAAGGGGCAACAGGACGAAAATGTTCTTGCTCAATACGAACCCGGTGGTCGTGAGCAGCAGCGTAGCCGCACCCAGCGTATTCAGAACTACTTCGGGCAGAACTTCGTCGATACGTCGTTGATCCCATGTCAGTTTGCTCTGATAGTCCTGATTGACCTCGACAAAGGCCGACCTGGAGAGCTTTGGGCTCATGACAGTCGAGAAATAACTCTGACACTTGCGGGATGCTGCCATGATGCTGCGCTTGACTACAAGTAAGGCGGTGAAAATCGACAGGATTGCCCCAGCCGACAGTACAGCGATGAGGGTTATCGCTGTCGTCCGCGCATTCGTGGTCGAAATTCCGCTGGCAGCTATATAGTCACCGACAATCGTCAGAAGGTCGCGGCACGCAAACAGGACGCATGCAACAACTGCAACCTTCGCGATGCCCAGGCTCATCAGACTGCGGCGTGACGAGGTCGAGAGTTCCGGTCGGTCGATGCCCTGGGGATGTCGAGATACCGACCGATCCTCGGCAGCGCGCCGCTCTTTGCGGTCTTGAACAGGATTCGCCGCCCGTGGTGTGGGGTTACGTATCACCTCCACTACCTCGCCTCCGGCCACTACCCAAATCTCGTCTGCAGCATCTTTTTCATCGGGCTTGTCCGTTGCATAAATAACCGTGGTGTCGTGCCATGGCCCGCGCAGAAGCGAGGCCAACAGCCCTCTCGCCAGGTCGTCGTCCAGCCCTGCGGTGGGCTGATCGAGGTAAACGAACATCGGTTCGGCCAATATTGCCCGTGCCAGCTCCAGCCGCTTCCCCTGCCCGCGGGACACGTCCCAGCCCTCGGTCCGGTCGCGTGACTTGCTTGCGACGTAGTCGCCGTAGAAGGTTTCGGGAAGTCGGGACAGCTTCAAAGCTTGACGGGCCTCGGCGTCCGTAAAATCGCTTCGATATAGACACAAATTTTCGTAGAGCCCGCCAGGGAATATCCACGGTTCATCCGGTACGAAGAACGTTTTGCTGTTCACTTCGCTGCTGCGGCGTGCACCGATTTTCAGAACGGATGTCTTGCCACTGCCGGCCTCGCCGACCACAGCGATGTGCTTCGCCGTTGTTGCCGGCAGGTGCGTTGCCGTCGCATCGGTGTCTGCCGGGTGGGGACTGGATAAATACTTCGCAATGTTGGTGTGCCCGACGATGCCCTGGGAAAGGCTCTGAACTATGAAGGGAATATTGTTGGCGACGGATTTCAAACCCCCGACCAGCGCCATTGCGGACAACAGGCCCGCTGGATCGACGTAACCAACGTAGGCCAGCTGGGTAAACACCGCGGCAAGCATGGCAACGATTGGAGTGAGTGTCGATATGAGGTTGATCCGCGCGACAAGGCGCGCCGCTTTCAGGAGCGCGCGCTCCTCGCCATCTCGCTTGTCGGCATAGCGCCGAAACAGTTCGTCGTTCCAGTTCTTGAGCCACGCGAGCAGGCGATTGTTTATCGAAAACAGGCCGACTTCGATGCGATCTGCCGCCGTCGCGGACAGTGCGGCATGCGCGGCATTCAATTGTCTAGCGTTCCAGTAGATCACCACAGAACTAAAGAAGATTACCGACAGACTTGCCAGAGCACTCAGTCCCAACGCCACGAAGAAGTACGCGGAGGTAAAGGTGATCGTTGCGAGTGCAAGGATGATGAAAATGAGGCCTGACCATGCAGTTTCGACGCGTGCCGCCTCCCGGTCCAGTAGCGTGACAAGGTCCACCGGTTGGTCGGAGGGTGCAACGCTGCGCTTCTTGTGCAGCAACCTTTGTTCTATGTATGTCCGGGCTCCGATGCCGACCACGTCGGCTTGCATAAAGGTGTGATTCAACGCAAGCCACGCCAGGTACGTCAGCACGATGCAGGTGATACCAAGCGTGAGGTTGGTCGTGAGCGCTGAACCGCCGGCGGCGAGGTGCTGTATCAGTGCTTTCAGCGTGATCGCAGCACCGAAGGCGCATCCTGCGTTGATCGCGATGGCCACGAGCCCGAGCATGATGTCACGACGGAGCCCGCCGAGGACGGATCTGCTGAGTCGCTCGCCTCGGGGCGCGTTCACGTTGTCCCGCTGCGCCGCGTCGCACCACCGCTGCCATCTGGAGAGGTGCGCGGCGTTGGACAGTGGGTCGAACCGAGTTTGGGGTTTGGGAACCTCAAACCAGACGACTTTCCTGAGGACGCTCAGCATGTGGAGTACGTGGGGACCACCGTGTCGGCCACGGCGATCGACGCGATTCTGTCGCACAATTGCGTGATCATCTTCCATCCCTCAGCGAGTGCTTCGCGGAGTTCTTGGATCTCAGCCGGCGTTGCTCGATTGAGCAGATCGATCCCCATGCTCACGTGCTGGCCGTCGTCTTCTCCGTGTTCTTGGAAGTGAGGAATTGTTGGAAACGCTCGCGCCGCTTCTCGGTGCCAGATTTCGCCACTACCTTCCAGCACCACATGCATCAGCAGAGTGCGCACCATGTCGCTCCGGTAAAGCATCTGATGCCTGAACCAATCCATTGTCGATACGAACGTCGCATCGGTGACCGGCGTGTGCGCCGATTCCCGTTGGTTGCGCAGGTTGTCGTTATGCCCCAGTTCCTCGACCAAATGATCGAGCGCTACTTGCTTGTGCGCCGGATCGGTAGTCATCGCGACACGCAGGTGCAGCAGGTCCTGAAACCTGTCCGACCACGTTTGCTGGCAGTCGAGCAACCGTTCCCGAACGTGTGGGTTGTCAAACGAGGGGTCGTCGATCAGCCGCAACAGATTGCTGATTCCGAATTGCTGCAGGTACGTCTCGTTGTCCGCTAGGAGCACATCCGCCCGATTCGGTACATCGCTTGCAAACATCGCGTTGGGCTTCTCGGCGTCCTCGTAGAGTGCCTTGCCGTTGAACTGGATCGAGAGCGCCCAGAAACCGTTCTGGGTTCCTTCGAAGCCATGCCAGGAGTCGCCGGGTACGAGGATCATGTCCCCCGCAATGACCTCCTGCTCTGCACTGCCCATCGTTCGTCCGGAACCCTCACAGATCAGGATCAGGCTGGACTCGGGATGCTTGTGCACCGCGAGGACCTCACCGCACTCCAATCTGACCCAACTGATTGCCAAATTGCTGGCACCAGGAATGAATTGCGCCAACTGAGGGTGTTGGTTGAATATCTTGACGACACCCAGGTTGTGGATGCTCCCGCCTACAACGACTTCGTTGATCGTCTCGAGTGCGCTTCTGGCGATTACGTGCATTGATTTCTTCCTTCTGTGGGACATCTGCGACTTCATTAGATTTGCGTCACGAAAAGGTGGCGTCGATCTCGTCGATGCGGTGGCTCGCGCACGCTGCGAGAAGCCCGCTCCCGAGAAAGTAAAAGCCGCGGTCGACCTGCCTCGAGCTCGTTATTCGAGCCGTTGCAAGTGACGGCTGTCTCGGTGATTGGAGTAGTTACGGGCCATATTTGGTTGCGGCCAGCACGGATCCGGCGATCGGCTATTCACAAGCGCTTTGGCGGCGTATGACCCCGTCCGGGCAACACACGGAAGTTGCACTCATCGATGGTCAATGGTCCTCGCTATCGAAGCCTGGAATCTGTGTCGCACCCAATCGTGGGCGGGTGCCTGCCCGCTGAATACGCACCCCAGGGGTGGAAACTTCACCCCCCGCGGAAAGGGTGTCGAGAAATCTCCCTAGGGTGTCTATCCGTATTCGCCGCGCGCCGTCGAAGATAGCTGAACACCGCAGTATGGATGAAAGGCGAGTTTCGCGTTGATTTCCGAAACGATGCTCGAAGCCGAGGAGAAATTCGTTCGTTCCGGCGTGATCGGCGTCGGGGGCACGTGTCTTCAGGCTGCTGACGTGACGAGCGATGAATTATCTGGCCGCAATATTGAGAATGCGCTTCGGCAATGGGAAGCGGGGCACTCGGTGTTTCCCCTTGCGGCTGTCGCGGCCCATTATCAAACAGTCGGGCGTCACGGGGTCCGGCCTCACCTGGTCGCCATGCTGCGAAACTTCCATAGCAACAACCGCGCGAATCATGTTCTCGGTGCCTGGCTACCGATGACGTTCGATGCGCAGAACGGCGACTATTTGTCATATGTCGGGCTCGACTATTTCGACCAGGTCGTCCGGTCCGACGACGCGCAGCGCGTGGACGCATTCGTGGCTGCCGCGGCCATGGACCTCGCATTGCTGGAGGCACGAGCCCTCGGGAGGTCGGCACATGCACCCCAGGTGGTCCGGACGCGCGCAGCGACACGAGTCGTGACACAACTCGCGAGGCTCGCACCCGATTTCTCGCTCGATCCTTCCGTGGCTGCGGCTGGCCTTGTGGCGCTGGCTCAGCCAGGCGCCAACTACAGTTCGTTTGCTTCAGTCGCCGCGCCGGCGCTGAACGGTGTCCCCGAAGATATCGGAATTGCAGTTCGGCTGACGTTGTTGCCGACGACTCGCCTGCACGACGAGCAGATGTTCATCCGCTGCATCCAGATCTTCGAAGGTCTGTATCGGCAGGTTGCGACAGCGATTTCGATGGCGATCCTGGACCTGCACCACGGTCAGGCCGCAGCGGCAAAGGATCGCCTCGACAGGGCATCGATCCGCCTCGAAGCGGTGCCTGCGCTCTTTCGGGTTCTAACGACGATGCCGGTTGACGCCTTCTCGATAATTCGCGGCTTCACCGATGGGCGGAGCGCGGTGCAGTCCCGCGCGTTTCGTGAGGTCGAGTTCGCCTGCGCTCCACCCGATCCTCGTGACTTCGAGCACATTGCGAAAATCGATATCGGGGAGGCTACGTTGCAGGACGTCTATCTCGCGATGCGGAAAACGCATCCGGATGCAAGCGTTCTCGAGGAGTCGATGCGGCGCCTGGACCGTGCGTGGGGTGCGATGAAGCGAGGCCACTGGGGCATCACCCTGAAAGTCATCGGAACGGTACCTGGCACCGGCGGGACGGCAGGCGCGTCGTATTTGCAGAATGCTGCCAGGATCTCACTCTTCCCGCGGCTGTCCGAGGTGGCGTGAACATGAGCGACATCAACCACCGAGTGAGAAAACAAATCATGGGATACATTGTTTCCCAATCTATTGCAGCCGTCTGCGAACTGGGGGTGCCCGACCGATTGGCGGACGGCGCGTGCTTGCTTGGTGATCTCGCGGCGAGCGTGGGCGCCGACGCCGACGCACTTGGTCGATTCTTGCGGGTACTCGTCGCGGAAGGCTTGCTTGCGGAAGACGGTGGAGGACGATTTGCGTTGACGGAGGCCGGTGAGCTTTTGCGGGCAGACACTCCGGGTTCGCTTCGTCACTTGGTCGGCTTGATGTCACACGAGGCCTACCTCGTGTGGGGGCACGCAGCCCATTCGATCCGAACGGGGAAGGAATCGTTTTCAGCGGCATTTGGCAAGCCGTACTTCGAATGGTTGTCCGAGAATCCGTCGGCAGCCGATGAGTTCGCACGGGGCCAAGCAGGGCTGGTCGAGCTGCGTTTGTTGCCTTTGCTCAACCACGACTGGTCTGACGCGGGAACCGTCGTCGACGTCGGAGGCGGGACCGGCGCGCTGATCACCCGGTTGCTTGATCGGCACGCGCATCTACGCGGAATTCTGCTCGATCTGCCTCATGTGGTCGCGGAAGCGGCGTCGAAGTTTTGTTCGGCTGGCATCGGTGAACGAACGACAGTTGTGGGTGGAAGTTTCTTTGACGACATCCCAGAAAATGGTGATGTTTACGTGCTGTCTCAGATTCTGCACGACTGGGATGACGTGTCCGCTGGCAAGATCCTCAGCAGTTGTCGGCGAGCGATCCCGAAAAGCGGACGATTGATGATTGTCGAGCAGGTCTTGCCGGAAACAGCGACAACCCACCCCATGGCTCTGCTGGATCTCCACATGCTGGTTCTCCTGGGAGGTCGCGAGCGCACGTTCACCGAATGGCGCCGACTGTTGACTGACCACGGATTCATGCTGGATTCGATCACACAAGGTCCCCGATCATCCGTCATCGAAGCGGTTCCGGTGTGAGCCCGCCAGCTCGACAACTGTCAAGGTCCGGTAACCGCTTGACGAACGAGTTCCGGTAGCTGGTCTACGGTCGCGGCCCTATCCTGTCGACCGAGCCGCGTGGACACCCCGCACGCCCGCCGGATGCGCGAGACGTTCGGATGCGATCTGAGAGAACAGCGTTGTTGCCGGTTCCTATTCAGGCAGCGACGGTGCTCCCGGTGGACTCGTACCAGACGACCGACGGCATGAGCTCGCGGTGCGCGATCTGGTAGCTGGCCAGCTTGTCGGTGATCAGTAATCTATCTATGAAACTGTGACGACTGGCGTCTGGCATCATTGGTTGACATGGTGGCGTACCGCATCGAGTTCTGCTGGGGTGCCGAGGACGATGAGGATCGTTCCGGACCCGAGTTGGAGTATGAGTGCCGGGTTGGCGACGAACTGTCCAGATGTGGTGCGTATTGCGAGAAGTAGTGCCCCAGTGGTCTCCTGAAGCGCGATCTGTGCCAGCGTGGACCCCACCCATGGTGAGGTGGTTGCGACCGTGATCTCCTCCATCCGGTAGTCCAGGCTTTCGTCGTGCATCACGACGTCGAAGAACTCGGCCACATGAGGTTGCAGCGCAAAGGATCCCATCCTGCGGCCGCCGATCAGCTGCGGGTTGACGACCCGGTTCGCGCCGGCGCGCATAAGTTTGGACATCGACCCCTCGTTACGGGCGCGGGCGATGATGGTGAGATCCGGGCGCAGGGCCCGGGACGACAGGGTGACGTAGACGTTGTCGGCATCGGTGTCGAGTGCGGAGATCAACGCGTGCGCGTGTGCGATGCCGGCGGCTTCGAGGATTCGGTCGTCGGTGACGTCTCCGATCACGGTGGGGTAATCGATATTGTGTAGTCGCTCGGGGTCGCGGTCGATGACGACGATTTCCCGGCCGAGCGAGTCGAGATACTGTGCACTCGCAGTGCCTACGCGGCCCCATCCGCAGATGATGATGTGGCCGGACATCCGGCTGATGCGTCGATCCATTCGTCGTCTTTCCATGTGGTGGCGCAGGTGGCCTTCGATGAGCGCTTCGAGGAGTACACCGAACATGTAGAGCGCGGTGCCGACCCCCGCCAGGATCAGGATGATGGTGAACAACTGTCCGACGCCGGTAAGCGGGTGCACTTCGCGGAATCCGACGGTCGTGATCGTGGTGACGGTCTGATAGAGCGCGTCCAGGAGCCCGAAGCCGAGGTCAACGTAGCCGACCGTGCCGATGACAACCACCAGCACGAACGCGAGGAGCGCTCGGCCGATCCGTCGCAGGGGGCTCACCGTCATGATTGTTCCCCCGTATCGGTCGACGCCGGGGCGTTTCAGGCCTCGAAAGCACTTGGTCCCTCCGTCCGTGGCGGCAAAGACAAGAACCTGGAGGGGGAGCCGGCGGGGCCGGATCCATGGCGGTCGCGCTCGGCGCATGACTCAGCGGTTCGTCCGCGGGGACCATCGGCGGAGGAGAAGGCCTGAATCCGTGGGCCTCGATGACGCCGATACGTGGCGGTTGGACCGCGTGAGTCCGCGGCGATGTGGGTACTGCCTCTCCTACTCCTTGGAGGTAGTGATGAAGATCGAGAAGACGGTTGTCGTGGTCGCAGTTGCCACGGCGTGAGTGGGACTCGGTGGTCCAGGGATCTCCGCTGCCGCGGCGATGCCCGTTCAGACCGTTCCAATCAGCCGCTTCAGCCGACCCCGCCGCCGAAGCTCCCAGCGCCATGGAAGGACGCACCCAACTGGGATTTCGATGCACCGGACAACCCACTGGACGACTGGTGCACGACATGGCAGAACCGGACTCGGCCGAGCGTGCACGACGGTGGGGTGGCCTCGTCTTCGAAGACTGAGAATCCCCGAACCCGTTGGCGGCCAGTATCGTTCGTGTCGAGGTCGCGGCAAGGGGACATCTGGCCGGGGCGAAATGACACGCTCTGGTCACCAGGCGGTACGACTGGGGATGCCGATCGACCTGATACCCGGGTCGGGTGGGGTGTGCGAATGTGTGGGGTCGGGAATCGGGGCCGTCGGTCTTGTTTTCGGCGACAGCGTCGGGAAGCAGCGGGTCACCACTGTGCGGCCGGCATGATCGATGGGGAGTCAGTGAGAGTGTCCAGATCTGGTCGCGGACTGCTGAAATTCCGCTGAGAATCCCCACCGCCGTCTTCCACATCGTGTCGGGCACGCCTAGCGTTCGATGTGCCACCGATCGCCGCAACCGAGAGAAGGTGGCACACCGGCCTCACCGCAGGCGAGGGGTGGGGCCGGTGACGGCGGGATTCCCCGGTCTGCCACGCAGCGGCGAATGACTTGGATTCGGAGCATTGGCGTATCGGTGCCCCGGATCGGTTGGGTTCACTCGAAAGAAGTCGGCGGCGGTGATCGCCGCACCGCCCGGGGTCATCGCGCTCGCGGGCATGGACCGGAGGAGCACGTCCCTCTATCGGTCCTACCTCCTGGTCGCCTCGGTGCGCATCGGCATACCGGGTTCGTCTTCCCTTCCGTCCTCGTGACCCCGATGTGGTGATCCGAAGGTCAGCGCCGCTATTGCCAGCTGGATCTCAGGCGCTCCTCAGCTTCGACTCCTACCGTGAAAAGTGAACCCCTTGATCCCAGGAGCGTTGCGATGTCGTCCTCCGCCACCGATCCGATTCCCTCGGACCCGACCCCACCCACCACCGCCACCCGCACCTCGGATGCGCAAGCCAGGTCTCAGCCACGGCCGGTCGTCAACGCCGGATGGGCAGTGGCGACCTTGCTGTTCTTCTGGCCGCTGGCCTTCTCCGCATTCACCCACGCGTTCAACGTGTATCCGCTGTGGGCGAGCGGTGACGTCGAGGCTGCGCAGGACGCGTCGGACCGGGTCCGCAGACTCGGGCAACTCTCGCTGTGGATCTTCGGCGGTCTGCTGATCGTCTTCGCGATCCTCTACACGATCGTCACCGTCGCGGTCATCACCCATGGAGGCGGCCATCACGGCATGATGCACCACAGGATCTGACCGGAAACGGTGCTTCATCGTTCTCCCCGCCCTGCGTGCGGTTGCCTCTTGTGCCGGTCGTTACGGGGTTTCGGTCCCCGCACCGGCGAGGGCGCCGCGCAGGGTCTGCAGTGCCCGGTGCTGGTCGAGGAGCACTTCACCGGGCGTGCGTCCGAGCGCTGTTGCGGTGTCGTCGGTGTCGAGTCCGACGATCAACCGCAGGATCAGGACGTCACGCTCGGGTTGGGGCAATGCAGCGAGGCATGTGGACGGTGCAGTGCGGCGGTCCGAAACAGGGGATCGGGCGATCAGCTGAGTCGTCGCGGCGTACAGAACGTGTAGAAACGGGTCCGCGGGGGTGCTGTCCGCGAGTGTCTTCAGGATTGACGCGCACGCGGCGTCCGCGACCGTGTCCGCGACTCGGGGCGCAAGTTCGGCGCGGCAGCGGCGCACGACCATCGGCCGGATAGCGGCGTACAACCGGGCTCTTGCCACCTTGTCTCCGCTATCTACGGCTGCTGACGCAAGATTGTCGAGCGAGTGTTTTTGGAGTGAAGGCCTCATCGCGGCCTCATCTACCTCTCATGTCTGGCCGGCGTCGGGTCGTGGTCGCTGGGAGCGCGACCCGCGGTCCGGAACTCCGATGCTCCCCAGCGCTAGCTGGACCCGAATAGGCCCGAGAACGGATTGGTGGTCGGGGCCGGATTCTGATTGGTGATCGGCAGCCACGGGACGATGTCCTGCCAATCCTGGCTTTGGTCGCCGCGGCGGTCCCAGTCGTGGTGGTGGTCGCTGTCACCGCCCCGCGCGCTGCGATCTGCCTGCACGACCCGCACAGCGGTAGCTGCGGACGCCGGCGCCGCGAGCGCGGCCAGGGGAATTGCAGTGAGGGCGCCGACCACAGCGACCCTCGTCAGAAGCCGTCGATTGCGCGCCAGTGGTGTTGTCTGTCCGGTCATGGTCGATCCTTTCTCCGACAGCCTCGTGTGGGCTGATTGGCGGCGTTCCCAGTGGGGGGTATATGAACCAGTGCAGGCCCGCATCCTGGCTATTGGCTGGCACGAGCCTGGCAATCTCCTGGCAGGAATTTCAACGGCCAAAATATGTTGTGCTGCACTGCATTCAGTGAAGTCGTGACCCGAATGTGTGAGATCGATCGACGGTGAACCGGCGTCCAAACGGCTCGCTGCGGGTGGTCACGCGACCGGCACCGCTGGGTCGGTGGACCGGCAACCTGTAACCGACAGCGACGATGTGGGATCCGAATATCGCGGCACCCGGGTTGCGGCGGTGAGCACGGTGGCTCGAGGCGATCCGTCGATATGCCGTCATCTGGATTCTTGCCGCCACCGAGCGCACAGCGGACACCGTTGCTGTTCGAATGATGCCGTTCTGGCCGACCATCGCCGCCAGCGCTGTGGGAATGATGGTACTGCTGCGGTGTATGTGCGCGTCTAGGCGGAGTCGGCGACAGTGAGCTGCCTGGCGCAGCGGATCTTCGGGTCGACGTGTGACCGTCCCCGCAGTGTGCCCGAAAGTCCGATTTCCCGTACGCCGCCGCTCGTTCCCGCGGAGCGCGCCTGTTCCCTGCATCGACGTCCAATTGATCGCATAAGGGTGAGACGAGGTGCTGCTGCATGTGGCGGCAGCGTGGCGCTGGGTCGCTCAGGGCAGCAGGCGGTCGATCTCAAATGCCAGGCAGAGCTCGGCGACATCTTTTGGCCGCGACAGCGACTTGCCGGTCCACTCTTCGATGCGGTGGAGTCGATGCCGGACAGTGTTCGGATGGCAGTAGATCTTCGCAGCGGTCTCGTTCGCTGAACCGCCGGCATCGAGCCATGCTGCGAAGGTGTCCACCAGAATCTGGCGCTCCTCGGGTGGCAGGTGATCGATCGGTCCGAGCACGGACTTCCCGATCCGTTTCATGGCCTCGGGTGCACTGGCGGCGGCGAAAGCTAGCGGAGATCCGTCGAAGACCGTGATCAAGGAGTCGCCGGACGGTCTCTCGCCGATGGCTATCCGGGCGAGTCGGAGTGCTTCGCTGGTCTCGCTGAGGTCGTCGAACTGCGGGCTGATGCCGACGCGCGAGGAGGCAGCGGTGTCGAGGACATCGATCAGCTCGCGGAGGATGTCGGGGCGGCGGAGGAAGACGATTCCGACCTGTTGGTCGGGCAGCAGTCGCCACGCTGAGCGGATGTCGCGGACGTCGAGCTTGCTTGCGATTTCGGGTAGGCCGAGTTTGCCGATGGCGGGAACCTGGGCTGCTACGACGACATACGGGCCAGCCGTCGGCAATCGCAGGAGGTCGGCTGTCTCCCACAGGCTCTGTATGTTGGTGATGCGGCGGAACAACAACGCTTCCACCAGCGCCGAACGCTCCTCCTCGCGGCGGAGGACCTGAGTCGTTTGTTGGTGCCGGTAGGCGTCGGTCATTGCCTGAGTGAACATGTCCTGGGCGATGAGGATCTGCGAGGTGGCGTTCAGGATCGCGTCGAGCGGTACGTCGCGATTCCTCGCCTCGGTGACCGTATTCTCCCACATGAATCGGAAGCCGATCCGGAATGCCGCCATCACTGCCGGCAACGGGACCCCAGCCAGTGCCCGGGCTGTCCCGGTTGCTTCCGCTGCGGAGACGTCCATCTCGGTGTCTCCGGCCAGCGAATGAAAGACGAAGGTCAGGTTCGCGGTGCAGCTGCGCTGGATCTCGTCGTTGGTCACGAGGGTGTTCGACCGGTAGTGGTCGATGTCCCGACGGATGACCGAGGCGAGCGCAGCACCGAGCTGGTCGGCACGGGCCAGCATCGCGACGGCGAGTTCGACGATGAGCGGATCGGTCTGTCCCTCCATACGGACACGATAGGCCCGATGAACGCCGGTTGTGAGCGCACACACCGGCGGCCCATCGACGTTGTTCCCGCCACCATCGACTCAGGCTGCGCCGGGAGTCACCCTTGAATTACCGGCAAAACGCCAACAGTCACCGGAGGTTCTCTTGTCCAACCTGAGTCTGAATCTTGTTGCCTCAGCACGAAACTACCCCGATTCGGTGGCGCTTCGCTGCGATGATCTGGAATTTACCTTCACCGAGTTCGATGCGGCGGCCGCGCGAGTCGCCACCTTTCTCGACCGCGAAGGCATCGGGCCCGGCGAGCGGGTCGGGCTGATGCTGCCCAATACGCCGGCGTTCGCGCTGGCCTTCTACGGAATCCTGCGCAGTGGTGCCGTCGCGGTCCCCATGAACCCGCTGCTCAAATCCCGCGAGATCGAGTTCTATCTCTCCAACACGGGTGCGACGGCGCTCTTCGCGACACCGGCGTTCGCCGCGGAGGCCACCGCCGGCGCCGCGGGCGCCGGAGCGAAATGCTTGCTGGTAGACGATGCCGATCTGGTGAGACTGACGGCGGATCTGCCCGAACAAGCGAGTCCGGTCGACCGCGACGACGCAGATACCGCCGTCGTCCTGCACACGTCGGGGACGACCGGCAAGCCGAAGGGGGCCGAGCTCACCCACGGCGGCCTCAACCGCAACCAGCAAGTCGCCGCGCGCACCCTTATCGAACTGGGGCCCGACGACGTCGTGATGGGGTGCCTGCCGCTCTTTCACGTCTTCGGGCTGACCTGCGGGCTGAACACGTCGGTGTCGGCGGGCGCGACGCTCACACTGATCCCCAGATTCGATCCGCACAAAGCCATCGAGGTGATCGAACGCGACGCAGTCACCGTGTTCGAGGGCGTGCCGACGATGTACTCGGCGCTGCTCGGTGAGGCGACGAGATTTCCTTCGTCGGCGACCGAGACCCTCCGAGTCTGCGTATCCGGCGGCGCCTCCCTGCCGGTTCAGGTTCTCACCGATTTCGAGAAGATGTTCGGTGCCACGATTCTCGAGGGCTACGGGCTGTCCGAGACCTCCCCGGTAGCCTCCTTCAACCACCCGCACCGCGAGTGCAAACCCGGGTCGATCGGTACCCCGGTCGAGGGTGTCGAGATGCGAATCGTCGACCTGGTGGGCCAAGAGGTCCCGCAGGGCGAGCTCGGCGAGATCCAGATTCGGGGACACAACGTGATGAAGGGGTACTGGAACCTGCCGGACGCCACGGCGTCAGCCCTCTCGGCCGATGGCTGGTTCTCGACCGGTGACGTCGGCAAGGTCGACGAAGACGGCTATTTCTACATCGTCGACCGCAAGAAGGACCTGATCATCCGCGGTGGTTTCAATGTCTACCCCCGGGAGATCGAGGAGGTGCTCTACGAGCATCCGGTGGTGGTCGAGGCTGCGGTCATCGGTCTTCCGCACGACTCACTCGGCGAGGAGATCGGCGCTGCGGTCGTCCTCGAGGACGGTGCACGGGTCGATCCCAGCGAACTGCGCGACTTCGTCAAACAGCGAGTTGCCGCCTACAAGTACCCGCGCCGCGTGTGGATCGTCGACAGTCTCCCGAAGGGAGCGACAGGCAAGATTCTCCGCCGCGAGGTGGCCGTTCCGACAACCGAAAGCGCCAAGTAGTCATGACGAACCCGACCAACAGTCCGGACGCGCTCGCCGCGCCGTTGGACCTGCTGCTGACCAGCTCCACTCGAGGATTCGTCGGCCGAATGCTCCCGAATGGGGCATGGGCCCGCTTCGGGGTCAATCTCACCACACGGCAGCGCACCCTCGCGCACCGTGGCACCGCCCTGGCCCGCGAACTGGGCACGATCGCCGTCGGGACCTGCGAACGTGTCCCAGCGAAGGGTGACAAACGCTTCGTCGATCCGGCATGGCAGGGCAATCCCCTGCTCAAGCGAACGATGCAGGCGTACCTGGCGGGGGCGGACACGGCCGACAAGCTGTTCGACGATGCCCAGTTGGATTGGCGAGACGCGGAGAAGATGCGGTTCGTTCTCGACAACATCGTCGAGGGGCTGGCGCCGACCAACAACCCGTTGATCAG
Source organism: Rhodococcus sp. NPDC059968 (assembly GCF_042738615.1). NCBI lineage: Bacteria > Bacillati > Actinomycetota > Actinomycetes > Mycobacteriales > Nocardiaceae > Rhodococcus > Rhodococcus sp. NPDC059968. The sequence goes on from NZ_JBHWUE010000071.1 coordinate 44,383, forward strand.
CCCGGTCGGCTGGAAAGCACTGATCGACACCGGCGGACTGAGCGCCGTGCGCGGACTGAAAGCCTTCGCCCGCGACATGCTGTCCCAGCCCAGGATTCCGGCGATGGTCGATCCCGACGCGTTCGCCGTCGGCGAGACCGTCGCCACCACCAAGGGGGCGGTGGTGTTGCAGACCCGGGCGTTCGAGCTGATTCACTACGCGCCGCAGACACCGAAGGTGCGCTCGACTCCGCTGCTGATGATCCCGCCGGTAATCAACAAGTACTACATCATGGACATCGCTCCCGGTCGCAGCATGATCGAGTACTTCCTGCAGCAGGGCCAGCAAGTCTACGCGATCTCGTGGCGCAATCCCCAAGCCCGGCATCGTGATTGGGATGTCAACACGTACGGCGCGGCGATCATCGAGGCGCTCGATGCGGTGCAGACGATCGCCGGGACCGACAGCGCGCACCTGCTGGCGACCTGCTCCGGCGGCATCCTCGCCGCCATGACCGCGGCCCATCTCGCCGAGATCGGCGAGGGAGATCGGATCGCCGGACTCACGCTCGCCGTCACGGTGCTCGACCAGAGCAGAGCCGGCTTCGCCTCGGCCGCAATGAGCGAGCGAGCAGCGCAGGCCGCCATCCGAGCGTCGAGGTCCAAGGGATACCTCGACGGACGGGCGATGGCCGAGGTGTTCGCGTGGCTGCGACCGACTGACCTGGTGTGGCGGTACTGGGTGAACAACTACGTGCAGGGCCGCCCGCCCGCAGCCTTCGACGTGCTGTTCTGGAATGCCGACACCACCCGGATGGCGGCCGCGCTGCACCGGGACCTGGTGCTGATAGGGCTACGCAACGCGCTGACCACCCCCGGGGCGGTGAGCATGCTGGGAACCCCGGTCGACCTGTCGAAGGTCACCGCGGACTCGTACGTCATCGGCGGCGTCGCCGATCACATCTCACCCTGGCAGGCCTGCTACCGCAGTGCCCGGCTGCTCGGCAGCAAGGACAACCGGTTCGTCCTCTCGTCGAGCGGCCACATCGCGGCACTGGTCAACCCGCCGGGCAACCCCAGGGCCTCGTTTCGGATCGGCCACGTCGATCAGGACACGGCCGAAGACTGGGTGCAGACGGCCGAGCAGACCACCGACTCGTGGTGGCCGGACTACAACAGCTGGCTGGCCGACCGCAGCGGCCCCGAAGTCGACGCACCGCAAACCCTGGGCGGCCCGGGCTATGCACCCGTCGCCCCGGCGCCCGGCACCTACGTGCACCAGAACTGACACCACCTGAGAGAAGACGATGACCACACATATCGGCAACCCGACGGACCTGCTCGACCTGCCCGGACAGACTCTCGGAACCACGGCGTGGTACGACGTCCGCCAGGACCAGGTGAACCGTTTCGCCGACGCGACCGGCGACCACCAATGGATCCACACCGACCCCGAGCGCGCGGCCCTGGGACCGTTCAAGGGGACTGTCGCGCACGGCTACCTGACGCTCTCGTTGGCGCCGCGAGTGCTCGCCGACGTCCTGACCATCGACAACGTGCAGGCCGCGCTGAACTACGGGCTGAACAAGGTGCGGTTCCCCGCGCCGGTGCCGGTCGGTGCCAAACTCCGGGCAACGGTGACCGTCACGTCGGCCCAGCACAAGCCCGCCGGCGTCGAGGTCGTGTACGGACTGACCTACGAGGTCGACGGCACCGAACGCCCGGCCTGCATCGCCGACGTCGTGGTGCTGTACCGATGAACGCGGCCATCGAGGCCGAGAGATACGTCGCGGCCGCCGGTCAGCGGATCCGGGTCAGCATCCGGCCCGGATCCGCCGACGCCCGACGTGTGCCGCTGGTCTTGTGCAACGGCATCGGGGCTAGCTACGAGGTGCTCGATCCGTTGGTGGCTCAGCTGGATCCGGAGATCACCGTGGTTCGGTTCGACGTTCCTGGCACCGGCGGATCGCCCGCGTCGCTTGCTCCCTACGGGTTTGCATACCTGGCGTGGGTGCTGGGGCGGGTGCTGACCAAACTCGGCCTCGGCGTCGTCGACGTGCTCGGGTTGTCCTGGGGCGGCGCGCTGGCACAGCAGTTCGCCGTCCAGAATCCGCGCCGGTGCCGGCGACTGGTCTTGGCCGCGACCGGCACCGGCGCACTGATGGTTCCGGGCATGCCGCGGGTGCTGGCCAAGATGCTGACACCGCGCCGGTTCCGCGACCCGGCCTACGCGGCCTCGATCGCCGGTGACCTGTACGGCGGTACGGTGCGCCGGCAGGGCGACGACGTCGCCGCGCTCTTCCTGCAGCAGCTGCACGCCGGATCGAAGATCGGGTACGTCCATCAACTGCTTGCCGGAGCGGTGTGGACGAGCCTGCCCCTGCTGCCCGCGATCAGGCAGCAGACCCTCCTTGTCGCGGGTACCGACGACCCGATCGTGCCAGTTGTCAACGCCCGAATCATGAATCAGCTGTTGCCGCACGCAACCATGCATCTGCACTCCGGCGGACACATCGACCTGGTCACCAATGCCACCGAACTCGCGCCGGTGATCACCACCTTCCTTCACGACCCAGGAGTAAGCCCATGAGCCCGAATCCGAACACCGACACATCGGATTTCTATGCATTCGAACAGATGCTCTCCGACTCCGAGCGCGCAATGCTGCACTCCGTGCATAATTTCATGACCACCGAGGTCGACCCGATCATCAACACACATTGGAATGCGGGAACCTTCCCGTTCGAGATCGTGCCCGGACTCCGGAAACTCGGCATCGCCGGTGTGCCTTACCAGGGCTACGGCTGTGCCGGGCGGAGCTACTTGCTCGACGGGATGATTGCGATGGAGCTGGCCCGCACGGATTCCTCGATCGCCACCTTCAACGGCGTGCACGGCGGCCTGGCCATGGGATCGATCTACCTGTGCGGTTCGGACGAACAACGCGAACGCTTCCTCCCCTCGATGGCACAGTACGAGACGATCGGATCCTTCGGGCTGACCGAACCCGAAGTCGGTTCCGGTGCGTCGGGCGGGCTCACCACGACTGCCGAACGCGATGGTGACACCTGGACCCTGAACGGGCAGAAGAAATGGATCGGCAACGCGACGTTCGGCGATCTCACGGTGATCTGGGCCAAGGACGTCGCCGACGGCCAGGTGAAGGGATTTGTCGTCGAGAATTCCTCGCCCGGATTCACGGCGGACAAGCAGGAGCACAAGATCGCCCTGCGGATCGTGCAGAACGCGCTCATCACACTCGACAACGTGCGGGTTCCGGAGTGCAACCGCCTGCAAGGCGCGAACACGTTCAAGGACACCGCCGAGGTGCTACGAGTGACACGCGCGGGCGTGGCCTGGATGGCGGTCGGATGCGCGCGCGGCGCGTACGAGAACGCGCTGAAATACGCCTGCGCCCGTGAACAGTTCGGCCGGCCGATCGGCGGCTTCCAGCTCGTGCAGGACTTGCTGGTGCGAATGCTCGGGAACATCACCTCGTCCTTGGCTATGTGTGCACGGCTGTCCCAGTTGCAGGACCAAGGGGAAGCCGAAGACCGGCACTCATCGCTCGCCAAGGCGTTCTGTACGGTCCGCATGCGTGAAACTGTCGGCTGGGCGCGGGAGCTGATGGGCGGCAATGGAATACTTCTGGAACACAACGTGGGCCGATTCGTCGCCGACGCGGAAGCGATCTATTCGTACGAGGGAACCAGGGAAATGAATACCCTGATCGTCGGACGGTCGTTAACCGGACGAAGCGCTTTCGTGTGACGACTCGCTTGCGCCGACTCAGCGCCGTCCTCGCGCCTGTGCCCAGCAAGAACCCGACCCGGACAGTCGCGTCCTCGGTGACGGTCGCCGTCACCGAGGGCGAACCTGTAGCCCCGCCGATGATCGGGCCACGAACCACGACCACGGGGATGAAACAAGCTCATCGGTTGCACGCCGGATGTGAACGGACGCCCGCCCAGAATATCTCAACTGTCCGGTTCGATATCGCGCACGTGAAGGCGATTGCGCACCGTACGGACCCACCGAGGTCCTCTGTGAAAACGGCAGCGGCGGGCCCAATCGAGACCTGGCGGGCACGCACTGACCGTCGAATCGATTGTCTGCAAAGTGAATTTGCGGTCGATCCCATGTGCTCGTGCGCGTTACCAGGCGACGGTGTGGCTTTGACCGGGGTGGTCGTTGGGGCGCAGGCTTGGCGTTGTGAACTCGGTGGATGAGGGAGATTTCGTGCCGTCGTTCGCCGAGCGCGATGCTGCGGCGCAGCTGGCCGCGCTGATCGGGTCATGACCCGCCGGCAGGCGCGGTCTCCGGGACCGGTTCGTTTGTTTGTCGGGGCGCCCCAGATCATCGGCCCTGCGGGGTTCCGCATCAGTCGCCGCACTGTTTCGATCGGGTACCACCATCGACGCCGCGGCGACGGCATCAGCGATCGGGTCTCAGCTGTGCTCGGCGACCTGTTGCTCTCGGCCCGGCAGCGGTGTCTGCCCCGGGTAGGTTCAGGACACCCGTTGAGTGCGCGTTTCTCAGCCGTGGCGTGGTGCGGTGTCGGTGAGCTGTTCGTAGTGGTCGTCGAATCCGTCGGTCACGATCGTTCGGTGACCGGATGCGGGGCGGGAGAGCGCCCTGAAGAACAGCACGAGCAGTGCCGCCACCGCGTGCAGAACCAGCATCACCATCGTGACCACGAACTTTCCGTTGAATCGCGCGTAATGGACCCCACCGGCGGCAACACCATCCCGGCCGGCGCCCGCAGGTTGACGGCTGAAAGCGTAGCTGATCAATGAACCGGCCGCCTCCTGGCTGCTACGACTGGGTCACTCGCTGCCCGATGTGGCCTCCCCGGACGGCGGCCCGCGGTGGCCGGCCGGCACTGACCAGATGGGGTGGTTCGCGTCGCCATCATGACCAGCGGTTTCACCCGAACCGCGTTTCGGTGAGGGACTTTCGGCAGGGACCGCCGCTGTGCTCGGCATCGTTGCGGTCGGTGCTTCCGCGGTCGCTGCGGTTACGGTCGGCGACCCACCCGACATTGGAAACTGGTTTTTGTCGGGTTGTCGCCGGTTCGTCGCCTTACACTGGGCCGATGACCGTTCCGTCAGCGCCGGTGGCTCCGTTCGGGCGCGTACTTACCGCGATGGCTACGGCGTTCACCGTGGACGGCGAGATCGATGAGGAT